>CAISHQ010000173.1 GCA_903885195.1 uncultured Pseudomonadota bacterium | reverse complement strand
GCGGCGCCGCGACGCAGCGAGTGGACCTGCACCACGTCACCACGCCGCACGTGCGTCAACAACGAACCGATGGTGATCGTCTGCGGCGAGATGGCGATATCAATGCTGCCGTTCTGCATGAGTTCCGCATAGGACGGCTTGTTGATCAGCGCCATCACCTTCGCCGCGCCGAGGCGCTTGGCAAGCATGGCGGAGAGGATGTTCGCTTCCTCGGAGTTGGTGAGCGCGACGAAGGCATCGCAACTGTCGATGTTCTCCTCGACGAGCAGTTCCTCATCCGCCGCATCGCCCTCGAGCACGATGGCGCTCGTGAAGCTTTCGGAAATCTTGCGGGCGCGACGTGGATCGCGCTCGATGATCTTGACCTGGTTGTTGGCCTCAAGTTGCCGCGCGAGCGAAAAGCCGATGTGACCGCCGCCGGCGATCACGACACGCCGCACAGGCTTTTCTTCCTTGCGCATCTCCGCCATGAATTGCCGGATGTCATCCCGGCCGGCGAGGAAGAACACCTCATCGCCATCTTCGATCACCGTATCGCCCTCGGTGGCGATGCTGCGTCCGTTGCGATAGATCGCTACCACGCGCGCTTCGGTATTCGGGATGTGCTCGCGCAGGCTGCGCAGCGCCTGGCCGACCAGCAGGCCGCCGCGGCGGGCAGACAAGCCGACGAGTCGAACGCGACCGCCCGCGAAGTCGAGCACCTGCAAGGCACCCGGATAACGGATGAGCCGCTCGATGTACTCGGTGACCAGTTGCTCCGGGCTGATGAACACATCGACCGACAGCGCCTCGGCGCTGAAGAGCTTCGGGTGGCGGGTGTACTCGGGTGAGCGGATGCGGGCGATCTTGGTCGGCGTGCGATAGAGCGTGTAGGCAACTTCGCAGGCCATCATGTTCACTTCGTCGGAGCTCGTCAGCGCGATCAGCATGTCGGCATCGCGAGCACCGGCAGTTTCGAGCACCGTCGGAAAAGAGGCGTGACCCGCCACGGTTCGGATATCGAGCCGATCCTGCAGATCGCGCAGCAACTCTTCGTTGGTGTCGACGACGGTAACTTCGTTGGCTTCCTCACGGGCCAGCTGGTATGCGGCCGTGCGCCCGACTTGTCCGGCGCCGAGGATCACGATCTTCATAAGGTGGGATAGGGTACTCCCAACCCGGCCCACCGAATAGGGGCGGCAGGGTATGCTTGCCTGCACCATGAATGCGAAAACCTCTGTATCACCGCCCGGTGCGGCGGGTCGCAGCGAATTCCGTCTCGGCTGGAAAGTGCTCGTCGCCTCGTTGCTGGGCGTGGCCTTCGGTGCCTCACCGCTGCCGTTCAACACCATCGGCTTCTTCATCGATCCGCTGCAGCAGGAATTCGGCTGGACACGCACCGAAATCAGTTTCGGCATCACCATCTACGGCGTACTGGGCGCTCTGCTGGCGCCGGCGTTTGGCTGGTTGGCGGATCGCTACGGCGTGCGCAAGGTGGCGCTCGGTTCGCTGACCATTTTCGGGCTGATATTCGCCTCGTTCTCGGTGATTCCGGGCGATCTCCTCTGGTTCTATGCGCTGTGGACGATGATCGGCCTGTTCGGTATCGGTTCGACGCCGATCACCTGGTCGCGCGCCATCAACCTGTGGTTCTTCCGGCAGCGCGGTTTGGCGCTCGGTCTGACGCTCGTCGGCACGAGCGTCTCGGCAATGTTGCTGCCGTTCATCACTACCCAGTTGATCGGTCAGGTCGGCTGGCGCGGCAGCTTCGCCTTTTTGGCATTGCTGCCGCTGGCGGTGGCGCTGCCTCTCGGCTTGTTGTGGTTCCGCGAGCCGCGCGATCATGAGCGGCCGCCGGAAGTGGCGGCCGTGGGTGCAGCGGAACTGCCGGGACGAACGGTGGGTGAGGCGATGCGCGAGAAGCGTTTCTGGATTCTTTGGATTTCCATCGCCCTCGTCTCGATCGCCTATGCCGGTGCGCTGGTGCATCTGCCCTCGATGCTCGCCGCCCGTGGGTTTGATCGAACGAGCGCCGCAGCCGTGATGAGCGTATTCGGCCTGTCGATTTTCGCCGGCCGCATCATCACCGGCTTGCTGCTGGATCGGTTCTGGGCACCGCTTGTCACTTTGCCGATCCTGTGTCTGCCGGCGCTATCTTGCTGGGTGCTGATGGGTGATGCGCCGTTGTCGTTGACCCTCGCCGTGGCGGCTGCATTTCTGATGGGATTTGCATCGGGCGCCGAGACGGATCTCATCGCCTATCTCGCGGGTCGCTATTTCGGTATGCGCAGCTACGGCCAGATCTACGGCGTGTTGTACATGGCTTTCGGCCTGTCCACGGCCATCTCCGCCTCGCTCTATGGCTGGGTGCGGGACACCACGGGGAGCTACGACCCGATGTTGCTCGCTGCGGCCGGGATGTTCGTGGCCGGTGCCGTGCTGCTGTTGTTCCTCGGCCCCTACCCCGTGTTCGTCGCGGCAGAGCGCAGCGAGGGCAGCTCTACCAGCTGACCCAGCCCTGCTGCCAGCTGAGCAGGATGAAGCCGCCGAGAGCGATTCGGTACCAGGCGAAGGCGGCGAACGAGTGGCGGCTGACAAAGCGCAGCAGGAAGCGGATTGCGAGCAGCGCAGCGACGAAAGCTACCGCACCGCTGATGAGCATCGATTGCAGCTCGCCGGCAGTCAGCGGTTCGCGCGCATCGAGCAGCTTGTAGCCGGTGGCCGCGAACATCACCGGAATAGCGACGAAAAAAGAAAACTCCGCCGCCGTGCGTCGATCGAGTCCGGTAAACAGGCCGCCGAGGATCGTGGCGGCCGAGCGGCTGGTGCCTGGAACCAGTGCGAGCATCTGGAAGAGACCGACGCGCAGCGCATCCATGGGTCGTATTTCATCGACGCTGCGAACTCGTTCCTCGTGCGGGCGCTTCTCCGCCCAAAGAATGAGTACGCCACCCACCACGAGCGCCGTCGCCACCGGGATCGGTGAGAACAGCACACTGCGGATCGTGTCCTCGAAAGCGAGGCCTGCGAGTGCCGCCGGCAGAAAGGCGAGAAACAGATTGAGTGCGAAGCCGCGGGAGGCAGGGTCGGCGTGCAGCGTGCGAGCCGTGTGCCACAGCCTCGCTCGATACTCGAAGCACACAGCGAGGATGGCGGCACCCTGCACGACGATCATCTGCCGAAAGCCGATCTGATCCTCGAGATCGAGCAGGGAGCGGGTGATGATGAGATGCCCCGTGCTCGAAATCGGCAGGAACTCGGTCAGACCCTCGACCAGTCCGATGATGGCGTCATGAATCCAGCTCATCTCGTCAATCCGGCATCGTCTGACCGCGGGTCTCGATGATCCAGCCCATCGCCAACAAACCGACGAGCGGCACGAAGCCGACCAGGAACAGTGTGTTGAATACTACGGCGGGGTTGCCGGCACCGGCCGCCGCGATGCTGCCGACGAGGAAGGGTCCGCCCGCGGCCAGGATGCGACCGATGTTGTAGGTGAAGCCCGAGCCCGTGGCCCGTAGTCGCGTCGGGAACAGCTCCGGTAGATAGAACGTGAAGGCGCCGAATACACCGAACACCGTCAGACCAATGAAGAAGTACATGTAGAGCCGCATCTGCGGTGCCAGATCGAGACCGAACGTCGCCAGCAGCGCGGCGGCCGAGAGCGCGAAGTAGGCGATGAACATCGGTCGCCGTCCGAGGCGCTTGGCAAGCGGAATGGTCAGCAGGGTGCCGATCAGGCCACCGACGTTGAAGATCGTCGTGGCTTGGGTTTTCCAGGATTCGATGAGGATGCTGGCGGCCGTCTTGTCGAGACCGAGCTGTGCGGCTTCGATCTGACCGAGATTCGCCGCCACCACCGGAATGAAGGCGTTGCAGCTCCACCAGGTCAGCAAGGCAACGATGGTGGTGAGCAGCGCGCTGCGCGTACGTGGCCAGAGCTCGGGCGAGAACAACTCCCTGATCCTGGGCGGTGCCGCGTTCGTCGCAGCATGCTGCCAGCGTTCGGGTTCCTTGATGAAGAGGCGCACGAAGAACGCGGCCGCTGCGGGCAGCAGGCCAAAGATCAGCACGTAGCGCCAAGACACCTCAGGCATGTCGCTGAACCAGTTGCCAGCAACCTGGGCGTTGACGAACGTGGCCAGGAATAAGCCGAAAGGTGCAGCTGTGTAAAGCAGCGCTCCGGCTTCGACGCGCTGATCTTCAGGTACGGCTTCGGCCACCAGGGCGCAGCCGGCGGCCCACTCACCGCCGATCCCAAGGCTCGCGATGATGCGACAGAGGATGAGTTGCTCGATGCTGGTGACGAAGGCGCAGGCTGCGGTGCCGACCGCGTAGAGCACCATCGTCATCATCAGCACACGACGACGGCCGTAGCGATCCGAGATCGGACCGAACAGCACGCCTCCGACGGCCCAGCCGACCAGAAAGATGGCGGTGATGAGACCGGTCCAATACAGCGTGGCGGCGCGCGCTTCGGCCGAGCCGAGCGGCAGATCGAGCAGGGTGGGGATGGCGTTGGGTGCGACGTAATTGAAGAGCAGCCCATCGAAAATATCGAAGCCCCAGCCGAGCCATGCGGCGAACAGCACGGTCCATTGGTAGCGAGACAGTCTGATCATCGATCCCCCCGGACGAACGATCGGCGTCAGGGACGCCGTAGCGCCTGAGTGATGGCGGCGCGCAAATCGAGTGTCGCACGTCGCGCCGCTGCCGCGAAGTCTTCTCCTGACCCCGCGTAAAGAATGCCGCGTGAAGAGTTGATCACGAGACCGGCTCCCTGCTTCGCACGGCCGTTGCGCACGGCCTCATCGACGTCGCCGCCTTGGGCGCCCACACCGGGAACCAGGAAGGTCATCTCGCCGGTTCGCGCGCGAATGTCGGCGAGCTCACCCGGATAGGTGGCGCCGACGACCAACAAGCAGTTGCCCCGAGAATTCCACTCACCGGCGACCCGCTCGGCGACGATCTGGTAGAGCTTTCGGTCCCCGACCTGCAGGTTCTGGAACTCTCCCGAGCCTGCGTTCGAGGTGCGACAGAGGATGACGATGCCCTTGTCCGCGTATTGCAGGAACGGCTCGGCCGAGTCCCGTCCGAGGTAGGGGTTGATGGTGACCGCATCGGCCCCGTATCGCTCGAATGCCTCGCGCGCGTATTTTTCGGCGGTACTGCCGATGTCGCCGCGTTTGGCATCGAGAATGATGGGTACACCCGGCGCCCTCTCACGGATGTAGCGCAGCGTGTCCTGCAGCTGGTCCTCGGCACCGACGGCGGCGTAATGCGCGATCTGCGGCTTGTAAGCGCAGACGAGATCCGCGGTAGCGTCGATGATGGCGCGATTGAAGGCCAGGATGGCATTCGGACGGGCGCGCAGGTGGGCAGGGAAGCGCTCGACTTCGGGATCGAGACCGACGCAGACGAGTGATTCGGCGGCAGCGCTGGCGGCAGCCAGCTGGCTATGGAAGGCGTTCATGCGCGCGGCAGTGTACCGCAGCGCTTCGTTGCAGGCTCACACCGGATCGAGGTTCGCGTACTGCAGCATCAGCCACTTGCTGCCGGCCCCTTCGAAGTTCACCTGTACGCGGGCATGGGGACCCTGTCCCTCGATGTTGAGAATGACGCCGGAGCCGAATTTGGCGTGACGGACCCGGGCACCGAGCTTCATGCCAGGCGCCACAGGATCGGCGCGCAGCGCCGTCGGGCCACTGCGCCCGGGGCGGGCCGCCGAGTCGTCGCTGCTGAATCGATCGCGTGAGTATGCATCGCGCGAGTACGGGTTCAGGCCTCGCGAAGCATGCACGCGCGGGCGTACTTCCTCGAGAAGCTCCTCGGGAATTTCTTTGATAAAGCGGGACGGCATGCCATAGCTGTCGATGCCATGCAGGCGGCGCTGCTCGGCATACGTCAGGTACAGCTGCTGCATCGCGCGGGTGGTTCCGACATAGGCAAGACGACGCTCTTCTTCGAGACTGTCGAGATCGTTGAGCGAACGTTGGTGCGGGAACAGCCCATCTTCGAGACCCGCGAGAAACACCATGGGGAACTCGAGACCTTTTGCCGTGTGCAGGGTCATCATCTGCACGCAATCCTCCCAAGCCTCGGCCTGGCCCTCGCCGGATTCGAGTACGGCGTGAGCGAGGAAGGCCTCGAGCGGCGGCAGTTGCTCGCCATCGACGCCCTCAGGTTCGAAGCCACGTGCGGCCGAGACGAGTTCGAGCAGGTTCTCGGCCCGGGCTTCGCCGCGCTCGGCTTTTTCTTTGCGATAGTTTTCCAGCAAGCCACTGGCGTTGATGACTTGATCGACGATTTCGTGCAGGGCCAGCGTGCGAGTGTCGCCTGCCAGCCTCTCGATGAGTTGCAGGAAGCCGTGCACCGCAGCGGTGGCCTTGGCGCCGAGTGAACCGCTGGCTACGCAGCGGGTGGCGGCTGTCCACAACGACGATTGATCTGTGCGGGCTTGCTCGCGAATGACATCGAGACTCTTGGCACCGATGCCGCGCGTCGGCAGGTTGATGACGCGCTCAAAGGAGGTGTCATCCTGGCGACTCGAGACGAGGCGCAGATACGCGAGTGCGTCCTTGATTTCGGCTCGCTCGAAGAAGCGCAGGCCGCCGTACACCTTGTAGGGTATGCGAGCGGAGAGGAACACTTCTTCAAATACGCGGGATTGGGCGTTCGAGCGATAGAGGATGGCGATATCACGGCGGTTGCCACCACGCGCGACCCAGTCCTTGATGCGCTGCAGCACGAACTCCGCCTCGTCGCGCTCGTTGAAGGCGGCATACAACCGGATCGGTTCGCCCTTGCTGCCGCTCGTCCACAGGTTTTTGCCGAGTCGACCGCTGTTGTGGGCGATGAGCGCGTTGGCCGCCTCCAGAATGGTGCCGGTCGAGCGGTAGTTCTGCTCCAGTCGCACCAGCTTGGCCTGCGGGAAATCGCGGCGGAACGTTTGCAGGTTTTCGACCCGAGCACCGCGCCAGCGGTAGATCGACTGATCGTCGTCGCCGACGGCGAACGGCGCACCATCCGAGCCCACGAGCAACTTCATCCATGCGTACTGGATGGTGTTCGTGTCCTGGAATTCGTCGATCAGCACGTGGCGGAAGCGGCGTCGGTAATGGCCGAGCAACTCGGGTTGGTCGCGCCACAGTTCGAAGGCGCGCAGCAGCAATTCAGCGAAATCGACCACGCCTGCCCGCTGGCAGGTGTCCTCGTAATCCTGGTAGAGCTTGACCAGTTGGCGCCGGGTCGGATCGTTGCCGTCCTTCAGCGCCTTCGGACGCATGCCTTCGTCCTTGTTCTGGTTGATGAAGTACTGCACATCGCGCGGTACCCAGCGGGTCTCGTCGAGGCCCTGTGCCTTGAGCAGCTTCTTGATGAGTCGCAGTTGATCGTCGCCGTCCAGAATCTGGAAGGTCTGTGGCAGGCCCGCCTCACGCCAGTGCAGCCGAAGCAAGCGATGCGCGATGCCATGAAAGGTGCCGATCCACAGCGCTGCGCCGGGCATGCCAAGCAGCGTCTCGATGCGGGCGCGCATCTCGCCGGCCGCCTTGTTGGTGAAGGTCACGGCGACGATGCTATGGATCGAGGCTTCTTCAGCCTGCACCAGCCAGACGACGCGGTGGGTGAGCACGCGGGTCTTGCCGCTGCCCGCGCCGGCGAGCACGAGCACGGGACCGATGGGCGCGGTCACGGCTTCGCGCTGCGCTTCGTTCAGCGGGTTGAGGATCGGGGAAAGGTCCATGGGGCCGCGAATTCTAGCGGCTTTCAGTCGCTCTGACCGAGCCGTTTTTCTTCCGCAAAACGCAGTAGTGCGGAGACCAAGGTCAGCACCACCGGACCCACGACGAGACCGACGCCACCGAAGGCCGCGGCTCCCCCGATGACACCAACGAATACCGCGAGCGTCGAAACATGGGCCTGTTTGGAGACGAGCAACGGACGGATGAAATTGTCGACGATCGAGACGAAAGCGCCCCACGACAACATGAAGATCGCTGCACCACTGCGACCCATGCCCGCGAGCGCCAAGGTGGCCGGTATCCAAACGAAGGCTGTGCCGCCTGCAGGCAGCAACGCGAACAGCGCAGCGAGCACGCCGAACACCACGGGCGAGGGCAGATCGACGATCGCGAACGCGATGCCGATCAGCAGGCCTTGCAGCAGGGCCGTGAGGCCGGAGCCGTACACCACCGCACGGGTGGTGTTGGCGATTAGCGCGACCATCTGCTCGCGATGCTCGCGGTCGATGGGTACGAGGTTGCCGAGACGCTGCAGCATCTGCCGGCCGTCCCGCAGCATGAAGAAGAGCAGAAACAGCATCAGCAGGAAGGCGACGGTGGTGCCGAGCGCGCCGATGACCATGCTGCTGCCGAGGCTCGCTGCGTAGCGCAGGAAGGTTTGACCGATCGTCACGAAGAAGCCGGTGATCTGGCTGCCCTCGAGGTCGAGCAAAGCGATGACATCGGCGAGCAGAGGGCCGAGCACCGGATACTCTTCGAATCGGTTGAGCGTGTCGCCGTCGATGCGCCAGGCGCTGTGCTGCAAATCGTAGATCAGGGTACGACCCTGCTCGATGAACGTGGCACCGAGCAGCACGAGCGGCGCGAATACGACGATGGGCGTGAGTACCGTGAGCACCGTTGCTGCGGCGCTCGGGCGGTTGCCGAAGGCGCCGGCCAGGCGAGACTGCAACGGTGCCATGAGCACGGCGAGCACGATCGACCACGCGAGCGCGCCCCAGAAGGGGGTCAGGATTTGCCACACCGCGTAACCCAGGACGACCACGGTCAAGACGAGAAAGCCGCGGCGGTAAAACTCTGTCATGCGGCGCACTATACTGACCCGATGCGAGCGTTGGCAGTGTGTCTTGTGATCAGTGCGAGCCTCGTTCTTGCGGCCTGCTCGGCGGGCGGCGCACCCGCTGCTGCCAAAGGTCGGCTCGGCGCATCGTCGGAGGAATTTCTCGTGCCACCCAACCCAGCCAACCCCAAGGCGTATGCCTACGTGACGCTGAGCGTCGCCGATATGGATCAGGCGCTGGGTCTGTGGGCACAGCGTTTCGGCATGCAGATCGTCGTGCGCCGTCAGGGCACCGATCCGGGTCTCGCGCGGCTTTGGGGCGTCAGCGACGATGCCATCATCGACCAGGCGCTGCTGTTGACGCCTGGCATGCAGCAGGGCGGCGTACACCTGGTGCGGTTTCGCATTCCGGGCCCTGCCGTACGCGACGGCGCATCGCCTACCGACCTCGTGCCGAAGAGTATCGACATCGCCGTGCGCGATATCTTTGCCCGCTACGCCGAGCTCGAATCAGCCGGCTATCGCTTCCGTTCGAAAATCGGTCGTTTCGAGACCGACGGCGTAGTTGTCGACGAAGTTCACCTGCCGGGTCCCGATGCGGTGAACCTCGTGTTTCTCGAGCAGCAGGGCAAGCCGGAGCCTGTGAGCCCGCAAGGGTATGGTGTCGCACCGCAGATCGTCGCCATTTCCGCCGACAATAAGCGCGAGAAACTCTTCTTCGAGTCCGTGCTCGGTCTCGATGAAACCTCGTACCACCGATTCGCAGGCGCAGCCGTGGAGCAGACCATCGGCTTGCCGGCGGGCGGTGCGCTCGATGTACGCATTTTCGGCGATCGCGGTTACGACTATGGCCGACTCGAAATCGTGCAATACGAAGGCGTGCAAAGCGCCGACCTGTACCCGCGGGCCAAGGCGCCTGCACGGGGGTTGCTCTCGGTGACGTTTTTCGTTTCGGACGTGGCCGCCGTACTCGAACGCGCGGCGGCGCTGCAGCGCTCGGCTTCCACCGGCGCGATGCGCGCAGCGCCGATCGATCATGGTGTGGTGACGAGTCTTTTCGGCACCGCGCGCATGGCGACCCTCACTTCACCCGCGGGCTTGCGCATCGATCTGCTCGAGCGACGCTGATCACCAGCGGTTGCGCAGCTCACGCAGCTTCAGGAACACGGTTCGCGCATCCGGTGTGTCAGGCAGATCAGGAAAGGCCGTGCGCAGTCCCGCGATCACCTGCGGCTCGGTCAATCTGAAAAAGGTATTGATACGCTTTTCTTCACCGAGTGTCGTCACGGGCGCGGCATCCCCTTGATGTTCGCCGAGCGTCGCGAGCGTGTTGGCCGCGGCCCTGTTCTGCGGCTCCCGATCCAGCGTGAAGGCGAGGTTGCGCGCGAGGTAATCGTGTCCCGGGAACACACGCGTGGTGTCGGGCAGGCGGGCGAGCACGTCGACGAACGTGGCGTACAGCAGCGCCGGATCACCGCCATTGTGGCAATTGCCGGCGCCGGCACCGAACAGGGTGTCGCCGCAGATCAGCGCCGGCGCGTCCTGACTGCGGTTGCCCTCGGCGAGCAGACAGAGATGCGCACGGGTATGCCCGGGCGTATCGAGACAGCGCAATTCAACGCTGCGCCCGACACGGATCACATCGCCGCCCCTAAGCGCCTGGGTCATGCCCGGAATCCGCCCGGCGGCGCCTGCATGGGCCAGCACCCTCGAGCCGGTGGCGGTCTGCAGCGCTTCGTTGCCCCCGACGTGGTCGCCGTGCTCGTGGGTATTGAGGATCTGCCGGATGGTCCAACCCCGCGTTCGGGCGACTTCGAGGCATAGCGACCAGTCGAGCGGATCGACCGCTAGAGCCTCGCCCGTTTCCTCGCAGGCGATCAGATAGTGGTAATTACGCCACGCATTGGCGGGCCATAGTCGCTCGATCAGCATGCGTCACCGTGAATTTTTACAAGGCGTATTTCACAGGAGTTGATGCTAGATTGCCATCGGGGGTCGGAGAATCTGCATGTCGATGTCGATCGGGTCCAAGGAACCGGCCCCGGCTCCTGTGGCGGTTACCCCACCGTCTGCGCACGTCAATCACCTCACCACGCGTTCAGCCTGGGAAGCGGCACGTACCGCTTGTCAGAGCGATCCCGGTGCCTATCACGGCGACATCGCCTGTCGTGAACTGCATTGGTTCGAGCCTACCGTCGGCGATCAGGGTGCGTGGATCCGCCTCGATGCCGCGAGCGGTCAGTGGCATGGCTTCGATGCCCGCACGTTGCAAGCCGTGCAGCCGGCACTGCCGCAGGGCTATCGACCGTGGCACACCGCACTCGATTCCAGCGAAGCGCCGTTCTATCGCTGGTTCGGTGGCGCACTCACCAATGCCTGCTTCAATGAAATAGATCGCCACGTCCTCGAAGGACACGGTGCCGAGGCTGCGCTGTGGTTCGAGGGCGATCGCTGGGATCAGTCCCAGGATGGTGGCCGCGGTGGACCGGTGGTCTCGTATTCGGTGTCGCGCAAGCAGTTGCTGCTCGAAGTGGCACGCTGCGCGCTTGCCTTGCGCAATCTCGGGCTGCACGCCGGCGATCGCATCGCGATCAACATGCCGAACATTCCCGAGCAGGTGTACTGGACCGAGGCCTGCAAGCGGCTTGGCATCGTGTACACGCCGGTGTTCGGCGGCTTCAGCGACAAGACGCTGTCGGATCGCATTCACAATGCTGGCGCACGAGTGGTCATCACTGCAGACGGCGGTTATCGCAACGCGCAGATCGTGGCCTTCAAGGAGGCCTACACCGACCCCGCTCTAGACGGCTACGTTCCGGCCGAGCAGGCGGTGCGTGCTGTCGCGCAGGCTCTCGAATCGCTCGGTCTCGATGCCCATCAGTCAGCGCGCATCCTCGAGGGTGCCGAGCGTGTGGTGGCCAATGAAATCACGCTTGAGCGTTCGGACATCATGCGTGGTGTCGGTCGTGCGCTCGAAAGCCTGAGCGGACTCAGTTCCGCCGAAGCGAGCCGCATCCGCACGGCGATTGCTTCTGCACTCGTCACCACGCCCCCGCGTGTCGACACCGTGATCGTCGTGCGTCACACGGCTCAGGCGGATCTACTGTGGCGTACCGAGCGTGATCGCTGGGGACACGAGCTCACGGGTGCGGCGCAGCAGCAGCTGCTGACTGCGGCGCGCGCGGCAGGGTTTGCCGTGCACGATGAGGCGAGTCTGCTGGCCCTGCCCGATCGCGAGTTCGTCGCGGCAATCTGGGCGGCGGCTCCGGTCGAGCCGCTCGATGCGGAGTTTCCGCTCTTTTTCATTTACACCTCGGGCTCGACGGGTAAACCGAAGGGTGTGGTGCACGTGCACGGCGGCTATGTCAGCGGCGTGGCGCACAGCATGCGCGTCGCCTTCGACGCACGAGCGGGCGATGTGATGTACGTCGTCGCCGATCCAGGCTGGATTACCGGTCAGAGTTACATGATCAGCGGCGCGCTCAGCACCCGTGTCACCACCGTGATCGCTGAAGGTGCGCCGGTGTTCCCGGGCGCCGGGCGCTTTGCGAGCATCATCGAGCGATTGAAGGTCAACATCTTCAAGGCGGGTGTCACGTTCCTGAAGACCGTGATGACCGATCCGCAGAACGTCGAGGACGTTCGTGCGTACTCGCGCGCGAGTCTGCGCGTGGCCACGTTCTGTGCCGAGCCAACCTCACCTGTCGTGCAGCAGTTCGGCATGGACCTCGTGACTCCTTGGTACACGAATTCGTACTGGGCCACCGAGCACGGCGGTATCGTCTGGACGCATCTCTATGGCAACGCGGATTTTCCGCTGCGGGCCGATGCGCACACCTATCCGCTGCCGTGGATCCTGGGTGACGTGTGGGTGGCGGACAGTGAGGCCGATGCGTCCGGCAGTGTGCAGGCGCGCATCGCCGAAGTGGGTGAAAAAGGCGAGATCGTGATCGCCGCGCCTTTCCCTTATCTATGCCGCACCATCTGGGGGGCGGAAGCCGACTTCAAGATCGAGGGTCGCGCCGTGGCGCGCGGCTGGCGGGGCGATTTCGAGCGCTACCGCAAGACGTACTGGACGCGCTGGCGCGACACGCTGGCCTACACCCAGGGCGATTTTGCCGTGAAGTACGCGGACGGCGGCTTTTCGCTGCACGGCCGCTCGGACGATGTCATCAATGTCTCGGGCCACCGACTCGGCACCGAGGAGATCGAGGGTGCCATCCTGCGCGACAAGCAGGTCAACCCCGACTCACCCGTCGGCAACGTCATCGTGGTCGGTGCGCCGCATGCGCAAAAGGGCCTCACGCCGCTTGCCTTCGTCAAACCCGCACCCGGTCGCAAGCTGGCAGCCGAGGACCGACGCCGTCTCATCGAAACTGTCCGGCAGGAGAAGGGTCAGGTCGCGATCCCGGAAGACTTCGTCGAGGTCAGCCAGTTTCCCGAGACGCGCAGCGGCAAGTACATGCGGCGTATGGTGCGCGCGCTCGTCGAAGGCCAGGAGGTCGGCGACACCTCTACGCTGCGCAATCCAGAATCCATCGACGAGTTGCGCAAGGCGATCCGCGAGTGGCAGGCACGCCAGCGCGTCGCGGACGAGCAGCAGTTGTTCGAGGACTTCCGCTATTTCCGCATTCACTATCACGCCACCGGCCGTCGCCGTCGCGACGCGGCGCGCATCGCGGTGGTGACGGTCAACAATCCGCCGGTCAACGCGCTCAACGAACGCGCGCTCGATGAATTGAACATCGTCATCGATCACGTCGCCCGGCGTGATGACGTCAAGGCTGTGATCTTCACGGGTCAAGGCACGGCAGCATTCGTCGCAGGAGCCGACATACGCCAGTTGCTCGAGGACGTGCACACCCTCGATGAAGCGCTGCCGCTACCCAACAACGCCCATCTGGCCTTCCGCAAGATCGAATCGATGGGCAAGCCCACGATCGCTGCGATCAACGGTGTGGCTTTAGGTGGTGGCATGGAATTCGCGATGGCCTGCCACGTTCGTCTGGCCGAGCCCGCCGCCACTTTCGGACAACCCGAGGTACGGCTGAACTTGCTGCCCGGCTACGGCGGCACGCAGCGCCTGCCGCGTCTGCTCGAGCAGGCCGGACATCCGACGCCGCTCGTTCGCGCGCTCGAGATCATCGTCGGTGGTCGCACGGTCGAGGCGGAGCAGATGCACGCCGACGGTCTGCTGCACGCCCTCGCCGATGATCACGAGGATGTACTGTCGCTGGCCACACGACTGGCCACCGAGTACGTCAAGGCACCGCAAGGACGTAGCCTCGTGGCGCGGCAGTTCGCTGCACGTCGCGCGGCCAACGAAGCGTGGCGCGCCGCAGGTCGCGACGATCTGGCGGCGGCGCTGACCGACACCGAAGTGCTCAAACTGCTCGAGCAGGCGCGCACTGTCGGTCGTGCAGCCACCGCTGCACGCATCATCGATGCGGTGCGCACCGGCTGGACGAGCGGCGTCAGCGAAGGTCTGGCGCGCGAAGCACAGTTGTTTGCCGAGGCGATCATCGATCCGGCGGGCGGCAAGGCGGGCATCCGCGCGTTCTTCGACAAGCAGAGCGCACCCTTGCCGGTGCGGCGCGACGTCGCGCCGACGGGTGCCGAATGCAAGACGCTCGAGCGCCAGGGTAAGTTGCTGCCGGTGGGCGCGGCGTTCTTTCCTGGTCTTACGGCGCTGCCGCAGTGGCAGTACGGCCATGCCGTCGTCAAGGATCCGCGCACGGGTGCACCTGCGCACGGCTTGCCGCGCGATGCGGAGCGCCAGATCGTGCTGCCGGTGCCCTCGCCCGGGCCCAACGAGGCACTGGTTTACGTGCTCGCCTCGGAAGTGAACTTCAATGATATCTGGGCAATCACCGGCATTCCGGTCTCACCCTTCGAGAACCACGATCTCGACTATCAAGTCACGGGTTCGGGTGGTGTTGCGCTGATCGCCGCCGTCGGCAGCGAGGTCAAGCGTGAGGGTCGCCTCAAGGTGGGTGATCTGGTCACGGTGTATTCGGGGCAGAGCGATCTGCTCTCACCGCTTGCCGCTCGCGATCCGATGTATGCGGGCTTCTCCATTCAAGGCTATGAGACCGATACGGGCAGCCATCAGCAGTTCCTGTTGGTGCAGGGTCCGCAGCTGCATCCGTTGCCGCCTGACCTGACGCTCGAGGCGGCCGGCTCCTACGTGCTGAATCTTGGCACCGTGGTACGCGCGCTGTTCACCACGCTGCAGATCGAGACTGGCAAGACCCTCTTTGTCGAAGGTGCCGCCACCGGTACCGGCTTCGAAGCCCTGAAAAGCGCCGCACGCAATGGCCTCTCAGCCGTGGGCCTCGTTTCGAGCGCCGAGCGTGCGCAGTTCATCGCGACGCAAGGCGCCGCGGGCTCCATCAATCGACGCGATCCACGTTGGAGTCAGGCATTCACCACCGTACCGACCGAGGCTTCGGCCATTGCCGAGTGGCAGCGTGCGGGTGAGCCGATACTCGATGAAATGCGTCGGCAGACCGGCGGTCGGCTCGCCGATTACGTCGTCTCGCATGCAGGTCAGGAGTCGTTTCCGCGCTCCTTCCAGTTGCTGGCCGAGCACGGCACGCTGACTTTCTATGGTGCGACCAGTGGCTACTGGTTCTCGTTCGTCGGCAAGACGGGCGCGACCACCCCTGAGGACATGCTGCGTCGCGCGCGGCTGCGAGCCGGTGAAGCGGTGCTGCTCTACTACGGCGTCGGCAGTCGGGATCTGCTCGATGCGGTCGGGCTGCAGGCTATCGAGGCCGTTCGTGCCGCGGGAGGCCGGTTGGTGGTGGCGACCGCCAGCGATGCGCAGCGCGAGTTCGTGCAATCTTTGGGCTTTGGTGATGCCGTACGCGGCGTCGTATCGATCGAGGAAATTCGCCGCAAGGAAGGCGCGGATTTCGACTGGCCGGAGGCCCTGCCGGCGATGCCGGACGCCAAGCGCGAAACGGCTCGCTTCAAGGAGGCGGTGCGTCAGTTCCAGGAGCGCACCATGAAGCCTTTCGGCGGTGCTATCGGCCGCTGGCTGCGCTCGGCCGACAATCCGCGCGGCTATCCGGATCTCATCATCGAGCGGGCCGGGCACGATGCGCTCGCCACTTCGACGTCGCTCGTCAAGCCGTTTACGGGTCGCGTCGTCTACTGCGAGTCGATGCAGGATCGTCGTTATACCTTTTACGCACCGCAGGTGTGGATGCGTCAAAGACGCATCCTCATGCCGACGGCGACGATCGCCGGCACGCATCTGTGCAACGCCTACGAAGTCGCCCGCATGAACGACATGATTGCCGCCGGGCAGCTTGAAGTCAGTGCACCGACCGTCGTGCCCTGGGAGGAGTTGCCTGCCGCGCATCAGGCGATGTGGGACAACACCCACGCGGGTGCCAATTACGTCGTCAATCACGCGCTGCCACGGACCGGGCTGCGCTCACGCGACGAGCTGTATCAGGAATGGAGCGCGCTGCAAGGAGCTGCACGATGACGCCCAGTAAAACCTCTCGCCGGAGCACGGCCTCCGCGACCGCGCGCAAAGCGAAGACAAGCAAGCGCAAGACGGCAGCAACGCCCGTTGTCATGCGCCCTGGTCGGTTGGTCGGCAAGGTCGCCTTGATCACGGGTGCCGCGGGTAACATCGGCGAAGTGATCGTGCGTCGCTATCTCGAGGAAGGCGCCGCCGTGGTCATGGCTGGCCGCAATCGCAACAAGCTCGAAGCGCTGCGCGAAACACTGCTCAGCAGCAGCGGTGCCGCGCCCGAGCAGCTGCTCGCGCTGGCCTTTGATGCCTCCGACGCCGGCCAGGCGCGGCAAGGCGTCGAGGCCGCTTTGGCTCACTACAGGCGGCTCGACGTATTGATCAACAATGCAGGCTCTGCAGGTCCAAAGCAGCCGATCGAGCAGTTGCCGCTGTCGAACGAGGAGCTCGAGGCGCAGCGGTCCGCCGGGTCGCCGGACACCGAGACTGTGAGCGATGCCGCAGGCAATTTGCTGGGTCTCAGCTGGAACATGGTGCGCGCGGCGGCACCGCATCTGCGGGCGGGCGCGAGCATCGTCAATGTGTCGACCATCTTTTCGCGTACGCGCTACTTCGGCCGCGCTGCTTATGTCGTGCCGAAAGCGGCGCTCAATGCGTTCTCGCGCAATCTGGCGCTGCAGCTGGGTCCGCAAGGCATTCGCGTCAACACCGTCTATCCGGGGCCGATCGAGAGTCGACGCATCCGCACAGTGTTCAAGGCGATGGACGGACTGCGTAAGAAACCCGAAGGTACGACGGCGACCGAGTTTTCCTCCGCGATGGCGCTCGCCCGCGCCGACTCCTCGGGCGCGCCGGCGCATACCTTCCCGACGGTCGATGACGTGGCCAACACCATCGTGTTCCTCGGCAGCGACGAATCGCGTGCGTTCAGCGCACAGGGTTTCGAAGTCACCAATGGCATGCAGGTGGTGCACGAGTCGCGCTCGACTTGGGTATCGCGGCCCGAGCTGCGTACCGTCGACGGTACGGGCTCGACCGTACTCGTCGCGGCCGGCGATCAGATCGCCGACGCCTTGACTCTCGCGCGCATCCAAAGCAACTGCGGTGCGCGCGTGCTGCTGGGTCTTGGCTCGCAGGAAGCGGTGCAGGCTGCACGCGCCGCGCTGCGCGAGGACGAGGTGGATCAGCGCATCGTTCCCGTGCTGTTCGATCGCAGTCGGCCGGAGACGCTGGCGCCCTCGCTGACGAGCGTCGAAAAGGGCAAAGGCCTTACTGGCGCCATCATCCTGCCGGCTTTCGGCGCTGGACGTTTCCAGTCGACGCTCGCCGAAGCGAGCGATAGCGACGTCGAGGCGTTTCTCAAAGCTGAGCTAGCCGGCGCCATGGGTATCTCCCGCGAGCTATCGCGGCTCTGGCACCGTTTCGCGCCTAAGGGCGTGAGCCCGCGCATCATCTTCATGTCGAACGGCACGGACTCCAATGGCGATACCTACGCGGACATCCTGCGCGCAGGCATCGAGCAGTTGTTGCGCGTGTGGCGTGACGAGAGCGAAGTGCAGGTCGATGCGGGCGAGCGCGCTGCACTCGAGTGGTCGAACCAGATCGTGCGCTACTCCAATTCCGAGGAGCATTGTCTGACCTTTGCCGGCGCGCAGGCTGCGCGGTTGCTGTTCACCAAGCGCCGAGTTACTCAGGTCAACTTGTATATGCCGGCGACCATCGTCGATGCGACCGGTTCGACGCGGCCCAATTTCGGTTGGATCGAGTCCTTGATGGGTCTGCATCTCGGCAAGTGCGTGCTCGTCACCGGCGGATCGGCCGGCATCGGCGGTCAGTTGGCGCGGTTGCTGGCCGTGGCCGGCGCGCGAGTCATGCTGACGGCGCGGCGGGCGAGTCAACTGCAGGAGCTGCGCAAGAGCATCATCGCCGAGCTTGAGGAGATCGGTTACAACCGGCCGCAGGATCGCGTGCTGATGCTCGCGGATATCGACGTGGCCGATGAGCGCGCGCTCGTCAAATCGGTGGAGGCCACGCTCAAGGCTTTCGGGCGTATCGACTATCTCATCAACAACGCAGGTGTGGCCGGCGCCGAGCAGATGGCGGTCGATCTGCTGCCCGCCGACTGGCGTAACACGCTGCACGCCAACCTCGTCTCGAATTATTCCTTGATCGAGAAAGTCGTGCCACTGATGAAGAAGCAGGGCTCGGGCTACATCCTCAACGTCAGCTCCTATTTCGGCGGCGAGAAGTACATCGCCGTCCCCTACCCCAACCGCTCGGACTACGCTGTGTCCAAGGCGGGTCAGCGCGCTCTCGTTGAGAACCTCGCGCGCTTCGTAGGTCCTGAGATCCAGATCAACGCGATCGCGCCGGGCCCGGTCGAGGGTCAACGGCTCAAGGGCAAGGACGGCAAGGCGGGTCTGTTCGACCGGCGCGCAAAGTTGATTCTCGAGAACAAGCGCCTAAATCAGGTGCACGATGCGGTGCTGAAGGCGCTTGCAGCCGGTGCGCGCCTCGGTGACATTCTCGAGTCGCTCAAGGCCAACGACATCGGATTGTTGCAGCAGGAAGAAGTGCAACAGCCGCTGCGCGAACTCGGTGCGAAACTGAAAGCCGAGACTCACGGACGGGACGAGGCTACGCACTCGTCGCTGCACCATTTGCTCACGCGGCCGATGGCGTTGCGGCTCGTGGCGCGTTTGCGCAACGGCTGCATCATCCTGCACCAAATGGAACACGAGCTCGCCGAGCAGTGGGCGGCACAGTTGCCCGAACCGCCCGAGCCGTTCATCGACCCGCAGCGCATCGAGGTTGAAGCCGAGAAGATCCGCACCGGCGTCCTCGGCATGCTGCATTTACACAAGATGCCGACCGAGATCGACGTCGCACTCGCCACGGTGTTCTTCATGGCGGATCGAGCGATTTCCGGCGAGACGTTCGAGCCCTCGGGCGGCCTGCAGCAGGAGCGAACGATCACCGAGCGCGAGTTGTTCGGGCGCGCCAAGCCCGAGCGTGTGCGACGCATGGAAGGCGAAACGATCTGGTTGATCGGCGAGCACATGACCGAGCCGCTTGCGGCCGTAGCCAAGTTGTTCCTCGCCGAAGGCCACGTCGGCAATGTCGTCACACTGACGCGCACCGATGCGGCCGGTCAGGCGCTCAAGGTCGCGCTCAACCGTGCACTCGGCCACGACCGCATTTCCTATCTGACCGTGGGCGATGATCTCGAGGGCGGCATGGATCAGGCGTTTGCGGCGAGCGGCTCTCCCGCGGCCATTGTCTCGACGCCTTTCGCGCCGATTCCGCGCGCGCTCTTCGGCGTGGAAGGCAAGGATCACCTCGATGCGGCCGAGTTCGGTGCGCTCGTCGAAACGAACCTCACCCACCACTTCCGTGTGGCCCGCAAGGTGTCGCTATTCCGCGGTGCGCGGCTGATTCTCGTCTCGCCGGACGTGCCGGTGGGCGGAACCCTCGCGCAGTTTGCGATGGCCAATTTCGTCAAGACCACGCTGCACGCCTTCACCGCAACTCTCGGTGTCGAAAACGAACGGCTGCCCACGGCGGTGCCCGTGAACCAGGTCAACCTCACGCGGCGCATGCGCAGCGAAGAGCCGCGTGACGCGGCCGAACAGGCAGAGGAATACAGCCGCTTCGCTCACGCCGTGCTGCTCGCGGCGGCACCGATCGTGGAGGCGCAGGAGAGTCGGTATCGGGCGCGAATCTATCGGGGACTCGCCATCACCGTCTGATCGCCTATCATTCGCGGATGAAACTTCGCGTCGTTCCGGTCACGCCCTTCCAGCAAAACTGCGCCATCCTGTGCTGCGAGCGCACGGGTCGGGCCGCGATCGTCGATCCGGGCGGTGATCTCGATCGGGTGCTGGCGGAGGTCGAGAAGCTGCAGGTCACGCTCGAGAAGATCCTGATCACGCACGCGCATCTCGATCACGCCGGTGCAACGGCTGAACTCGCGCGCGCCCGTGCGCTGCCGATCGAGGGGCCGCATGAGGACGATCTGTTCTGGATCGAGCAGATGCCCGCTCAGGCCCGCATGTTCGGCTTCCCGCCGAGCGAGCGCTTCACGCCCGATCGATGGCTGCACCAGGACGATCGAGTCACGGTCGGCGAACTCGAGTTGCAGGTGCGGCACTGTCCCGGTCACACGCCGGGGCACGTGGTGTTCTTCGAGCCGGAAAGTCGTTTTGCCTTTGTCGGCGACGTACTATTCGCAGGCTCCATCGGCCGCACGGATTTTCCACGCGGCAATCATGCGCAGCTGATTGCCTCGATACGTCACAACCTGTTCCCGCTCGGGGACGACGTCGGCTTTCTGCCGGGGCACGGTCCGACATCCACCTTCGGCGCTGAGCGTCGCAGCAACCCGTTCGTCGCGGATAGCGTGGTCGGTCGTGCGTAATCGGGCAGTGGTTTAGTACGGCGGCAGCTGCGTGGTCGGGATGTAGTGATCGACCAGCAACGCGGCGAACAACCACATCAGATACGAAATCGAGAAGCGGAACACGCGCATCGGCAACTCTGCGCGATCGGTGAGCTTCAGAGCCAATGCGTAGTAGAGGAAGCGCGCATTCAGCACCAGTGCCGCAGCGAGATACAGCAACCCGCTCATGCGGGTGAGATACGGCATCAGCGTGACCAGCACCAGCAGCACGGTGTAGAGCAGCACCTGCAGACGCGTGTAGGGCACGCCGTGGGTCACGGGCAGCATCGGTATGCCGGCCTTGGCGTACTCGTCCTTGCGGGCGATCGCGAGCGCCCAGAAATGCGGTGGCGTCCAGATGAAGATGATCAGGAACAATAGCAGTGCGCCCGGTTCGATCGAATTGGTGACCGCCGCCCAACCCAAGATCGGTGGTGCGGCACCGGCTGCGCCGCCGATGACGATGTTCTGTGATGTGGCTCGCTTGAGGAACACGGTGTAGATCACCGCGTAGCCGATAAGCGAAGCAAAGGTGAGTACAGCGGTGAGTGGATTGACGAGCAGCGTGAGGATCAGCATCGAGGCAATGGCCAGCGATGCGGCAAAGATCAGTGCCTGACGGTTGCTGAGCGTGCCCGTCGGCAACGGTCGGCCGCGTGTGCGTGACATCTGCTCGTCGATGTTGCGATCGAGCACGTGGTTGATGGCTGCGGCGCTGCCCGAGGCGAGCGCGATACCGAGATTGCCCCAGATGAGCGCATCGAGCGGTGGCCAGCCCGGGCTCGCCAACAAGGTCCCGACGATTGCCGTGAACACGATCAACGCCACGACGCGCGGCTTGGTCAGCTCCAGATAGAGCTTCCATGTGGGTCGCGTCTGCACGGCGCTGGCAGGGGTGGCCACGTTAGTCTTCCCGCAGGCGCCGATTGAGCAGCATCAAGGACATGATGAGCAGCGCTGCGCCGGCGTTGTGACCCGCCGCGAGCCACAGCGGAAACGCCTTGAGGATCATCATCACCGCTATGAGCAATTGCAGACCCAGTGCACCGAGTGCCCACCAACCCGCGCGACGGACGAGTGCTGTGGGGGCATTGCGGATAGCAAGCCACGCGGCCAGCACT
>CAISHQ010000172.1 GCA_903885195.1 uncultured Pseudomonadota bacterium | reverse complement strand
GTCATGGTGTTCGTCCACGGTGGCAGCAATCGCAGTGGCTGGTCATTCGAACCCAACTATCACGGGCATCGGCTTGCGGCCGAGGGCGCCGTGGTGGTCAGCATCGCGTATCGCCTCGGCGTGTTCGGTTTCTTCTCCCATCCGGATCTCGTGACACAGCCGGTGGCGGCGAATTTCGGTCTGTGGGATCAACTCGCGGCGTTGCGCTGGATCCAGCGCAACATTGCGCGCTTCGGCGGGGATCCGCAGCGCGTGACCGTGTTTGGCGAGTCCGCAGGTGCGGGCAATATCGCAATGCTCATGGTTGCTCCTCAAGCGCGTGGGCTGCTGCATCGCGCCATCGTGCAAAGCGGCGGCGACTTCGCTTGGCCCGGCTTGCGTTCACTCTCCGCCGAGCGCGCACGGGGCCTGCAACTCGCTGCGGCGGTCGATGCCGCCGCGCCGCCCGATCTGGCTGCGCTGCGTGCGCTCGATGCGCGGCGTCTGTTGCAGATTGCGGAGGAGGTGTTCCGCGACCACTACCATGCGCCCGTGCAAGACGGCGTGCTGGTCATACAATCGATCGAGCGACAGTTGGCGCAAGGCAATGTGCCTCTCGGCAGCTTGCTGATCGGTACTAACTCCAACGAGTACTACGCGCCCGTCGCGCCGCAGGCAGCGAACGAGGCCTTCGAGCGGACGCTGGCCTCGGCAGAAGTGTTGAATTCCCCGGAGGTTCGCTTCGAGTTGAGCAAGGACTCGCACGTCGCGAACGCCATCGATCGACTGCAGACGGCCGAGTCGATGCTGTGCCCCGCACAACTGCTGGCGAGCGCCACCGCAAGAGAGCGGATTCCGACTTGGATGTACTGGTTTTCGCGAGTTCGCGATGGTGCCACTGCGGCGCAGCTGGGCGCGTATCACGGCGCCGAGTTGCCTTACGTGTTGGGCACGCACGATGCGTGGCTGCCGACATCGGACATCGATTGGCAACTGTCGCGAACGATGATGCGCACTTGGGTGAACTTTGCCGCAACCGGCTCGCCCGAGGGCGAGGGTCTCCCGCACTGGCCCCAGTTCCGATCGACCGGCCCAACCAACGTGCTGGAGTGGTCGACAAGGCCAAGCGTCATCGATACGCCCGAGCCGAGGCTCTGCGAGATCTATCGCTCGCGCTTGGCGGCGAGCGCCTCGCAGTAGAGACGCATCCGTCGGCAGGCTTCAACGATCAAGGCCTCTTCGGTCGCGAAACCCACGCGCACGAAGCCGAGCGTTTGCGTACCGAAAGCATCGCCGGGAATAACTGAAACCCGCTGTTCCTGAAACAAGCCCTCGGCGAACGAGCGACCCTGCAGTCCAGTGCCTCGCACATCGAGCAACATGAACATGCCGGCCTGAGGAACCAGCGCAGAAATACCGGGGATACCCTGCATGTGCTCGAGCATCAGTGCCGCGCGTCGATCACAGTATTCGCGCGCGCGTTGCTCTGCCTCGCCTGCGATGCCGAGTGCCGTCACCGCCGCTTCCTGAATGAAGCCCGGCAAACCATACAACATACACAGCACGAGATTTTCGGTGTGGTCGATGAGTTCGCGCGGGCCAACCATCCAGCCGAGGCGCCATCCGCACATGGCATGCGTCTTCGATAGGCTGCCGATCGTCACCACCCGCTCGGGTAACTCGCGCGCAAGGCTCGGCACTGAGCCCCCCGGTGCAAGCCCCGCATAGACTTCGTCAGCGACGATCCAAAGGTCATGTTCGCGCGCGACGTCGGCGATTCCCGCAAGGTCCTCTTCGCTCAGGATCAGGCCCGTCGGGTTGCCCGGCGTGGCGAACGTCAATACGCGCGAGCGTGGCGTGATGGCTCGGCGCATGGCATCGAGATCGAAGCGAAAGCCGTTTTGCGGGTTCAGCGGTACACGGATGACTCGGGCGCCCGAGGCTTCGAGCGTCGCGGGGTAGGTCGGATACATGGGATCGAGCGAGAGAACCTCGTCACCCGTTTCCGACAGGCACAACAAGGCAACCATCAGCGCATTTTGGGCGCCGCTCAGGACAACGACCTGCTCTGGGTTCACGAGTTGACCGCAGCGCCGGTAATGCTGCTCCGCGATCGCCGTGCGCAGCGCCATCCGACCGCGAACCGGCGTGTAGTGCGTGTCGCCGGCGTGCAGCGCCTCCACGGCTCGGGCGACCACGGCTTCCGGGGTGGCCAAATCGGGGTCGCCAACGCTTAAGATGATGGCGTCTTCGCCGCGCTCGCGCGCGGCGAGTGCGGCGTAGTGGATGAGCCAGGCGTCCGCGCCGTCGCCGCCAATTCGTTGAACCAAGCTCGAGAATTTCACCGCTATGAGCGTATCAGCAAGACCGTTGGGCTGCTATCTGACCGAGTTGCTCGCAGCGCATGGCATCGACACCATCTTCGGCATTCCCGGGGTGCACAACCTCGAGCTGTATCGCGGACTGGACCGTCATCGCCAGCTGCGACACGTGCTGGTGCGTCACGAACAGGGCGCGGGTTTTGCGGCGGACGGTTATGCGCGCAGCACCGGCAGGCCTGCCGCAGCGTTTGTTATTTCCGGCCCCGGCGTGAGCAACGTGCTGACGGCTGCCTTGCAAGCGGTTTCGGATTCGGTGCCTTTGATTGTGATCGCGAGCACTCCGGTGCGCCGATCACTCGGCCGCTCCTGGGGGATGTTGCACGAGCTGCATGATCAGCAGGCCATCATGGCCGCAGGCCTCGACCTTACCGCGACAGCAGGCAGTGCCACGGAAGCGCGCGACTTCCTGCATCGCGTATTCGCTGAATATCGCGCTGGGCGCACGCGTCCGGCCTATCTGGGTGTGCCCCTCGACGTTTTGGCGGAGTCGACCGATTTACCCGTTGAAACGGCGTCGTTGCCCTCACGAGCGATCGCATCGACGCAACAGCTCGAGCAGGCCGTGGTGCTGCTGAATGCCGCGCAGCGACCTCTCGTCATCGCTGGCGGTGGTGCGCGCGAGGCTGCTGCGGCACTGCGCGCACTCGTCGAGGCGACCGATGCTTACCTCGTGACGACGGCGGCCGGCAAAGGATTGCTGCCCGAATCGCACCCGGCCAACCTCGG
The DNA here is from genome assembly GCA_903885195.1 of uncultured Pseudomonadota bacterium. GTDB lineage: Bacteria > Pseudomonadota > Gammaproteobacteria > Steroidobacterales > Steroidobacteraceae > UBA964. The sequence continues at coordinate 29,711 of CAISHQ010000172.1, read as the reverse complement.
CTGCTCGTTGCCGTATGCACCGACACAACAGCGAATCGCCGAGGCCGATGTCGTGCTCGCCGTGGGCACGGGATTGTCCGAGACCGACATCTATACGGGCGATCGACTCACGTTCGGTGGCCAGATGATCCGGATCGACCTTGATCCGCGGCCCGACGAACGACATCCGGCAGCAGTCACCTTGTGTGCTGATGCGGGTGTGGTGCTTGCGAGTCTCGCGCAGCGGTGTGCGCCGCGGCAGGGTTGGCGCAGCAGCTCTGGCAGCGCGGCGCTCACGCGCGCCACCATCGATGTGGCGGCTGATGCGCCGACTCGGCGCTTGCGCAACGTGCTGAACGCCATCCGCGCGGCCTTGCCGGCCGATGCGCTCGTGTTTTCCGACATGACGCAGATCGCCTACCTCGGCAACTACGCGTTCGCCTGTGACCAGCCACGTCTGTGGCACCACCCCTCGGGCTACGGGACGCTGGGCTACGCCTTGCCTGCGGCAATCGGTGCGCGCGTGGCGTACGCCGATCGTGCCGTCGTGGCACTCGCTGGTGACTACGGCGTGCAGTTCACGGTGCAGGAGCTCGGCACGGCAGTGGAACTCGGCCGCAGTTTGCCGATCATCGTCTGGAACAATTCAGCTCTCGGTCAGATCCGCGATGACATGATCGCTTCGGGCATCGCGCCGATCGGCGTGGTGGGACACAACCCCGATTTCGTCGCACTCGCGCAGGCGTGGGGTGCACGAGGCGAGCGGGTGGGCGATGCGGCGCAATTGACCGCAGCGCTGCGCGCTGCGCAGCACCACCCCGGCCCGACGGTGATCGAGGTGGATGCGGCGCAGTTTCCGCAGGACTGAGCGCTACTTGATGGTCGGCATGGCGAAGCTCGTGCCTTCGCGCCCTTCGCCCGGCCAGCGTGAGGTGATCGTCTTGAGGCGCGTGTAGAAGCGCACGCCCTCGGGTCCATGCACGTGATGGTCGCCAAACAGCGACGACTTCCAACCGCCAAAACTGTGAAAGGCCATGGGTACGGGAATCGGCACGTTGATGCCGACCATGCCGATCTGGATGCGGTGCGCGAAGTCCCGTGCGATGCCGCCGTCCTGCGTGAAGATCGAGGTCCCGTTGCCGAATTCGTGCCGATTGATCAGATCGACGGCGCCTGCGTAATCGTTGACGCGGGCGATGCAGAGCACTGGTCCAAAGATTTCTTCGCGGTAGATAGCCATCTGCGACTGCACGTGGTCGAAGAGCGTTGCGCCGATGTAGAACCCGTTCTCGAAGCCGCTGCGGTTCATGACGAAGCCGCGTCCATCGACCACGAGTTCCGCGCCTTCGGCCACGCCACGATCGATGTAACCGCGAACCCGATCGAGGTGAGCGCGGGTGACGAGCGGACCCATTTCGGCAGCGGCATCCGTCCCCGGGCCTATTTTCAGTGCGGCAAGGCGGGCCACCAGGCGTTGGCGTAGTCCCTCTGCCGTTGCAGCGCCCACCGGGACCGCGACGGAGATGGCCATGCAGCGCTCGCCCGCCGAGCCGAAGGCAGCGCCCATGAGCGCATCGGTCACGACATCTAGATCGGCGTCCGGCATCACCACCATGTGATTCTTGGCGCCCCCGAGCGCCTGCACTCTTTTGCCCTGCGCCGCGCCCGTGGCGTAGATGTGCCGCGCGATCGGCGTAGAGCCAACGAAACTCAGCGCATCGACACCGGGGTGATGCAGCAGCGCATCGACCGCGTCCTTGTCGCCTTGCACGACGTTGAATACGCCCGGCGGAAAGCCCGCTTCGCTGACGAGTCGGGCGAGCAGCAACGAGGCGGACGGGTCGCGCTCGGAGGGCTTGAGGATGAAGGTGTTGCCGCAGACGAGTGCGACCGGAAACATCCACATCGGCACCATGGCGGGGACGTTGAACGGCGTGACACCGGCGACGACACCGAGCGGCTGCCGCAGCGCGTGGCTATCGATGCCGGGGCCGATGTTGTCGGTGATCTCACCCTTCAGCAGTTGTGGCGCGCCGCAGGCGAACTCGACAACCTCGAGCCCGCGGGTCACTTCACCGCGCGCATCGGAGACCACCTTGCCGTGCTCGGAGCTGATCAGCGCAGCCAGTTCGTCGGCGTGCGCTTCCAGCAACTCGCGCAGCTTATTCATGAGTCGTGAGCGACGCAGGGGGCTCGTCGCGGCCCAGCCGGGAAAGGCAGCGCGGGCCGCAGCGACGGCGGCATCAACGGTCGCCTGGTCGGCCAGCGCGACGTTGGCCGTGTGCTCGCCGGTTGCTGGGTTGTAAACGGGTGATGTACGTCCGCCCGAAGCAGTGCTCGATGCACCGCCGATGAAATGCCCGATAGTTTTCACGCTGTATGTCTCGTAGTGACCCCAGCGCGATTCTACCTCAGTGGCGCTGACGCTCCAGCAGCCGCAGCAGTGCGGGCCACACGAGATCGGCGGCGTTCGGGTCGCTGACCAGATGGGCCGCGTCGGTTGCAGGCGGCGCGTTGAATTGCCGCTCCGCTCTGCGACAGATGTCCTCTGACGGCAGCACCAGGGGCTGACCTGCGCTCTGTGCAGCAATCTGGATTTGGCAGGCTTTCTCGAGGTAGTACATTCGCTGGAACGCCTGCGACACCGTAGTGCCGACGGTCAGCAAGCCGTGATTGCGCATGATCATTACCGGCTTGTCGTCGAGATTGCGCACCAGCCGCTCTCGTTCGGCGAGATCGTACGAGATGCCCTCGTAGTCGTGATACGCCACGCGACCGTGGAACTCGAGCGCGATCTGGTTGACAGGCTGCAGACCGTCTCGCTGCGCGGCTACGGCACACCCTGCGAGCGTGTGCGTGTGGATGATGCAGTGCGCATCTTCGCGTGCGGCGTGAATGGCGCCGTGGATGACGAAGCCCGCCAGATTGATCGGCGCCGCGTCGGCCTCGACCGGTGTGCCCTCGGCATCGATCAGCACCAAATCGTCGGCCGTGATCTCGTCCCACATCAGCCCGTAGGGGTTGATGAGGTAACGCCGCTCGGGGCCGGGTACACGCAGCGTGCAATGCGTGTAGATGAGATCCGTCATCCGGTAATGGGCGAGCAGGCGGTAGCAGGCGGCGAGGTCCGCGCGCAGTCGAGGGAGTTCACCGTGGGCTGCTGAGCCTGTCATCGACGCCACTCGATCGGCGCGATTTTCGGCAGCATCACCACCCAACCGATCAGCCCCAGGACGTTGATCGCAGCCGCCAGCAGGAAGGCACGATCGAACTCACCTGTTGCTCCGATGATGAAGCCCGTCACCGCCGGGGCGATCAGCCCGGCCAGATTGCCGCACATGTTCTGCACTCCTACCCAACGCGCCGCCGCGGCTGGGCCCGCAAGGATCTGTGGAATCGCATACGTCCCAGGCGAGCCGATGCCGATGATGAGTTGATAAAAATACAGGCAGGCGATCGCACCTTCCACCGGCAGCGCCACGATGCCGATCATGCAGACGATGCCGAACAGGTGGTACGCCGCCATGATCGACTTGTGGGTGAGGCTCGGCGAGTGGCCCCGTGCGATCCAGCGGTCGATGGCCCAGCCCGCACCCAAAGCCGACAGCGCGTTGATGAGGTAGGCACCTGCGGCCACGGTCGCCATGGCGGCGAGCGAGAAGCCGCGCGCGCTAACCAGATAGGCCGGGAGCCAGGCGAGGATCAGGTAGTACGAGTAGTTCATCGAGAAAAGGCCGAGCGAGGTGCCCCACACGGCGCGCTCGCCGAGAAGGCGGCGGAACGGCGGGCCCGCTTCGACCGTGCCCTTTACGGCGCGAGGCTCGTGCACCACGAGGTGGCGCCAAGGCAGTAGCCACAGCAGCGAGAGCGCGCCAAACAGCAGGAATACGGGCCGCCAGCCGTATTCCGCCATCAACAAACCACCGACGAGCGTGCCGACGGCAGGGCCGATCAGATAACCGAAGGCCACGACCCCATTCGCAGCCGACAAGTGCGCCGTAGGTACGCCTACGGCGAGTAGGCGCGACATGCAGGGGAAGGAGACGCTCTCGCCGAGACCCAGTAACAGTCGAAGCAGCAGCAGGGCGACGAAGGACGCGGCGAACCCGGTCGTCAGCGTGGCGATCGACCAGATCACGAGCCCGGCGGCCAGCACTTGCCGCGCGCCGTAGCGCTCGGCGAGCCAGCCTGCCGGAATCATTGCGGCGACGTAGGTGAAGTAGAACGCTGACAGCAACAGGCCAAGACGTTCAGGCGATAGCGCGAACTCTTGCTGGATGAGCGTGGCGGCTGTGGCGAGATTGCCGCGATCGACGTAGCTGATGAAGAGGGCCAGCGCCGCCACGAGGGTGACCCTCGTGGCGGAACTGGCCGGCTGAATCAAGAGCGTTGGGCCTTAGAACTTCTGCGTGAACTTAAGCCCGAAGGTGCGCGGCTGAGGCCGCACGCCATAGGGCTGCACACCGCACACCGACTCCGCGCACTGCGAGGTCTTGTAGAGGGCGGCGTCTTCGTTACCGACGTTCTGCACGAACAGCTCGATCGTGTAGTTGTCCTTGCCGATGCCGGCGCTGAGGTCAGCCGTCGTGTTCGCTTCGATGTCGCCGATGATGGCGTTGGCATCGAGCGCGAGTCGCGAGGGCGCCTTGCCGGAGTGCGCGACCGAGCCCTGCAGGTGGGCATCGAAACTGCCGAGATTGAAGCTGTAGCGCGCTACCACGTTGCCCTTGAACTTGGGCGTGATGGGCAGCTGGGTGCCCTTGGGGGCGTTGACCGACACCACATTGCCCGCCGCGTCGAAGTTCGCGTAATCGTTCTTCAACTCGGAGTCGTAGAAGGCAGCCGTGGCCGACAGCAACAGACTGTCGGTGGCCAGCCACTGCAGCTGGGTTTCGAGGCCATTGACCTCTGCCGAGGGCCCGTTCGCCACCTGCGTGATGCCATTGGCACCCTGGAAGGAAATCTGGAAATCATCCCAGCTTTGTAGGAAGAGCGCGCCGTTGAACTGCAGGCGATTGTCAAACCACGTGGTCTTCCAACCCAACTCGTAGTTGGTGAGGAAGTCCGAGATGTAATCGCCGGCGAACGGGTTGCGGTTGATGCCGCCGGGGCGGTAGCCCTCTGACCAGGTCGCGTACAGCATCACATCGTCGTTGACCGTCCAGCGCAGGTTGACGCGACCGATGTTTTCGCTTTCAGCGATGCCCTTGTTGACGTTGCGGCAGGGAGCATCTTTGTACGAAGCCTGCGATTTGCAGCGGTACTCGCCATTGCGCGACCAGCCCTGACCCACGGGTGAGAAGGCGCCCGAGCCGCCGTTCGCCACGGCACCCGGTTCGGAACCCGAGGGCGCTCGCGCAGGGCTGAATCCAAGGCCGAAGCCGAAGAAGCCATCCACGGTCACTTCAGGTTTGAAGAAGCGGGCTCCGACGGTCAACTCGAGGTTGTCGGTGATGTCGTACGCCAACTGACCGAACACAGCCTTGTCAGTATCGATGCGGTCGAAGCTGTTGAAATACACAACGCCCGGATATTTTCGGCCGTTCGGCTCATCGCGGTTGAGCAGCATGGCATCGGCAAGCCCAACGATGTTGCCGAAGGGCTGTTCGAAATCGTGCTTCTGCTTCTGGTAGAAGAAGCCGATCAAGCCGCGCAGCCGCTTCGTCGAGTCGGAGCTGAGGCGCAACTCGTGGCTGGTCTTGGTATAGCCGTCATTGTTGATGAAGCTATGTGCCGGGTTCGGACGACCGCCCGCGTTGTTGAGGAAGAGGCCGGCGAAGTAACCACTGGTGTACAGGTTGTCGTACCAGTACGAATAGTCCGAGTAGTCGAACGAGGCGTCGACATCGCGATTGAGGTAGTTACCGGCGTAGGTCACATCGAAGGTGCCCACTTGACCCTCGATGGTGAGTCCTGCCTGATACCACTTGTCGCGCGAGTACTCCTCGCGGAAGTGCTTGACCGCATACTGCCCCGCGGCAAAGTTGCTCAGGTCATCGCCCCAAGAGCCCACACTCTCCTGATCCTGATACTGCACGGATGGTGTGATCGTCCAGTTGTCGTCGAGCTCGATGCGCAGCGCGGCGCGCGCACCAATCGTTTCGAGCGTGTTGTAGTCGTCACGCGCGAGTGCGGAATTGTTGACCGTGAAGTTGTCGGCATTGGTGCTCACATCGCCCGGGTAGAGCCGCGTGCCCTTCAGGTTGTCGATCCAACCCGCTTCCTTTGTTTTCCAACCAACCAGCCGAACGGCTGCGCGCTCGCTGATGGGGAGGTTGACGAAGCCCTCGGCCACGTAGCCGTTGCTGCCCTCGCTGACGCGATTGCCCTCGAGGGCGTAGCCCGCCGAGAACTTACCGACTTCCGGCTTGTTGGTGATGATGCGGATCGTGCCTGCCTGCGAGCTGGCGCCGTACAGCGTGCCCTGCGGTCCGGCGAGTGCCTCGACGCGGGCGATGTCGTAGAGGTGCAGATCAAGGTTGCCCTGAATGGTGGTGACCGGCTGCTCGTCGAGATAGGTGCCGACGCTCGGCAGCGAGGTGGTCGCTTGTCCGTCACCGCCAGTGACGATGCCACGCATGTAGATTGCGGAGAAACCGGCTCCGGCACCAATGCTCGGTGTTGTCGCCACGCTTGGCAGCATGCGCACGTAGTCGGTGAAGTTGCGGATGTTCAGTTCTTCGAGCTTCTCGGCGCCGATTGCCTCGATGCTGATGGGCACGTCTTGCAGGTTCTCACTGCGCTTTTGCGCGGTGACGACGATTTCTTCGAGACCACCGCTGTCTTGGGCTGCGGCGATTTGCCCGCCCAGCGCGACGATCACGGCGGCGGCAATGGGTGAGTAAACGCGTGCGACGGGCATGACAGAACGTGAACGCGTGCTGCGACGTGTTTTCATGACGACCTCTTCTCCCCGAGTGAATCGATCCTTGACCGAAGACTACGCCAACTGCGCTCGCTGGCAAAGGGCTAGCGGAGGTCTGCCGATGCCTCGGGGTAGGCCTCGAGAACCTCTCCAAGGGCGCTCTTGAGCGGGTCAAGCCAGGGGTCAAATTGCCGCCACTGGTCGACCCCATCCCGGTAGATGGGTCTTCGCACCTGCTCGGAGCTTGCGGTGCGTACCGGCCGGTCGTTCTCGAAAAATCGTAGGCAACCCGGTTCGAAGGGTAGGCCGCAGTAATCGAGCAGACGGCGCACCTCATTCTCGGTGTCCTCGACGAGCCGCTCGTAGATGACCCGGTGCACCCGCCCGGGCAGCACGGCGTCGAAATGCGCCATCAGCTCGACGTAGTCGCGGTAGTAACCGCCCATCTCCGCGAGTCCATAACTGAAGCGCTGACCCTTCGCGTACAGCTGCTTGAAATTCGAAAAGCAGCAGCCGAGCGGATGACGGCGCGCATCGATGATGCGGGCGTTGGGCAGAATGCTGTGGATCAGGCCGACATGCAGGAAATTGTTCGGCATCTTGTCGATGAAGTAGGGACGGTCGGTCTTGCGGTAGATCCGCGTGCCGCGCAGGTAGCGCTCGCCGAGTTCCCGCAGGCTCGACGCATCCAGGCGGGCGAGCACCTCTGCGTAGCCGCGAAGTTCCGCATCATCAGCGCGGGCGCGCAGGTCCCGGGCGAGGGTGATGATGTTGGGTAGCTCCGAGGTTCCCTCCACCGCGGAGTGGCTGGCGAGGATTTGTTCGATCAGCGTCGAGCCCGCTCGAGGCATACCGAGGATAAAGATCGGCTCGCTCGACTCGTGACCCTGTCCCTTGCGTTGCGCGAAGAATTCCGGCGTGAACAGGGCTTTGAGACGGCGCATGCGTGCCGTGTTCAGTGGTTGGTCGTAGGGCAGGCGTTTGCGCTGCAGGGCGTTGCCCCGCTCGTAGTGCTCGAAGGCGAGCTCCGCTTCACCGGCATCTTCGTGGGCCTTGCCGAGCGCGAAGTGGAAGTTCAGCCGATCGATGTCGCTCAGCGATGCATCGGCCAGATGCGCGCGCAGGGTCGCAAGGTCTTCTGCCGTGAAGCGGAAGGTCTTTAGGTTGGCGAGACTCCAGTACGCTTCGCCGAGTTTCGCCTCGAGCGCGATGCACCGCCGGTAGGCGGCAATACAGTCCTGCTGCCGACCAGCGGTCTTCAGCACATGGCCGTAACTCAACCAGACTTTCGCGTTACTCGGGTACTCACGCAGCAGGCGCTCGTAGATGGCGCAGGAGCGTTCGACTTCGCCAACGTGGCTTAGCACTACGGCGTGCAAGTTCCGGTATCCCGGATTCTGCGGATCGATGGCGAGCAATCGCTCGAGTTCGGCGAGTGCCTCGGCCGCCTGATTGCGCCGGTGCAGCAACACCGCGTGGTTGTAGCGGGCTGCAGCGAAGTTCGGCGCGAGCTCTAGGCAGCGCTTGAGTAGATGCTCCGCCGCCTGATCCTGGCCGCAGCGCACCGCGACCTCAGCCAACATGCGAATCGCCGCCACGTCGGTGGGCGCGGATTTGAGGTGACTCTTGAGTAGTCGCTCGGCTTGCGGGATGTCGTTGGCCAGCATGGCGGTAGCCGCTTGGCGCAACATCGGGTCGCGCGTCGCGCATTGAATGTGACGCGAGTAGGCGAGGTCGGCCTCCGCGGTTTGACCGATCGCCATAAGGTGATCAGCAAGTACACGCCAGGCCTCCGGGTGCTCAGGTTGCAGTCGGACGATCTCGAAGAGGGCTTTGAGGGCAGCGTCGCCCTGGCCGTCTGCAGCCAATCGCCGCGCATGCTCCAACGCGGTGTCGACCGAGCCTGTGGGTGCCCTTGCCTCGCCCATGAGGCCGAATGCTACCCGAAAGGCAGCGGCTAGACGTTCGAGTCGGGGGCTGCGGCCTTGCGCCGCGCCATGAAGTCGAGCAGCGCCTCGTCGATCGCCGGGTCGAGCGGCGGGGGCACGTAGTCCTCGAGCATCCGCTTGTACTGCCGGTTCGCCCGCTGCGCCATGTCGAGAGCGCCTTCCGCATCCCACTGTTCGAAGCTGTTGTTATCGGCGAGTGGCGAGCGGTAGAACGCCGTCTCGAAGTTGGCCTGGGTGTGCGCGCAGCCAAGGAAATGCTTCCCTGGACCGACTTCCGCGATGGCGTCCATGGCCTGACCGTTTGGCGTGACGTCGACGCCCGCGAGCATGGTGTGGAACATGCCCGCCTGGTCGACGTCCATCATGAACTTCTCGTAGCCCATGGTGAGCCCACCCTCGAGCCAGCCGGCGGTGTGCAACACGAAGTTCACGCCGGCGAGACAGGTCGGCAGCATGGTTTGCGCCGACTCATACGCTGCCTGCGCATCGGCGATCTTGGAGGCGCAAAGCCCACCGCCCGAACGAAACGGTACGCCGAGACGTCGGGCGAGGGCGCCCATCACGTACAGCACGAGCGCGGGTTCAGGTGTACCGAACGTCGGCGCACCTGATTGCATCGACATCGACGAGGCGAAGCTGCCGAAGATCACCGGTGCGCCCGGATTCAGCAATTGTACGAGCGCCATGCCGGCCAAGGCCTCGGCCAGTGTCTGGGTCGCCGTGCCGGCCACAGTGACCGGCGCCATCGCCCCGGCCAGGATGAACGGCGTGACGAGGCAGGCCTGATTGGCGCGCGCGTAGACCTTGAGGGCGCCGAGCATGGTCGCGTCATAGGTCATCGGCGAGTTGACGTTGATCAGGTTCACGAGGGCCGTGTTCGGGCGACCCGTGAGCGGATCCATGTGCCGCTCGCCGAGTGCGATCTTGGCCATCTCCACCGAGTCTGCGGCGCGATCCGGTGCGGTCACCGAACCCATGAACGCCTTGTCGCTGTACTTGACGTGGCTGTAGACCATGTCGAGGTGGCGCTTATTGACCGGTAAATCCACAGGCTCGCAGATGGTGCCGCCTGAATGGTGCAGCGAGTTCGCCATGTAGGCGAGCTTGACGAAGTTGCGGAAGTCCTCGATGCGCGCGTAGCGACGCCCTTCATCGAGGTTGCGCACAAACGGCGAACCGTACGCGGGTACGAAGACCGTCGCATCGCCACCGATACGCACATCACGAGCGGGGTTGCGGGCCACCTGCGTGAACTCGCGTGGCGCGTGTTCGCGAATGAGCTGTCGGCACATGCCACGCGGCATGCGCACGCGTTCACCATCGACGTTCGCTCCGGCCTTGCGCCAGATCTCGAGAACTTCGGGGTCCTCGCGAAATTCGATGCCAACCTCTTCGAGGATGCGATCGGCGTTGTCCTCGATGATCGCGAGGCCCTCTTCGCCGAGTACTTCGAAGCGCGGGATCTTGCGCAAGATGTACGGCTGGGAGGCGGCGCCTCGCGCCGTGCGTGCGGCACGCTTGGCGTCTCGGGCGTTTGGGCGCCGGCTGCTTGCCGTCGTTGTCGAGGTATCGCTCATGATTCAAAAATTATGGGCAGGCCGGGGGGTGGGGACTGACCCAGAAGCGGCATCGACTTGCCTGCCCGCGTCAGTACTGCTCTTTCGCATAGTCGCCCCCGCTGATGTAGTAATAGTCGCCTTTGTCGGCGACGAAAATGTGGCCGCCCAGCGTCAGGCCCGAGGGGCCATCGATCGAGCCGACGCACACCGAGGTGACCGTGGCGCCCACGCGCTTCCAGAAGAGCGACGACCCGCAGCGGTCGCAAAACCCTCGTTGGGCCTGCTCGCTCGAGCGGTACCAGCGCAGGGAGTCGCTGCTGATCAGGTGCAGGTCGGCATCGGCCGTGTGGGTTGAGGCCCAGTGGTGACCGGTCTGCTTGCGACACTGCGTGCAGTGGCAGGCGATCACCTCATCGAGTGGGCCACGCAGCTCGAAGCGCACGCCACCGCAGAGACAGGAGCCGGTTTTCATCGCGGGTGTTCCCGACGCAGCGAGGCGATGTGCTCGGGGCCGACGCCGCAGCAGCCGCCGAGCGCATGCGCGCCGAGCCGCCGCCACTGGCGAGATAGAGCCGCGTATTCGTCGGGGGGTGCGACGCCGATGAACTTCCAGTCTGGCGCTTCGTAGCGTCCGCATTCCGGGTAAGCGGCGGTGGGTCCTGACCAATGGCGTCGCAGGACCTCGAGCGCGGGCAGCGTGTCGTCCACCGAGGTGTGCATGATCGCCATGGCGTCGGGCCGCAGCGCGGCGAGGCCGGCCGCGACAGGCTCCAGTTCGCAGTCTTGCCGCCCGAAGCCGACGAGCCGACCCTCGGCGTTGCGCTCGACTGAAAGACCGATCCACACCGGCAACCCGCTCGCGAGCGCTGCCTCACAGGCCCAGAGCGAGTAGTCGAGGTCGCGCATCATCTCCATGAGGATGAATTCGGCGCCGCCGTTGCGCAGGCTCGCAGCCTTGCGTGCAAAGAGGGCGCGTGCAGCCTCCTCGGTCCACCCGTGGCTCTGCTGCGTGCGGTCGGAGCCGGGGACGGTCGGGCGCATCGTCGACATGGAGCCTGCGACCACGGCGCCGCTGCTGCTCGCCGCTTCGCGCGCAACACGGAGCGCGACGGCATCGATGCGTTCCATCTCGTCCAACCGACCGAAGTGTTCGAGCAGCAATGGGCTGCTGGCGAAGGTGTTGGCGGTGACGACCTCAGCACCGGCTGCCAGATAGTCGCGATGGACGCGAAGGACAATCTCGGGGTGGCTGAGATTGGCCTCAGCGCACCAGAGCGCGGTGCTCATCGGCGCGCCTTGACGCTGGATTTCGGTGCCTACGCCGCCATCGAGCAGCACGCACTCGCCCGCTCGCAGGCGTTGCAGCAGTGCGGCGTAGGCGGCGTTGCGCATGTGCGATGGCGGACCCGCAGCGCCTTAGGTGCGCATGCGTTGGCCGGTCGGATCCACGGCGGGTGTTGCAAGGCGCAGGGCGGGTCGACGCTCGCCGATGAGCTCGACTTCGAAACCACTCGTGGCCTGCGCGCAGGCGGCATCCACGTAACCGAGGGCGAGTGACTTGCGCGAGGCGTGACCGTAGGCACCCGAGGTCACCCAGCCGACGACGTTGCCGTCGAGCCAAATCGGCTCATCGGCGATCGCATCGCAGTCGCGCGCGTCGATTTCGAGGGTGATGAGCTTGCGCGCGCCGCCCTGTGATTTCTCGGCGACGGCGGCCTCGCGGCCGACGAACTCGGGCTTGTTGAGGTCGACGAACCGATCGAGTCCCGCCTCGTACGGGCCGTAGATCGGCCGATACTCGCGGGCCCAGCTGCCAAAGCTTTTTTCCATGCGCAGCGAGTTGAGAGCGCGCCCGCCAAAGTGCCGCAGCCCGAACGGTTTACCCGCGGCGACGAGCCGCGTGTAGAGCTCGCGCTGGAATTCGTTCTTCACCCAGATCTCGTAGCCGAGTTCACCCGTGAAGGACAGTCGACCGACGAGCGCAGGCACGAGTCCCACGTCCATCGCGCCGAAGGACATGAACGGGAATGCCTTGGTCGACAGATCCTCATCGACGAGCGTCTGCAGCACTTCGCGGGAGGCGGGACCTGCCAACGCAAGCCCCAGCCACTCCATCGCGCAGGCTCGAACCTGCACGTCAAAGCCCGCCGTGCGTGCTTCGAACCAGCGCTGGTAGAAGCGTTCGGCGGCGTAGGTGCCGATCAGCAAAAAGCGTTCGGCGTTGATGCGGCACATGGTGAAATCACCGATGAGCTTGCCACGCTCGTTCAACATCGGTGTGAGCGTGACTCGGCCCTTGGCTGGCACCTTGTTGGCCATGACGCGTCCAAGCCAGCGTTCGGCATCCCGGCCCGTGACTTCGAACTTGCCGTAATTGGAGATCTCGATCATGCCGACAGCGTCGCGCACCGCTCGGCACTCGGCGCCCACATGTTCGTGCGCATTGGAGCGTCGGAAGGTCACCTCCTCGTGCGCTGCGCTGCCCTGCGGCGCAAACCACAAGGCATGCTCGAGACCGCAGTAATCGCCCCACAGCGGATTCTCCGCCTTCAAGGGCTCGTAGATCGGCGTGGTCTTCAGCGGTCGTGCGGCCGGCAACTCCTCGTTGGGGAAGCGGATGCGGAAGCGACGCGAGTAATTCTCGCGGACCTTGGTGTTGGTGTAGCTGCGTGTGGCCCACTCGCCATAGCGGGCGACGTCCATCGCCCAGATGTCGGCGCCCGGATCGCCATCGACCATCCAGTGCGAGAGCGCGAGGCCAACGCCGCCGCCCTGGCTGAAACCTGCCATGACGCCGCAGGCCACCCAGAAGTTGCGCAGTCCGGGCACAGGCCCGACGAGCGGGTTGCCATCCGGTGCGAACGTGAACGGGCCGTTGACGATCTTGCGAATGCCGACCTCGCCGAGGCGCGGGAAATGTTTGAAGCCGACTTCGAGACTCGGCGCGATGCGCTCGAGATCATTCGGCAGCAGATCCTGCCCGAAGTCCCAGGGTGTCGTGCGCGGCGACCAGGGGACCCCGGCGCGCTCGTAGGTGCCGAGCAGCACGCCACCGCGCTCCTGGCGCATGTAGATCTCACCCTCGAAGTCGATGACGTGCAGCAACTCGGGTTGTCCGGCGAGTTCCGGCAAATCGTCGGTGATGATGTACTGGTGTTCCATCGCGAGGATGGGCAACTCGAGCCCCACCATGCGACCGACCTCGCGGGCCCAAAGGCCGCCGGCGTTGACGACGTGCTCGGCATGCACGTTGCCCTGCTCGGTGATCACATCCCAGCTGCCGTCGGCGCGCTGCCGTAGGTCAGTGACTCGGCACTGGCGCACGATCTCGGCACCACCAATCTGCGCTGCCTTGGCATAGGCGTGGGTGACGCCATACGGGTCCACATGTCCTTCGATCGGATCGTAGATCGCGCCCACGAAATGCCGCTCATCAAGCAGCGGATAACGTTTCTTCGTTTCCACCATATCGATGAGCTCGAGTTCCATGCCGAGGTATCGGCCCCGGGCTACCGTCATCTTCAGCCAGTCGAGACGCTCCGGCGTGCCGGCGAGCATCAGCCCGCCAGTGATGTGCAGACCGCAAGATTGCCCCGAAATTTGCTCAAGCTCGCGGTACAGGTTGATCGTGTACTGCTGCAGCTTGGCGACGTTCGGATCACCGTTGACCGTGTGCATGCCGCCGGCGGCGTGCCACGTCGAGCCCGAGGTGAGTTCGGCCCGCTCGATGAGCATCACGTCCCGCCAGCCTGCCTTGGTCAGGTGATACAGCACGCTGACGCCGACCACGCCGCCGCCGATCACCACCACCTGTGCCGTGTTCTTCATGTTCGATCTCTTCCGTCTGGGTTAACTCACCGGGGGCGCGCCACCTTCAGCCGTGCGGCGGGCGACGTAATCATTGAGTGCCTCGACGATGGCCGGGTCACGCGCAGGGGGCTGGTAGGCATCGACCACCTGCCGCCAGATCTCGGCGGCGCGCTCGGTGGCGGTCTTTGCGCCGGCAGCCTCCCACTGGCCGAAGTTCTGCCAGTCCGAGACAAGCGGGGCGTAGAAGGCCGTTCGGTAGCGCGCCATCGTATGGGCACAACCAAAGAAATGTCCGCCAGCACCGACCTCGGCCACGGCATCAAGGGCGATGTCGTCCGCGCTCGCGCCAACGGGCTGGAAAACCTCGGCGAACATCTGCAGCATCTCGATGTCGAGGATGAATTTCTCGTACGAGGTGGTCAGGCCGCCCTCGAGCCATCCGGCCGCGTGCAGGATGTAGTTGCAACCGCCCATCAACGCGCCCCAGAGGCTCATCTGCGACTCGTAGGCCGACTGCGCGTCGGCGCAGTTGGATGCGGTCGCGTTCGATGAGCGCCAGGGCAGGCCGATGTGTCGGGCGAGTTGCCCCGCGCCGAACGCGGCCTTCACGTACTCCGGGGTACCGAAGGCCGGCGAGCCCGATTTCATGTCGACGTTCGAGGTGAAGCTGCCGTAGATGATGGGCGCGCCCGGTCTCACCATTTGCGCAAGGCACAGCCCGGCCAGCGCCTCGGCGTGCGCGAGAGTGAGCGCCCCCGCAATGGTCACGGGCGCCATCGCTCCGGCGAGCGTGAAGGGCGTGATGATCAGCACTTGACCCGCTGCCGCGTAATCCATGATGCCGTTCGCCATCGGGATGTCGAGCTGCAGCGGCGAGTTCGTATTGATGATGGTGGTGACGCAGGGCCGCGACCGGAATTCTTCTTCGGTCAGTCCGTAGGCGATGCGGATCATCTCGAAGTTGTCGACGGTCTGTCCGGGGCCGCGCGCATACACCTTCGGGATCTTGTCCGACATCAACAGCATTGCGCGCGTGGTTTCGAGATGGCGGAACTGGACCGGAATGTCCTGCGGCTCGACCAAGCCGCCGAGCCCGTGCATGACCTCGAAGCTCTGACAAATCTTGATGATGTTGCAGAAGTCCTCGAAGGACCCGGCGCGTTTGCCGCGCGTGGTGTCCATGATGTTTGGCGGGCCCGAGGTGGGCGCGAACATCACGTGCTTGCCCCACACCGGCATGTCGAACTCCGGCCGTGCAGCACGCAACACGATTTCGCGCGGCGCAAGCGCAAGGCACTGTTCGACAAGTCCGCGATCCAGGCGCACGGTCAGCGTCGACTCGTCCACCTGCCCGCCGCCGCGGCGGTAGGTTTCGCGGGCCTCAGGCAGCAGCACCCGCATGCCCTGATTTTCGAGCATGGTCAGAGCGCTCGCGTGGATGGCGGCGACCTGATCGTCGGAGAATACTTTGAGCGGCTCGAACGGATTGACGAGGTGCCGGTAACGCGATTGCCGAGCGGGTGTGTCGGCGACCGGCGCGGCGGCGCGGCGACGCGGACGGCGCTCGGCCGTTGACGGAGCGTCCTGCGCGGGGTCATTCATCGGCTGTCGTCCTCATTCGAATTTCGGTGATCCTGATCGCAAGGCGCAGTGTATCCGGTTCGACTCAGCTGCCGGGATGGCGCGTTCGACGTCGCAACGACTCCCAGCCGAGGTCCGACGACCAACCGCCATCCACCGGCAGACTGACGCCGTTGATGAACGCGCTGTGCTCGCTCGCGAGGAAGTTGATCGCCGCCGCGACGTCACCCGGGTAGGCGAAGCGGGCCATGGGCACACGATCGATGATGTCGGCGTCGCTGTAGTTGCCGGAACCCTGATCGGCGACGTCCATCTCGGTCTTGATCCAACCCGGGCACACGGCATTCACGCGCACTCCGCGGCCGCCCCATTCGGCGGCGAGCGTTCGCGTAAGGCCAATGAGACCGTGTTTCGAGGCGTTATAGGCACTACGGTGCGCGACCGCACCAAGGCCTGCGACCGAGGCGACGTTGATGATGCTGCCGCGACCCTTCGCGAGCATCTGACGACCGAACTCGCGGCAGAGCAGGAAGGGGCCAAGCAGATTGACGTCCATGACCCGACGCCATTGCGCCGCCGTGAGTTGCTCGGCGGGGATGATCTGGCTGATACCAGCGTTGTTCACCAGCACCTCGGCGCCGCCCATCGTCAGGGCCACTTCGGCGGCCGCTTGCTGCACGAACGCCTCGTCGGCGATGTCGCCACTCAGACCGTGCGCCGTGTGGCCTTTCGCGCGAAGCTCCGTCACGATTGCATCGAGCGGTTGCAGATCGAGCAGCATGACCGCAAAGCCGGCCTCCGCGAGTGTCTCGGCCGTGACCCGACCGAGACCTTGAGCCGCACCCGTGATGACTGCCGTTCGCATCTGCGTGTTCATTGCTCGCAGATTATGCCGGCAGGTGCGAAAGGGAGCGGGGCGCAATCTAGCAAGCCAGAGTCGCTTTCCAGTCGTGTGATGACCAGTCCGTGGGCTAGCATCCGGCCGCAATATGAAGATCGCGCAACTTGAAACCTTCGCTAACGAGTTCGTCTGCTTCGTCAAACTGACGACGGATGATGGGGCGATCGGGTGGGGCCAGACTTCGACCTACAACGCCGACATCACGGCACAGGTATTTCATCGTCAGGTCGTGCCTTGGGCACTGGGGCAGCGGGCCGACGACATCCAGGCGTTGATCGATCGCGTCGAGGAGAAGGAGCATAAGTTCCCGGGCAGCTATCGCTGCCGTGCTTTGGCGGGTCTCGACACGGCACTATGGGATTTGCACGGTCGCGTGGCTGGCAAGCCGGTCGTCGAATTACTCGGTGGCAAGCCGGGGTGGTTGCGTGCCTACGCATCCTCCATGAAACGTGACATTACTCCCGAGGCCGAGGCGGAGCGGCTGGTTCGTCTGCGCGATGAACTCGGCTTCACCGCCTTCAAGTGGCGGGTGGCCGCCGAATGCGGTCGTGACATCGACGAGTGGCCGGGGCGCACCGAGAAGATCGTGCCTACCGTCGCGCGAGCCCTGGGTGATGGCATCGACAAGCTCGTCGACGCCAACAGTGGCTACTCGCCGCGCCGGGCCATCGAAGTCGGTCGGCTGCTCGAGCAGGAGGGCGTCGGCCATTTCGAGGAACCCTGTCCTTACTGGCATCTCGAGCAGACTCGCGAAGTCACTGCGGCACTGTCGCTGGATGTGACGGGCGGCGAACAGGACTGGGACCTCGCCACATGGCAACGCATGATCGACCTGCGTGCCGTGGACATCGTGCAGCCGGACGTCATGTACATGGGTGGCATGACGCGCACCTTGACCGTCGCGCGCATGGCGGCCGCAGCCGGTCTGCCGGTCACGCCACACAGTGCCAACCTGTCTCTGGTGACGATGTGCACCATGCATCTGCTCGGTGCAATTCCGAACGCGGGCAAATACCTCGAGCTCTCCATCGAAGGCGCGGATTACTACCCTTGGCAGCAGGAGTTGTTCATCGGTGATCCGTATCGCGTAGAGGCAGGTCGGGTACAAATTCCTTCGGCACCGGGCTGGGGTGTGGAAATCAACCCAGCTTGGTTGGCCCGCGCAGAGCATCGTCGCGCGGCATAAGCCAACGTCATACACAACATCCAAACGGGGCACACAGTGAAATACGGCTACATCGGTCTTGGCAATCTCGGCAAACATCTGGCGGCGAGTCTGCGGCGTGCGGGCTTCACCGTGGTGGTCAATGATTTGAACCGTGAAACGGCACAGCCCTTGCTCGATGCGGGATGTCTGTGGGCCGATTCGCCGCGCGCACTGGCCGAGCAGGTGGACTGCGTTATCACTTGTCTGCCGTCACCGAGCGCATCGAATGCCGTGTTGACCGGTAAGGATGGCGTGCTCGAGGGCCTGCGTCGCGGCGGGACCTGGATCGAAATGAGCACCACGGACGAGCGCGAGATCAAGCGGGTGGCTGACATCGCAGCGGCGCGCGGCGTCGCGACGCTCGAGTGTCCGGTGACGGGTGGCGTGCATCTGGCTGCGGCCGGCAAGATCACGGTGCTCGTCGGTGGCGAGCAGCCAGTGTTCGAGCAGCACCGCGCGGCGCTAGAGGCCATGGGTGGGCAAATTTTCTACATGGGCGAGCTCGGCAAGGCCAGCGTGATCAAGGTGATCACCAACATGCTCGCCTTCATCCACCTCGTTGCAGCCGGTGAGGCGCTGATGCTCGCCAAGCGTGGCGGCCTTGATCTCGCGCAGGCGTTCTACGCCATCAAGGCGAGTTCGGGCACAAGCTTCGTGCACGAGACCGAGAGTCAGCTCGTGCTCAACGGCAGCTACAACATCAACTTCACCATGGACCTCGCCTGCAAGGACCTCGGCTTTGCCTACGAGTACGGCCGCAAGTTCGGCGTACCGCTCGAGATTGCGGGGCTCACTGAGCAGATTTTCCGCCGTGGTCGCTCGCAGTACGGTGGTGACGCGCAGTCGACGCAGATCGTCAAGCTGCTCGAGGATGCGCTAGGTACGGACCTGCGCGCGGCCGGGTTCCCGGCTGTTCTCGAATAGTCCGCCGAGCTCACCAATCATCGCTGGGCCGAGATCGTCTGTACTGCCAATGGCTACGGCCCTGCGGTAGTAATCGCCGACCTCGTGACCGATGCCTATGGCGACGAGTTCGACGGCGGCGTCTTTTTCGATCCAGCGAATGACCTGACGCAGGTGCTGGTCGAGGTAGCCCCCCGGGTTGGCTGACAGCGTGGCTTGATCGAGTGGTACGCCGTCGGAGATGGTCATGAGTATCCGCCGTCGCTCAGGTCGTGCGAGCAGTCGCTGATACGCCCACCACAGCGCCTCGCCGTCGATGTTGTCCTTCATCAGATCATCGCGAAGCAGCAGACCGAGGTTGGCACGTGCGCGGCGCCACGCCGTGTCGGCCGTCTTGTAGACGATGTAACGCACGTCCGTCAGTCGCCCAGGGTTACGCGGCGCGCCTGCGGCAATCCAGTCGGCGCGCGATCTTCCGCCATCCCACTCGCGTGTGGTGAAGCCAAGAATTTCCGTACGTACGCCGCAGCGCTCCAGGGTGCGCGCGAGCAGATCTGCGCAAAGAGCCGTGAGCAGGATAGGCCGGCCGCGCATGGAGCCGGAATTGTCGAGTAGCAGAGTGACCACCGTATCCTTGAAATCGGTTTCGGTCTCCTGCTTGAAAGACAGCGGAGCGAGCGGCTCGGTCAGCACGCGCGCAAGTCGCGCCGGATCGAGAATTCCCTCCTCGAGATCGAACTGCCAGCGACGACGCTGCTGCGCACGCAGCGCGCGTTCGAGTCGGCGGGCGAGACGCGCGACGATGCCGGGCAGTTGCCGCGCCTGCTCGTCCAGCGTAGCTCGCAAACGAGCGAGCGTCGCGCTGTCACTGAGTTCCTCGGCCTCGAACACCTCGTCGTGGGCTCGGGTGAATACTCGATACGAGCGGTTCGGATGATCGCGATCGAGTTCACCGATGCGACTCAGGCGGCTGCCCTCGGGTGAGTCTGATGTCTGTTCACCCTCCGCCGGCGGCTGCGGCGAGCGTGTTTGCGCCTGCGGCGTGCGCGGTTCGATGTCGGGTTCGTCCTCTTCGGCGATTTCGTGTGCGCGTTGCACGCCCAAGTCTTCGCCTGATGTGCCGGCTGCGGTTGAACCGGGCGATGCCGGTGGGGGCGCCGCCTTGGTCTTGGCGGGTGCGGGGGGCACGACTCGGGGTTCGGCGAGCTCATGTCCCAGTCCCAAGGAGCGCAACACCCGCTGTTGCTCGCGGGCATAGGCGTCCTGGTCGTTCAACGTGCGCTCGAGGGTTGCGAGCCCGTCCTTGAGCCGCTTGTCGAAGTACGGCCGCCAGCGATCCACCAGCGGCTGTGCTTCTGCAGGTACTGACAGTCCGGCGAGCTGCTCGCGAACGAGCAGGGCGAGGGCGTGGGTCATGGCCTCGGAGTTGTCGCCGGGCCCGCGCAGCACGCCGCTGCGTTGCAGTTCTTCATGCTGGACCGCAGCGATATTGGCGGCAACGCCTTCAAGGTCACGCGCTCCGAAGGACAGACAGCGCGCTTCTTCGAGCGCGTCGAACACGGCTCGAGCACGGTAGCCGGGTGGACGATAACGCGCGTGCACGGTCGGGTCGTGATAAGCCCGGCGCAGCGCGAGTCGGTCGGCGTGTCCGCGTAGCAGCGCGCGCTGGGTGGCCGATAACTCCGCAGGCGGCACAGGCAGCAAGAGTCGATCGCCTTCGAGCCGCGGCCCGGAAGGACCGAACACGACCTTCAGTGCCGCATCGCCGGCGAGTGCTCGGGTCGCCTCGGCGAGTACGCGTTCGAAGGGACTCGCGGTGCCGGATTTGATTACGCCGGAAACGGTCAAGTCGATACGCCGGGTCGGGACTGAGCCGCGAGCCAACTCGCTCGAAGATTGTCTGCGGTGGGACCGCGACCATCGGGTTGCCAGCCTGGCGGTCCGAAGACGTAACGAAAGGCCTCACGCAGCGAGCGTGCGGAGCGAACGTCGCGGACGATGGCCGCCCACTCGTGAAAGGCAATCTTGATGGGGTTGTAGGTATCGATGTTCTTGATGAGTCCGTACCGGCAGGGCTCCTGGTCGCTCTCAGCTGCGAAGGTGCCGAACAGTCGATCCCAGACCATGAGTGTGCCGCCATAGTTGCGATCGACGTAGCGCGGATTGGCGGCATGATGTACGCGATGGTGCGACGGTGTATTGAATAGATACTCGAACCAGCGCGGCATCCGTCGAATCGATTCGGTGTGCAACCAGAACTGGTAGAGCAGACTGAAGCCGCTTTGCACGAAGATCATCTCCGGCGGAAAGCCGAGCAGCACCAACGGAAACCACGGTGCCCAGGTACCGACCAGCACGCCCGTCCACGGCTGACGGATCGCGGTCGACAGATTGTAGTGCTGCGATGAGTGGTGATTGACGTGGGCGGCCCACCAGAATCGGCACTCATGGCTTGCGCGATGGAACCAGTAGTAGGCGAAGTCATCGAGCACCACGAGCGCAGCCCACGCCCAGGGTGAGGCAGAGGAGATCTCGAACAGCCGGTGCTCGTAGAGAACGGCGAACACGGCCACCACCGCGCCTGCGAGGAGCACGTTGCTGAGGTAGTTACCGGCGCGCATGCCGATGGAGGCGAGGGTGTCACGCCACTCGTAGTGGCCACGCACCAGATGCGCCTTGACGAGCAGCATCTCAAGTCCCATGAGCGCGAAGCGCGCGATCACCAGCCATTCGGCTGAGCCTAGGGAACGGATCGACATTCACGTATCTCCGGAATGCAGGTCGCCATGAAGTATAGGTGAGGCGCGCCTCAATCTTCCTCTACCGCATCGCCAAGTTCCGCCCGGCGCCGGGTCATGAACGCTTGCAGCGCTTCGTCGATCGCCGGATCGAGACCTGGGTCCACGTAGTCGGCGAGCATCTTCTTCCACACACGATTCGCGCGCTGCTCGGCGCTCAAGCTGCCCTCGATTGACCACTGTTCGAACGAGGAATAGTCGGCAATCGTCGACTGATAAAAGGCGCTTTCGAAGTTGGCGAGCGTATGCGCGCAGCCTAGAAAATGGCTGCCGGGACCCACCTCGCGAATGGCATCCATGGCTTGGCCGCGTTCGCTGAGATCCATTCCACCGGCCAAGCTGTGCAGCATCGCGAGCTGGTCTGCGTCCATGACGAACTTCTCGTAACTCGCGACGAGTCCCGCTTCGAGCCATCCGGCCGCGTGGGTCACGAGGTGTACGCCCGCCAGCACGGTGGGCAGCAGTGTGTTGGCGCTCTCGTAGCCTGCTTGGGCGTCGACCATCTTCGAGGAACACAGGCCGCCACCGCTGCGACACGGGATACCAAGACGTCGCGCGAGTTGCGCGGTCGCGAAGATCATCTGCGTGGCCTCCGGCGTGCCGAAGGTCGGTGAACCGGAGCGCATGGAGACGGCACCGACGAACGAGCCCATGATCACGGGTGCGCCGGGCCGTACCAGTTGGGTGAGCGCCATGCCGGCGAGCGTCTCGGCGAGGATCTCCGCCATGCAGCCGGCCGGCGTCACCGGTCCCATGGCCCCGGCGAGCACGGCGGGCACGACGATCGTGCCCTGATTGTGCGCTGCAAACTCTCGCAGTGCACCGAGCATGCGGCCATCGAACGTCAGCGGCGAGTTGGAATTGATGTTGCCGAGCAGCACCGCGTGCGTATCGACGAAGTCGGCACCGAACACGAGTTGCGCCATGCGCACGGCGTCGGCGGCGTGTCCCGGTGTTTCGGGCGTGCCCTCGCAGGCTTGATCGCTGTGGCGGAAGTACGCGTACTGCACGTCGAGGTGACGCTTGCCCGGCGGGATGTCCATCGGCTCGCAGGCGCTGCCACCTGAAAAATGAATCGCCGGAGCCATCTGTGCAAGC
The DNA here is from genome assembly GCA_903885195.1 of uncultured Pseudomonadota bacterium. Classification (GTDB taxonomy): domain Bacteria; phylum Pseudomonadota; class Gammaproteobacteria; order Steroidobacterales; family Steroidobacteraceae; genus UBA964. The sequence continues at coordinate 7,061 of CAISHQ010000172.1, read as the reverse complement.
TTGATGAAATTGACCAGATCCTCGAGCGTGGCGTAGCGACGACCGCGGTCGAGATCGGTGACGAAGGGCGGACCGCCGACCGGCGAGAACACAGTGACGTCACCGCCAAACTGCACCGTACGGGTCGGATTGCGCGCGTGTACTTTGAAGACGGACGGTGCGCTGCGTAGCAGGTGTCGACACAAGCCGCGAGGCAGCCTGACGCGTTCGCCCTGCACGTCCGCACCCGCATCGCGCCAAAGCTGCAGCGAGGGGGGATCACGCCGAAACTCGATGCCGATTTCTTCGAGGATCGTCTCAGCGTTGTGCTCGATGATTTCGACTGCCTCGGAATGCAGTAGCTCCACGGCCGGGATCCGGCGATGAATCGCGCCGAGCTTAACGAGATCGCCTTGCGCGCGCGCCGCCCGGCGCACCTCGCGTCCGCGTCGCGCCGCCAATTTGCCTTCCGTCATGACGGCACCGTGCCGCTCACGAGGGTCGCTCGCAGCGCACCAGACCCCAGAGCGCCGCCGCGACGGCGGCAAAGACGGCCCCTGCGATCCACGCATCGTTCCAGTGGCCGTCCGCCACGAGCGCCGCCACGACGGGCTGACAGATCATTCCACCGACGTTGCCGCCTGTGTTGAGCACGCCAGTGGCTGCGCCGGTGTCGGCACGAGCGAGGTTCATCGTAGCGGCCCAGTACGGGCCCTCGTTGAGCTCCATGGCAAAGAACGCCAGCGCCAAGGCCGCCACGGCGAGCAGCACACTGTCGACGACAGGAATGGCGAGCAGCAACAGGGCGCCGGCGGGCAGGCTGAAGATCGGTACGAGCCGATAACCGCGCGTGGCGCCGAGACGAGTGGCCAAGCGATCGGCAAGCACGCCGCCGATCGCGGCGCCGATCGCGGCGCCGATCCACGGAATCATCGCGGTCAGTCCGCTCTCGAGCCCGCTCAACTTGCGCTCCTGAACCAGATACATGAACGACCAGAAGCTGATCATGTAAAACACGAAGTTCATGCATAGATATGAGACGGCGAGCAGCACGATGTTCCGGTTGCGCAGTACCTCGCCCATGCGCGCAAAGGTGAGTGGCGGAGCGGGTGGCACGCTATCGAGTTCGGCGAGTTCCTCCGCTGTCACCCGTGCATGCTGCTGCGGTCGATCACGACCGTAGTGCCACCAGCCGAGAGTCAGCAGCACGGCGGGAATCGCCGTGACGAGCACGGCCTGCTGCCAGCCGAGTGTCGCGGTGAGCGCCACGAGCAGCGGCGGGGTCAAGGCACCGCCCAGCAGCATGCCGGAGCTGACTACGCCATTGGCCATGGCGAACTGTCTCGACGGGAACCAGCGCTCGATCACTACGGCCAGCACCGGGAACACGGGGCCTTGACCGGCGCCGAGCAGACTTTGCGCGACGATCAGCACGATCAACAGCGCTGCGCCAGCTAACACATAGGGAAGCAACGCAGTGCCGAGCGTTGCGATCACGCCGATGATCCCGGCCACAGTGAACATCACGCGTGGCCCGAGCCGCTGACCGAGGGCGCCGCCCGGTAGTTGGCTGAGCGCGTAGGCTGTGGTGAAGGCGAAGAATAACCAGCCGATCTGCTGCGTCGAATACTGCAGTGTCGCCGTGAGTTCGGGAGCCGCCACTGAGATGGTGGTGCGCTGCACATAGGCCATAGCAGCGAAGGCGAACATGTACGCGTAGATCCACCAGCGAATGCGCAGCGTTTTCATGGGTCACCTACCGGATGTCGAACCATGCACTCGCCTCCACGGTGTGCGAGTCATCGCGCATGAAGCGCAACTCGTAGCTGCCGGCGGATAGGGGTTCACCCCTTACTAAGGTTGGTAGGCTGATCTCGCCCGAGTACCGTGCATCGACGTGCGTGAAGCTCAGGGCGTCGCCCGCAGCGGCACCCGCGCGGAACACGCCGATCCAGTCGTGGCGATGTCCCGGGGCATTTGACCAACGTACGCGCACCGGCTCGCCGGCCCGCACGCGACCGGACAGGGCTTGCAGCATCACTGGCGCTCCCGCATCGCGTACCACGAACCGCGTGCGGGTGAGCTCGGCATCGCGTGCATCGAGCAGGACGGCGTCGTACTCACCGGGCAGCCACTGGCGCGAAGAGATGCGCGCCGCCCGGCGCCACGCACCGACGTCTTCGACTATGCGCAGCAGCGACTTGTCGAGCGCGGCGTCAGCGGGAACGATCGTCACACGCCAACCTTCCGATTGGGGGTCAAAGCCGCGCACCAGCAGATCCGCGCCCCGCGCCACCGTGCGCGGCTCAACGCTCACGAGCGGCGGTGCGGGGGCAGGTATGACCCGAAAGCTCGACACCACACCACGATGATCGCTCGGGTAGGGCGCTACGCTGATATCGACGCCGTCCCCGCCGGGCTCACCGACGATCTCGCTGCGCAGTGTCTCGGCGGCACCGCTTGCGAATACGAAGTCGATGCGATCGATGGTTTCACGCGCTCGTACGTAGGGATGCGGCATGCCGGCTGTCCAGGTGAATCCAGGACGACGCGCGGGATCGGTGTGCGCTTCACGGAACGAATCGCGCCAGCCCGAGTTCTCGAGACGCCGTGTCACCGGCCACTCGATCGGATATCGGATGACTTCGGAACGTACCGGCTGCACGGCGCTCGACCAGTCGCGGTGCGAGGGCGTGTTGAGATCGCCGGTCAAAAACAGCGGGATGTCCTTGAGTATTTCGGGAAGCGCGAGAAACGGCTCGACCTGCGGCACGCGGACGCGCTGCTCGAGTTCGAGCACGGCTGCGAGCGGTGCGCCATCGCGCACGGCTTCCGGTCCGTAGTCGGCGCTGGAAAGGTGGGTGTTGGCAATGGCGACAACTTCACCCGGCCTCACCATCACCCACGCGTACAGATGCGAGGCATCGAGTGCGGTGATGCTTGAGGGCACCGGGTCGCTGCCGGTACGCCGGCCGAGGCCTGAGTCGAAGAGCGGAAATCGCGAGATCAGGTTACGCCGCGGGTCGACATGCGCGAACCCGACCGCATCGGCGAGTCGATACAGATTGCCGTCAGGCTCCTGTATGCCGACCACGTCGGCTTTGGCGGCGCGAATGACTTCGGCGACGCTCGCGAAATTGACTTGCTCGCCGCCGTACCAAATGTTGAAAGTCATGACGCGCAGCTCAAGCGGCGCAGGCTGGGTGAGGGCGGCGGGGGCGAGCGCCAGTACGGTCAGCGCGAGCGAGGCCGCGGTGACCGCCCGGCGCGAGATCACGAGCGCTCCCCGAGCAGGTTGATGATGCTTTGGTACTTTTCGATGTACCAGCGGTTCTCGTTGTTGTAGCTCGGTATGGTCACCGGGGTGACGCCATCCGGTCCCTCGCGCCACACGCAGGGGCAGGGCACGGCCAAATCACTGGTGATCGTCCCCGGCTGAGTGCCGGTTGCTGGCGCCGCGCGCAGTGCCGTGATGCTGACGCCCATGCGATCGAGCACGCGCCGCAGGCGCGTGACGTTGCGCGGTCCGCCGTTGTAGGCGGCCACCGGGAAAATACCGAGCACGGTCTTGTTGTCCCAATAGGCCTCGCGAATCTGCGCCGGCATCTGCCTCAGTTCGATATCGAAGAGGCAAATCGCCGCTTTCATGGCGTTGAGCAGGTCGGTCGCCCCCCGCTCGAAATTCGGATCCAGTCGCGCACCGGGGCAGCGGCGCACGACGAGGGCGTAGGTGCCATTGCCGCGACGATTGGTGAACTGCATCGGGCCGATCGCCTTGGCGCGAGAGATGCTGAAGCGGTAGGCCTCCTCGCGCTTGAGACCGTACTGGCTGAGCACCTCCTCGAAAGCCTTCAGCTGCGTGCGTCGGAAATCGATGTCGTCCGTCTGCTCGATCACCGCCAGCGTCATGATCACCTCAGCGGGCACGACGTCGGCCAACAGTTTGCCGGGGAACGCGCTGGAGGGCACGGCCGCACGACGCAACTCCTCGATGGCCCGTGTTGCCGTGGCCCGAAGGTAGTCACGTCCGTCGGTCACGAAGCGCGGATCGAGGGTGTCGGCCGTGAAAGGCAGGTAGACGATGGGCTTGGCGGTCTCTGCGACTGCGCGCCAGCGCCGCTTGGCGATCAGCTTGCTGTCGAATACCGGGAACTTGCGGCCATACACCTTGAGTGGCTCATCGCCCTTGCGGAACGAGAACATCAGCCGCTCAGCGCCCGTGCCTTTGACGTGCTGCGCCGTGATGCCGGGGGCGCGCAGCACGAAGGGCATGGGCCGACCACCCGGTCGCCACCGGACGGGGGGACGGGGAATTTCCACATGGGCAACCGACCACGACTGACTGGCCTCGCTCCACAGCGCAAACGCCACGGGACGACCGCGTAGCGTCTCGCGACGCCCCTTGCCGGTGAAGACGTATTGCAGTTCAACTTTGCGCAGCAGGTTGCGAGCTTCGACAACGAGATCGCGGATCACCTCGTGCCGATCGTCCGCCTTGGTCTCGACGACAACTTCCGCGAGTCCGTTCTTCGGGCGATCGATCCGCACCGTCTCGTCTGAGGCTCGGGCCGCCTCGGTTCCGCCGCTCAATGGCACCGAGGTCGGAGCGGCCAAAACCTCGTCGGTCGTCTCGGCGATGTAGGTGGGCTCGGGTTCGTCGGCGATCTCTTCGGTGCTCGCGCAACCGGTGAGCATCGTAAATGCGACGCAGAGCAGCGCAACTACGGCAAGCGCGCGGCGCGGGCAGGAAGAGGACTCCCGCGCGTGAGTGAGCAGTAATGTCGGCTGTGCTGCGCCCATAGTGCGCGGTTCAGAGCACTTTCAATTGCGGCGAGACGAGCGGCAGCTCGACGCCGAAGGCGCGCTGGTAGAACTCGGCAATGGTGGGGCGCTCGAGCTCGTCGCAGCGGTTGAGGAAACTCACGCGAAAGGCCAGGGCAACGTCGCGGAAAATGGTCGCGTTCTGCGCCCAGGTGATAACCGTGCGCGGACTCATGACCGTGGAGATGTCGCCATTCATGAAGGCGTTGCGCGTCATGTCTGCGACCCGGACCATAGCCTTGATAGTGCGCTGCCCGGCCTCGTCGGCGTAACCCTGCACCTTGCCAGAGACGATGTTGACCTCGACCTCGTGCTGCAAGTAATTGAGCATGGCGACGATCGACCAGCGATCCATCTGTCCCTGGTTCACCTGCTGTGTGCCGTGGTAGAGGCCCGACGCATCGCCAAGCCCGATGGTGTTGCTGGTCGCGAAGAGCCTGAAATACCGATGCGGCGTGATGACCCTGTTTTGGTCGAGCAGCGTGAGCTTGCCGCTCGCCTCAAGCACCCGCTGGATGACGAACATGACGTCCGGCCGACCGGCGTCGTATTCATCGAAGAGCAGCGCGACCGGTCGCTGCAGTGCCCAGGGCAACAGTCCCTCGCGGAATTCGGTGATTTGCCGACCCTCCTGCAGCACGATGGCGTCTCGGCCGATGAGATCGATGCGGCTGACATGGCCGTCGAGGTTGATGCGCACCAGCGGCCAGTTCAGGCGGGCGGCGACCTGCTCGATGTGCGTGGATTTGCCGGTGCCGTGATAGCCCTGCACCATCACGCGCCGATCGTGGGCGAAGCCGGCGAGGATCGCCAGCGTCGTCTCCGGGTCGAAGTGGTACGCCGGGTCGATGTCGGGGACGTATTCGGTGCGGGTGCTGAAGGCAGGCACGGCCAGGTCGATCGCAACGCCGAAGGATCGTGCGGAAACTTCGGTATCGGGTTGCAACTGCAGCAGCAAATCGGTGTCTGACATTGCGATCGTTCGGCTGAATATTCGTGAGTCAGGTGCCATACTAACGTCAAATCCCGGGGGAGATCTAAATCGTGAGTGAAGCCGCCCAAGTTGCCCGCCGTCCGTCCGGACGAGATGCCCGTCGAGCCCAGCGTTCAGGTCCCTTGCCGGAGCACCTGCGGCCGGTGCGCCCCGGTATGCAAAGCGGCCGTTTCCAACCGCTGACGCAGTCTGGCATTGATCAAATCCATCAAACGGCGTTGCGGCTGCTTGCTGAGGTGGGTCTGGGTGATGCCACCGAATCGGGCATCGAGATCATGACCGCAGCCGGCTGCACCTTGAGTGACACGGGTCGCTTGCTGTTTCCGCGCTCGCTCGTCGAGGACATGGTCGCCAAGGCCGGTCGCAAGTTCGTGTTGCACGGTCAGGATCCGCGCCACGATCTGGAGCCCTGGGAAAAGCGTGCGTACTTCGGCACGGCCGGGGCTGCGGTCAACATGGTTGATGCGAACGGCGTATACCGCGAGTCGACCATTCGTGATCTCTACGACATCGGTCGCATCGTCGATCAGATGGAGCACATTCACTTCTTCCAGCGCGCCGTCGTGCCGCGTGACATCCCTGATCCGTTCGAGATGGACTTCAACACCTGCTACGCCGCGGTGATGAGTACCACCAAGCACGTGGGCAGCAGCTGGGTCCATCCGGATCACCTCGAAGCCTCGCTGCAGATGTTGCATGCGATCGCGGGCGGCGAGGACAAGTGGCGCGAGCGGCCCTTCGTCAGCCAGTCCAATTGCTTCGTGGTTCCGCCCATGAAGTTCGCAGCCGATGCCTGTAAGTGCCTCGAAATGGCGGTGCGCGGCGGCATGCCCGTGCTGTTGCTGTCGGCGGGGCAGGCGGGCGCTACGGCGCCTGCGGCCCTCGCCGGCGCGTTGGCGCAGGAAGTGGCCGAGGTGCTCGCGGGCATCGTCTACGTGAATGCGATCAAACCGGGCCATCCCGCGATCTTCGGCACCTGGTGCTTCGTATCGGATCTGCGCACCGGCGCAATGTCGGGCGGCAGCCCCGAGCAGGCGCTGTTGTCTGCGGCCGCGGGTCAGATGGGCAACTTCTATGACCTCACGGTCGGTACTGCCTCGGGTATGACCGACTCCAAGGTCGCCGACGCTCAGGCAGCGGGCGAGAAGGCGCTCAATCATGCCCTCGTCGGCAATTCGGGCGCGAACATGATCTACGAGTCGGCGGGCATGCACGCGAGTCTGCTCGGCTACTCGCTCGAGAGTCTCGTGATCGACAACGACATCAT
>CAISHQ010000171.1 GCA_903885195.1 uncultured Pseudomonadota bacterium | reverse complement strand
GGATCGTTACGTGCCGCTGCCGAATGGTGACTCGAAGAATTCGGCGATCAAGCAGGTGGCGTCGGGGCGTTTCGGTGTCACCAGCGAATATCTGGTCCACGCCAAAGAAATCCAGATCAAGATGGCGCAGGGTGCAAAGCCTGGCGAAGGCGGTCAGCTGCCGGGTACCAAGGTGTATCCCTGGATCGCCAAGGCGCGCCACACGACCCCAGGCGTCGGCCTGATTTCGCCGCCGCCGCATCACGACATTTATTCGATCGAGGATCTCGCCGAGCTCATCCACGATCTCAAGAACGCCAACCGCGAGGCGCGCGTCAGCGTCAAACTCGTGGCGGAAGTGGGTGTGGGTACGATTGCTGCGGGCGTCGCCAAAGCCCATGCCGACGTCGTGCTTATCAGCGGCTACGATGGCGGCACGGGTGCCTCGCCGCTCACCTCGACCACGCATGCGGGTTTGCCGTGGGAACTCGGCCTCGCCGAAACCCACCAGACGCTCGTGCTCAATAACCTGCGCAGTCGCATCGTCGTCGAGACCGACGGCCAGCTGAAGACGGGTCGCGACGTGGCGATTGCCGCGTTGCTCGGCGCCGAAGAATTCGGCTTTGCCACCGCACCGCTTGTCTCGGTCGGTTGCATCATGATGCGCGTCTGCCACCTCAACACCTGCCCTGCAGGTGTGGCCACGCAGGATCCGCGCTTGCGCGAGCGCTTCGCGGGCAAGCCCGAACACGTCGTCAACTTCATGCGTTTCGTCGCCACGCAGTTGCGCGAAATCATGGCCGAGCTCGGCTTCCGCACGCTCACCGAGATGGTCGGTCGCGTCGATCGTCTCGAGCCCCAGGCCGCGATCGATCACTGGAAGGCGCAGGGCTTCGATTTCAGCAACATCCTCTACCAGCCGGACTCCGGGCCCGAAGTGGGGCGTTACCAGACCCAGCTGCAGGATCACGGTCTCGAGAAGTCGCTCGACGTGACGACCCTGCTCGAGCTGTGTCGCCCCGCCATCGACAACGGCACGAAAGTCGAGGCAAGTTTGCCGGTGCGTAACGTCAATCGCGTCGTCGGCACGATCACCGGCAGCGAGATCACGCGCAAGTGGGGCCCGCAGGGTTTGCCCGACGACACCATCCGCATTCGTTTCACGGGATCGGCGGGCCAGAGCTTCGGCGCCTTCATGCCCCGCGGCATGAGCTTCACGCTCGAGGGTGACGCCAACGACTACGTGGGTAAGGGTCTCTCGGGTGGGCGCATCGCGGTGTTCCCGCCGCGTGCGGCGACCTTCAAGGCCGAGGAGAACATGATCATTGGTAACGTTGCCCTCTATGGCGCGACCTCCGGTGAAGTGTTCATCCGCGGGCAGGCGGGCGAGCGCTTCGCCGTGCGCAACAGCGGTGTGGACACTGTCGTCGAGGGCGTGGGCGATCACGGCTGCGAGTACATGACCGGGGGGCGCGTGGTCATCCTTGGCAACACTGGGCGAAACTTCGGTGCCGGTATGTCGGGCGGCATCGCTTACGTACTCGATCCGGACAATGTGTTCGACCCGCGCATCAACAAGCAGATGGTCGAGGTCGAACGCGTCACTGACGCGGGCGAAGCCGACGCCTTGCGTGCTCTCATCGCGCGACATGTCGAGATGACCGGCAGCGTGCAGGGTCAGCGGGTGCTCGACGCCTGGCCGACCCTGCTGCCGAAATTCGTCAAGGTCATCCCGCGCGATTACAAGCGTGTGCTCGCGTGCATCAAGCGCGCACATGACCAAGGTCTCTCCGGTGAGGAGGCGGTGATGGCAGCATTCGAGGAGAACTCGCGCGATCTGTCGCGAGTGGGTGGCAACTGATCATGGGCAAGCCAACAGGGTTCATCGAATATCTGCGCGAAACGCCGCTCGATCGGTCGCCGACCGAGCGGGTACGCGATTGGAAGGAATTTCATCACCACCTGGACGAGAAGAGCCTGCGCAATCAGGCTGCGCGCTGCATGGACTGCGGCGTGCCGTTCTGTCACACCGGCAAGCTGATGAGCGGTGGCGCATCCGGCTGCCCGGTCAACAACCTTATCCCCGAGTGGAACGATCTCGTTTACCGGGGCTTGTGGCGCGAGGCGCTCGAGCGTCTGCACAAGACCAACAATTTCCCGGAGTTCACCGGCCGCGTGTGTCCCGCGCCCTGCGAGGGGTCCTGCGTGCTCGGCATCAATGCGCCGCCGGTCACGATCAAGAACATCGAGAACACCATCATCGAGCGTGGTTTCGAGGAGGGCTGGGTCAACGCCGAACCGCCGAAGACGCGCACCGGCAAGAAGGTGGCCGTCGTGGGTTCGGGTCCCGCGGGTCTTGCGGCAGCGCAGCAACTCAATCGTGCCGGCCACTCGGTGACGGTGCTCGAGCGGGCCGATCGACCCGGTGGCCTGCTCATGTACGGCATCCCGAACATGAAGCTCGACAAGCAGCACGTCGTGATGCGGCGCATCAAGCTGCTCGAGGAAGAGGGCATCAAGTTCGTCTGCAACGCCAATGTCGGCGACAACTATGAAGCGGAGATGATGCGCCGCGATTTCGATGCCATCGTGCTCTGCACCGGTGCGACGGCGCCGCGCGATCTGCCCATCGAGGGGCGCAACCTCGTTGGCGTGCATTTCGCGATGGACTATCTCACCGAGGCCACGCGCTCGGTGCTCGGCAAGGGTCCCGCTGCGGCGAAGATCCATGCCAAGGGCCTCGATGTGGTGGTGATCGGCGGTGGTGATACCGGTACCGATTGCGTCGGTAGTGCGATGCGGCAGGGCTGCCGTACGCTCACCCAATTCGAAATCATGTCCAAGCCGCCGCTCGAGCGGGCTGAGGACAATCCGTGGCCGGAGTGGCCGCGTCTCTACAAGATGGATTACGGCCAGGAAGAGGCTGCCGCCAAGTTCGGTCGTGATCCGCGGGCCTATCTCACCACGGTCAAGAAATTCGTTGGCGATGCCGAGGGCCGGGTCAAGGAATTGGTCACCGTCGATGTGAGCTGGGATCTCAACGAGCGAGGTCAGCGCGTGCCCGTCGAGGTGCCGGGCACCGAACGTACGCAGCCCGCGCAACTCGTGCTGCTGGCGATGGGCTTCACCGGCCCGGACATCGGCTTGCCGAATGATCTCGGTGTCGCGCTCGATGAGCGGCAAAACGTCAAGGCGGGCTATGGCGAGTATTCGACCAGCGTGCCCGGCGTCTTTGCTGCGGGGGATTGCCGTCGGGGCCAGAGCCTCGTGGTATGGGCGATCAACGAGGGTCGCGGTGCGGCGCGCGAATGCGACCGCTGGTTGATGGGCAAGACGGATCTGTCCTGAGGACGTGCACATGAATCTTCGAACATCGTCGAGCTTCGGATCTGCACGCATCGTCGCCGCGGTACTGGCCGTGAGCGTGCTCGTGGGTTGCTCGCCCGCACCGAATACATCGCAGCCGGCTTCTGCCGGCGATACGGCCACCACGGCGCCGACCGTGGACCCTGCAGTGGGCGCCGCGCGCGAGTCGGTGAGCCTGTTCTATACGGCTGTGGCCAAATTGCGTCCGAGCGGCGCACCGACCGCGGAGCAACGCACCGAGCTCGCGCCGCTGCTGTCGGCCGAACTCATCGGTCTGTTGGAGCGTGCCGATGCGGCGCGCACCGCGGCCCGTGCCGCGGCGCCGATGGAGAAGCCGCCCTTTACCGATGGCGATCTGTTCTCGAGTCTCTTCGAAGGACCGACGGCGTTTACCGTGGGTGAGCCGCAAACGGGTGCGGCGGGTGAGTGGCGTGTGCCGGTGACCTTGACGCACTCCACGGGTGCCACGGATGCCAAGCCGACGGAGTGGACCGACACCGTCGTGCTGCGCGAGGAGAGCGGCCGCTTCGTCGTGACCGACATCGCCTTTGGTGGCTCTTGGGATTTTGCCAACAAGGGCACGATGCTCGAGGCCTTGCGCGCGGGTCTCGAAGGACAATAAAAAAACCCCGCTTTCGCGGGGTTCTTCAGGGCTCGTCTCTCTCTGGTCCACCGCTCTACAGCAGGGGCATAACACTGCTCCGCGAGCGCTAATGTGTGCGGTTGGGACACCTGAGTCTCCCCGGGAGGCCGCCAAAAAAGGCCGCCATCCCACCGTGCTCGCGTCGATCGCCAGAGGTTCTTTAGTTGTCTCCCTCAGGCCTCAAACTTTCTTGCGAAAGCCTGAGTAGTGAGGCGAATACACTTCAAAAACCCATCGCATCAATCAAATCAACAACTTAGTCGTTGTTTGTTTGCTACGTGTGTGGCGATTATACACCTGTCGCATGACTTGGGAAGTACCAGAAAAGCGACACACGTCACAGTTCGACGCTCCGGTCAGTTACCCCAGTGTGGCCCCCGCGACAACTCCACCAGTTCATAGTGGGTTTGCATATAGCCGGCGACCTGGCCCTTGAGGAACAGGTAGTCCCCATCCGCCGTGCACCAGACGTCGTACGGCGGGTGCTCCTGGGGCAGTTCCGGGTTGGCGACGAACTGGAAATGCAGCGCATCGAAGGTGCCTGCACCCACCGTGAGCTTCTCCGCGCCGACGAAGACGATGTTGAGTCCGATGGAGAACAGCATCGGACCGGTGGCGCCGCGATGATCCGGTGAGGACAGCAGCATCTGCTTGATGCGCTGCACTTCGCCCGGTTTTCTTTGATCGATGAGTCGCAGATGCCACGCATCGCAGGCGATCGCGTGGTTCTGGAAGGTGACGAGCGGCGTTGCCAGATCCATGGTCTGCGAGACGCGACCCTCCATCGAGGTGTAGGTTTCGCACTCGGCGTACTGCGGGTGGAAACGGAACCAACCCGAGCCCATGAAGCGGCTTCCCACCGACAGACGTACGAAGCAGTCGGTCGGCATCCAGTCCTTGTCGAGCGAATAGGTGATGTCACGCATCACGGAAGGGCGATCGTCGATCTCGCAGTGTGCGGTGCAGGTTCGGGTGCCATCGGCATGCACATCGATGCGGAAATACTCGCGTCCACGCTCCTGGTTCATGCGCTCCGGCTTCTTGCTCGTATAGAGCACCTTGCCCATGACGCTGCGATGGTCGCGCTGCAGGATGGGAAGCTTCGGGTCGGCAGGAGCGTTGGCCATGGGCGATTCCTCTCGATTGAAAGTTTGAACTTGTGAGCGGTGATCTGTCCGCGGCGCGCAGTCTAGCGGTCAGACTGCACCCTCGGTCCATTGCTTCGCTTCGCGCGCCGCAGCGCGGAAGTGCGGCAGGTTGTAGAGCAGCAACCAGGTACCGATCACCGACACGGCGGCGGCTACCGCAAACATCGAGTAGCGTAACTGCTCCTCGTCGGCGAAATAGAAATCCGTGACGAGCGCCACGGCGGTGGGGCCCACGAAGAACCCCACGGCGTTGAGAATGAAGTAGTAGAACGCGACGCACTGCGCACGCATGGTGGGCGGCGCGATGGAGACCACGGCGGCCGCACCCGCGGCCGTCGGTGCCGCGGCGCCGAGCGTTGCTGGGATCAGAAACAGCACTGCGAGTTGCGGTGTCGGCATCAGCGTGAAGAGGCAGTAGCCGAAGGCCATCACGATGAAGGAGACGAGGCAGACTCTCACGTATCCGTCCTCGTAGCGCTTCTGGAAGTAGTCACACATCCAGCCGCCGATCAGCACGCCGATCAAGCCGAACGCGATGGTGATCACCCCACGCCACTGGATCCAGTAACCCAGCTCCTGCGGCGACAGATCGTAGGTGCGGCGCAAGAACTCCGGAATCCAGAAGCCGATGCCGTAGGCCATGATGGCAAGGCCGGAGAGTGCAAAGAACAGCACGAGAAACGCGCGCCACCGGGCGATCAGGTAGCGCATCGTCTGCAGCACCGGGGTCGCTTCGGGCTTGCGGCCCGTGAGCAGGAACTCGCGACGGATGGGTTCGCGGATCGTCAGTACCAGCAGCGCGATCAGCAGGCCCGGTAGACCCACGTAGATGAACATCAACTGCCAGGGCTCGTGCCAGCCGAGCAGCGGCAACTCTACGGGGCCCGCTTCCTTGAGCTTCGGGTAGAGCGCACCACCGAAGATGAAGGCGATGCCGCTACCGCTCGATACGCCGGCTGTGTAGAGCCCGACGGCTCGACCGATCCGATCCGGCGGGAAATAGTCCTTCAGCATCGACAGCGCTGAGGGGTTGAGTGCCGACTCGCCTGCACCGACGCCGACGCGAGCGAGAAACAGTGCTGCGTAGCTCGTCGAGAAACCGCAGGCGGCGGTCATGATGCTCCAGAAGGTCACGCCGGCGAAGATGAGCCAGCGGCGATTTCCCTGATCGGCGAACCACGCGATCATCACGCCGAAAAATGTGTAGAACACCGCGAAGGCGCCACCGAGCAGGAAACTCATCTGCGTGTCGCTGATCTGCAAGCTCGCCTTGATGTCGGGCACGAGCAGCGCAATGATTTCGCGATCGACGAAGGCGAGGATGTAGGCGAGCAGCAGTACGATCACCACGTACCAGGCGTAGACCGGATTCGGATAGGGAATGTGCTGCGGGGTCGATGATGACATTGGGGATCTCCGGCGCGAGGCGTTCAGCCCGCGAATGAATGTTGGGTCTTGAGGTTACTCGCGAGGTCGTCGAACAGAATCATCTGTACTCGCGGATCGGTCTTGAGGGTGGCGCCGGCCTCGCGATCGATCAGCACGTTGATCACGGTCGGTCCATCGTGGGCGAGCGCCTGCTCGAGCGCCGGTCGTAATTGCGCGAGTTGCTCGACATGCTCGCCACGACAGCCGAAGCCTTCGCCGACCTTGTCGTAGCGCAGGAACCCGAGTTCGGTATTGACGCTGCGCCCTAGTGCCTTGAGCTGGCCGTGCAGTTCGGTGCCCCAGGCGCCGTCGTTGCCAACCACACAGATGAGCTTCAATCCTGCGCGGGCTGCGGCGTGCAGTTCCGCAGGATAGAACCCGAAGGAACCATCGCCCGTGGTTAACACCACCGTGCGGCACTTTGTGCCCGGCGCGGCAAGTTCACGCGCAGCGGCGGCGGCACCGACGGCGAGCGGCGTGCCGACACCCATCGCACCCATCGGGTAATGGTCGAGAAATCCCGGCGCCTCGCGGATGCGCAGCGCGCCGTACATCCAGTTCTGGATATCCGCTCCATCCCCCACGAATACGCTGTCTTCGGGTACGACCTCGGCGATGATGCGGCCGAGAGTCAGCGGATGGATCGCATCGTTCGGCAGGGGTTCCGCCGCGACCGCATCGAGATAGCTGAGTCGCTCTTGCAGTGCGTCGCGCACCCAGTAGCCGCGCTGCGCCCACGCTGCGCGGCGGGTTGCCACGTCGTGGGATGCGGCGTCGAGGGCTGTCGCGTGGGCCTGCACCGCCGCCAGCAGCTGCGCAGTGGCGAGACCCGCATCCGCCGCGATCGGCACATCGATACGTCGGTTGCGCGAGAGCTCTTCCGCCTCGACGTCAATCTGGATGAACTTGGCTTGCGGCGCAAAACGTGGCGGCAGTCCGTAACCCAAGCGCTGCTTGAGACGCGCGCCCACGACACAGACGACATCGGCTTCTTTGGCCACGATCTGCATCAGCGGCCAGCTGAAGGAGCGCTGCGAGTCCTCGGGCACGACGCCGCGCCCGAGTCCGTTGCCGGCGATCGGAATGCCGAATTGCCGTGACAGCGTCGCGAGACTCTCGCCTGCACCGCCCTGACAGGCACCGGCGCCGGCGATCAGCAGCGGGCGCTTGGCGTCGCGCAGCAATTGCGCTGCTTCGCTGATGGCGGCGGGATCCGCCGCGGCACGCGACAGGCTCGGTGCCGGCTGTGCAGCTGCGCCCGCATCGGCGAGCGTTGCCGCGAAGTATTCCTGCGGGATCTGCAGCACCACGGGACCCCGTCGACCGGACAGAGCGCGCTTGGCAGCCACGTCGATGTACTCGGCGAGACGCTCGGCGGTAGGCACGGTGCGCGACCACTTGCTGATGCTGCCCACCAGCGGGTGCTTGGCGTTGTCGTACTCCGCCTCTGCTTCGGTCCAGGAGTTCGGCAGACGCGCGATCAGCACGAGCACGGGCGAGCAGGCATGGAAGGCCGTGGCGATACCATTGATCGCGTTCGGCGTGCCCTGATCCGCGATGATCAAGGCCACGCCGAGGCGACCCGTGAGGCGGGCGTAGCCGTCGGCGGCACTGACGCAGCCCGACTCGTGACGACTGCTGACGATCTGCAGACCGTCGCGATCGAGTGCATCGAGAAGATGGGTGTGTGAGGCGCCTGCGACAGCGAAAACGGTGCGAATTCCGTAGCGGCCGAGCGCCCGGCTGACTACCATTCCGCCGGTGAGCGTCATCCAGTACCCCCTTGGGGAAGTAGTTCTAGCTCATTCGGCCGCAACTTGAAAGTCAGTCACCACCCGGATTACTTCCTGCCGCTGCCGGACGGTCATCCGTTCCCGATGGTCAAGTACACGTTGGTGTATGACCGCCTGCGTGCCGCAGGTCTCTTGCCGGCCGAATGCATGATGATTCCAGAAGAAGTCGCGCGCGCGGATCTCGAGCGTGTGCACACCAAAGCCTACCTCGATCGATTGTTCGGGCCGGGTTTGAGTGCGGCTGAGGTTAGGGCACTGGGTGTGCCATGGTCGCCGCGCTTGCTGCGACGTTCGCGCCTCGCGACTCAGGGCACGCTGCTCGCGGCCCGCGCGGCCCTCGAGGAGGGTCGTGGGGGAAATCTTGCGGGCGGCACACACCACGCCTTCGCCGACCACGGTGAAGGCTTCTGCGTGCTAAACGATGTGGCGGTTGCGATCCGTGCGTTGCAGAACGAAAAGAAGATTTCCCGCGCGCTCGTCGTCGATCTCGATGTGCATCAGGGCAACGGCACTGCGGCGATCTTCGAGGGCGATGCCAGCGTATTTACGTTCTCGGTGCATGGTGAGCGCAACTACCCGGCGCGCAAGATGCGCTCTTCGCTCGATGTGGGTCTGCCGGATGGCACCGACGATGCAACCTATCTGCAGGTGCTGCAGGAGCAGCTGCCCAACACTCTGCAGGATTTCGTACCCGATCTCGTCTTTTACCTCGCGGGTGTCGATGTGGCCGAGGGCGATCGCTACGGGCGATTTCGACTTACCGAGCAGGGCATCCGCGAACGCGAGCGCACCATTCTCGATTGGGCCCGGCGGCAGGGCTTGCCGCTCGTGGTGACGCTGGCCGGCGGCTACTCGCCGAACGCGCTGCGTACGGCCATACTCCACTGCATCGTGTTCGAAGAGGCGGCGACGTGAAGCCCCGGCTGTTCCAGCGTTTCCTGCGATTCATGTCCGAGCGTCGCATACTCTCCGATGCGCGCATGCTGGAGCTCTATCCGCCTTTCCTGTTCATGCGCATCAAGGTACTAGAGATGGATCGCGAATGGCGCAGCGTGCGCATCCGTCTGCCTTTGAACGCGATCTCGCGCAACCCGGGCGGGGTGATGTTCGGTGGTTTCCAGGCCGCACTTGCCGATCCGGTTGCAGCGCTGGCCTGCGCGCGAGTGTTCCCCGGCTATTCGACCTGGACGCGCGCCATGCAGATCGACTTCGAGCATGGTGGCAGCACCGATCTCGAGTTGCGGTTCGAGTTTTCGGCCGCGATGGAAGAAGAGATTCGCAGCACGCTCGCCCGCGAGGGCCGTGCCACGCCGTCGTTCGAATACGGATACTTTCTCGCGGATGGCACGCGCTGCACGCGCGTGATCAATACGGTGGCGATTCGTCCGCGTGGCTACAGCCGAGCCACTACGCCACCCGCGCCGCAAAGCGGCGTCGACTAAACAACGTCGACTAATCGGCGTTGATCAGGCCGCGTTGATCAGACCGCGTCGACCATTACGGCGCGCAGCTTCTTGATCGCATTCGCTTCGAGTTGGCGAATACGCTCGGCTGACACGGAATACTTTGCGGCCAGATCGTGCAGCGTGAGCTTCTCGGTATCGCTCGACATCCAGCGACTGGCGAGGATGTCGCGGCTGCGCGCATCGAGTGACTGCAGTGCCGTGGTGAGGCGAGCGTGGGTCTGTTCGTCCCACTCGGCGCTTTCGACCTGTTCTGCCGGATCGGCATCCGGTGCTGGCAGATATGCGACTGGCGAATGCGCTTCGTCTTCGTCGGATTCGAGCGGCGTTGGATCGAAGGCAATCTCGCGGGCCGAGAGACGACGTTCCATCTCGGTCACTTCGGCAGGGCTGACGCCGAGTTCGCGCGCGACGGCGGCCGTTTCGTCGGCCGAGAGCCACGAGAGGTTTTTCTTCATGCGCCGCAGGTTGAAGAACAACTTGCGTTGAGCTTTGGTGGTGGCGACCTTCACCAGGCGCCAGTTGCGCAGCACGTACTCGTGGATCTCGGCGCGGATCCAGTGCACGGCGAATGACACGAGGCGCACGCCGACTGCAGGATCGAAGCGTTTGACCGCCTTCATCAGGCC
This sequence comes from uncultured Pseudomonadota bacterium, assembly GCA_903885195.1. GTDB lineage: Bacteria > Pseudomonadota > Gammaproteobacteria > Steroidobacterales > Steroidobacteraceae > UBA964. The sequence continues at coordinate 6,316 of CAISHQ010000171.1, read as the reverse complement.
GACGTTGCCTTCCTGAACGAGATCGCCAACCGGCAGACCGTAGCCTGAGTAGCCGCGAGCAATGTGTACGACGAAGCGAAGGTGCGAGAGAACGAGCGCTCTGGCAGCCTCGACATCCCCGTCAGCGCGAAAGCGCTGGGCCAGCGCTTGCTCGTCTTCACGGGACAGCATCGGCACGCGGGAGACGCGGTCGAGATACGCATCGAGGCTGCCGAGTGGCCCGGTGAGGGCGAACTCGGCGGAGCGCAGGGCAAGAACTTGGCTGGTCATGCGTGGGGTACCTCTGCAGTGAAGTCTAGCACTCTGTGTATTCGAGTGCTAAACCCCGGCGAAGTTCACACTGTAAAGTTTATATAAATCAGATACTTGAGCAATCAGACCGGATCACTGCCTCGGCTCGATCCGGGACAGATGCCGTGCGGCGCCAATCCATGCGCCCAGCAGACCCAGCAGGGTCCCACCCCCGAGCAGCCCCCCGAGTTCCTCGGTTGTCAGACCCACGAGTTGGAAGCCGCTGCCATAGAGACGGGCGAGTTGCAGCAGCCAAGGCTCGAGTGCGGCCGCGAGCGCGATCAGCCACAGCGCCGCGAGGGCGGCACCGAGCAGGCCGTAGAGCCCGCCGAGATAGAGGAACGGCCTGCGCACGTAGGCGTTCGAGCCGCCCACCAGCTTGGTGACTTCGATCTCGGCGCGGCGTGCGCTGATCTCGAGCCGTATCGCGTTGCCGATAATGGCAAGCACGCCAAAAGCCAGCAGTGCAGCGAACACCTGAAACACTCGCTCGAGCAAGCCGAGCAGCGCGCTCAGCCGTCGGACCCACTCGTTGTCCACTTGCACGATATCGGCCTCGGGCCAACTGCCGAGGTAGCGCTGCAGAGAGGCGATGCTCGAGGGGTCGGCTCGATCGCTGCGAGGCCGCAGGCTGATGACATGCGGCAGGGGATTGCCTTGCAATGCCTCGAGCGCGGCGCCAAAGCCCGAATATTTGCGAAATTCCGCGAGACCCTCGTCCGCCGAAATCAGCGTGACGCGACCGGCTTCGCGGCGGGCCCGAGCGCTGTCGGCGAGTTGGCGGGCGCGTTCGAGCGACACGTCGGTTTTGAGGTAGATCGTGAGTTCGATCGCTTCGGTGATGCTGCCTGTCGCGGCACGGGCGTTCTTCACGAGCAGATACAGACACGCAGGCAGGGTGAGCGCGAGGCTGATCACGGCGATGCTGAGCAGCGTGCCGAGCGGCTGACGCAGCAGATGTCCAAGCGCCCCGAGCAGCGCCTGCAGATGTCGCGCAAAATATGTGAAGGGCGAAGTCATGAAGCGGACGCCCCGCCGAGCAGACGACCTTCGTCGATGTGCAACTCTCGATGTCCAAACTCACGCACGAGCGCCATATCGTGCGTGGCGATCACTACCGTGACGCCGACTTCCTGAAAGCGTGCGAACAGCTGCATCACATCGCGCGCGAGCGTGTGATCGAGATTGCCGGTGGGTTCATCGGCGATGAGGATGGTGGGACGCGCGACCACGGCGCGAGCGATACCGACGCGCTGCTGCTCGCCGACCGATAACTCGAGCGGCAGTGCACGCTCCTGCGCGCGCAGACCGACTTGATCGAGCGCTGCGCGCACGCGCTTGTCGATGTCGCGATAGCTAGTGTCCGACACCATCAGCGGCAAAGCGATGTTGTCGTACACCGGCCGATCCATGAGCAACTGGTGATCCTGGAACACGATGCCGAGCCGTCGTCGGTACGCCGGTATGGCGCGCGCGGGCAGACTGCCGGTGTCCTGGCCATTGACGAGCACGCTGCCTCGGGTCGGTCGCTCAAGCAGCGCGACGAGCTTCAGCACAGAGCTTTTTCCCGCGCCGGATCGCCCGGTCAGGAACACGAACTCGCCCGCGTCGATGCGAAACGACACATCCTGCAAGGCCTCGCGGCCGTTCGGGTAGCGCTTGAACACGTGCTCGAACTGGATCATCCCGGCATTATCCCTTGTCGCCGTCGATCAGCGCACGCGCAAAGGCGTCTGCGTCGAACTCGCCGAAATCCTGCGCGCCCTCGCCGATGCCGATGAAGCGGATGGGCAGGGCCAACTGGCGGGCGATCGCGAGCACGATGCCGCCCTTTGCAGAGCCGTCGAGCTTGGTGAGCACGAGCCCCGTGACCCCGACCGCTTCACGAAACTGCACGGCCTGTTTGAGCGCGTTCTGGCCCTGGTTGGCGTCGAGCACCAGCAGCACTTCGTGCGGTGCGCTGGGGTCGACCTTGCCGAGCACGCGGCGGACCTTGCGCAGTTCCTCCATCAGGTGCGTCTGCGCCTGCAGGCGGCCGGCGGTGTCCGCGATCAGTACGTCGGCGCCGCGGCTACGCGCCGCGCTCAAGGCATCGAAGGCCACCGCGGCCGGATCTGCGCCAGGTGCCTGTGCGATCAGTTCGGCGCCCGTGCGCGAGGCCCAGATGCCGAGCTGCTCGGTCGCTGCTGCGCGGAAGGTGTCACCCGCGGCAAGCATGACCTTGAGTCCCTCCTGCGTGTAGAGATTGGCGAGTTTGCCGATGGTCGTCGTCTTGCCCGAACCGTTCACGCCGACCACGAGAATCGTGAAAGGCTTGCGCGAGGGGTCGATGCGCAGCGGCTGTGCGACGGGCCGCAGCAAGGCCGTAATGTCGGCTTGCAGCGCCTCGAGCAGCGCCGCCACATCGCCGAGCTGCTGGCGAGCGACGCGCGCGCGTAAACCCTCGAGCAATTCCTGAGTGACTGTGACGCCGACGTCTGCCGCGAGCAGTCGCGTCTCGAGTTCCTCCAGCACTTCCGCATCGATGCGACGTGCACCGAACAGGCGCGCGAGCTCGCTGCCGAGTCCCGCACCCGGACGAGTCAGGCGCGCGCGCAGGCGGGCGAAGAAGCCGGGTTTGGAATCGCTGCTCATCGGCGCATCCTTCTCATGGGATCGCGGATTTTAGGCTACCCTGCGCCGCAAATGGCCACGACTCGCAGCGCCCCCGCCAACGAGGTCCGCATCATCGCCGGTATCTGGCGTGGTCGACGCTTGCGCTTCCCCCAGGTGGCCGCCATCCGACCCACGCCCGATCGCGTCCGCGAGACGCTGTTCAACTGGCTCGCACCGCACATCCGCGGCACGCATGTGCTCGACTTGTTCGCGGGCAGCGGGGCTCTCGGTTTCGAGGCCTGTTCGCGCGGTGCCGCAACGGCAACGCTGCTCGATACCGACCCCCGCTGCATTGCAGCCCTCGAAGAGCATGTCGAACGGCTGCAGGCGTCGCAGGTCCGCGTGATTCGTGCGGACGCGCTCGCCTTTCTGTCGCGACCGCGTGCGGCGGACGTGCCGCCCTACGACGTCGTTTTCGTCGATCCGCCCTTTGCGGCGAGTCTCTGGCAAAGCGTCGCAGGTCGACTCGAGAGCGGCGGCTGGCTCGCGCCCGCCGCCTTCATCTACGTCGAGGTGCCCCTGCGCGAGCCGCTGCCGCAGTGGCCCGAGGGCTGGCAACCCTGGCGCGACGGCAAGGCGGGCGAGGTGGGCTATCATCTGCTGCGGAGGGCTTGATGAAACGCAACGCGCTGTACCCCGGAACCTTCGACCCCATCACCAACGGGCATCACGATCTTGTACGTCGTGCCGCGGGTATTTTTGATCGGGTGGTTGTGGCCATTGCGGCGAATCCCAATAAGGCGCCGCTGTTTCCGCTGGCGCGCCGCGTAGAGCTCTCACGCGCGGTGCTTGCAGACTTGCCGAATGTCGAGGTGATGGGTTACTCGGGACTGACGGTCGAATTCGCGCGTGCGCAGGATCTCAATGTGATCCTGCGCGGGCTTCGGGCGGTGTCGGATTTCGAATTTGAATTCCAGCTCGCCAACATGAGCCGGCATCTCGCGCCCGAAATCGAAACCATGTTCATGACGCCGCAGGAGCAGTTCACCTTTATCTCTTCGACGCTGGTGCGCGAGGTGGCGATCCTCGGCGGGAACGTGGCGGAGTTCGTGCACCCGATCGTGGCCGAGGCGCTGCGCGCGCATCGGCGCGCACCTTCAGCCTGACCGGCTTCGGCAGCGTGGGCAGTTCGCCCGCGCGATGCAGGTCCACCGCCCGCCACAAATACCACGCCGCTGCCGAGCGCCATGGCGCCCAGCGTTCTCCATAGGCCAGCAACTCGCCCACAGTCGGCAGTGTCCTGCGCCGGTAGGCAATCCGAAAGCCGTTGCGCACGCCGAAATCCGCCGCCGGCAGTACGTCGGGCCGTCCCAGCTGAAACATCAGCATCATCTGCACCGTCCAGCGGCCGATGCCGCGCACGGCGGTCAGTCGCGTGATGATGGTTTCGTCATCGAGCGCGTGCAGTGTGCGGCTCTGCGGCACCTCGCCTGTGCGCGTTTTCGCCGCGAGATCACGCAGCGCCGCGACCTTGCCCGCCGAAAGTCCTGCGCTGCGCAGCGTCGCATCACCAAGTGCGAGCACTGCGCCGGGAGTCGGGAAGCCGTCCTGCCGTTCAGGGTCGGCTACGAGCGCCACGAACCGCGCGGTGATCGCCCGCGCGGCCGCACCGCTGATCTGCTGTCCGATGATCGCTCCGGCGAGATGTCGAAAGGGCGAATCACAAGGCTGCACACGCAGGCGATAGGGTCCCGCCGCCTCGATAAGTGCAGCCATCACAGGGTCGAGCGCTGCGAAGTGCGGCGCGAGCGTACGCCGCGTCGGTTGCGTCGGTACGCTTAGCGCTGACACGTGGCACACCAGTAGGTCGAGCGCTGCGCTTGCACGCGCTGGCGGATCGGTGTGCCGCACTGGCGGCAGGGCTCGCCGCCACGCTCATAAACCTGCAGCTGCTGGCGGAAGTAGCCGGGACTGCCATCGGCGCCGACGTAATCGCGCAGCGTCGTGCCCCCGACCCGCACGGCCTTGCCGAGCACGGCCTTGATGGCCTGCACGAGGCGCGCCGCTTCTTCACGTGTGACCCGTCGCGCAGCGCGACCCGGACGAATGCCGGCGACGAACAAGGCTTCGCTCGCGTAGATGTTGCCTACGCCCACGACCACCTGGGCGTTCATGATGAGTGGCTTGATTGCGATGCGCCGATCGCGCAATCGCGCCCAAAGATAGTCTGCATCGAATTCGTCCTCGAGCGGCTCCGGACCGAGGTGTTGCAGCAGGGGATGTGTAGCGGCATCACCCTGCAGCCAGTGCACCGAGCCGAAGCGGCGGGGATCGTTGAAGCGCAGCACCGTACCGTCCTCAAGCAGCCACTCGAGATGGTCGTGCTTGAGGCGCGGCGATTCCGGCGGCATGACCCGAAGGTTCCCCGACATACCGAGGTGCAGAATCAGCGTGCCGCCATCGTCGAAATGAAACAGCAGGTATTTGGCGCGGCGGGTGACGCACTCGAAGCGTCGACCCTGCAGTCGTTGCGGCAGATCGCCGGTCACCTTCCAGCGCAGCCTTACCTCGTGCACGCGCAACACACGCACACGTTTCCCGACCACGTGCGGCTCGATGCCGCGACGGGTGGTTTCGACTTCGGGTAATTCAGGCAGGGCGTAGCGCCCTTACTTGATCTTCGTTTCCTTGTACGCCACGTGCTTGCGCACGACGGGGTCGTACTTCTTAACGTCCATCTTTTCGGGATGCAGACGCTTGTTCTTCATGGCCACATAGAAGTGACCCGTGCCGGCCGTGGACAACAACTTCACTTTTTCGCGCATGGTGTCGGGCTCCGGCTCAGATCTTCATGCCCTTGGCGCGCAGGTCGGCGACCACCGCGTCGAGGCCATTTTTCTCGATGGTACGCAGGGCGTTGGTGCTGACGCGCAGCGACACCCAGCGCTTCTCGCCCTCGAGCCAGAAACGCTGCGTGTGCAGGTTCGGCAGGAAGCGGCGACGCTTCTTGTTGTTCGCGTGCGAGACGCGGTTGCCCGTGGTGGGGCGCTTGCCAGTGAGTTCGCAGACGCGGGACATCGTAGGAAGCCTTTTAAATCAGTGGTTTACGGTGTTCTGGGGCTTGTGACCCTGAACAAAGGGCCGCTTTTATACCAGTCTGCGCGCGGCTCGGCAACCGGTACTCGCCTCGCCGGGTGTGCTAACCCCGCCTCGCGGGTGCGGTACCCCCTTTTTTTGGGGTCCGCGAGGGGGGGGTCAGAGCAGGCCGCGTTCGGCAAACGAGAGCGTCACGGGGCCGGCCACGATCAGATGGTCAAGGACGCGGATGTCGACCAGGGCCAGGGCATCGCGCAGGCGGCTGGTGATGAGTTCATCGGCGCGGCTTGGCTCGGCGACTCCAGAGGGGTGATTGTGGGCGAGGATCAGTGCT
>CAISHQ010000170.1 GCA_903885195.1 uncultured Pseudomonadota bacterium | reverse complement strand
GAGGCACGACGGGACCTGCGTGAACTCTATGGTCTCGTCAGCAGCGCGGCCTCCATCGAGCTGCAGCAACGCATTACCTCGGACCCCACGGTGATCGGTACGCGCGAGACGGGCTGGGTACTGGCGGACGATACGGTCGATATGCTGATCAAGGGGCGGGTGTCGCGTACCGCGCCCGAGGACGAGCGGCGCCTGAGTGATCAGCAGATCGGTTGGATTGCAGCGCTCGAGCGCGACGGTACGCTGGAGCTGCGTTTCAACCGGGCGTTCTTCAGCAATGGTGACTCGCGCGATCCGGAGCAGGCGGGCGTGCGCGGGGCGCTCATCGGCTCGATGCTGACGCTCTTCATCACGCTGTTGCTGTCCTTCCCGATTGGTGTGGGGGCTGCGGTGTATCTCGAGGAGTTCGCGCCGCGCAATCGATTGACCGACATCATCGAGGTGAACATCAACAACCTCGCGGCCGTGCCCTCGATCGTGTTCGGCTTGCTGGGTCTTGCGGTGTTCATCGGCTTTTTCGGCTTGCCGCGCTCGGCGCCGCTCGTCGGCGGCTTCGTGCTCACCTTGCTGACCTTGCCGACCATCATCATCGCCTCGCGGGCGGCGCTCAAGGCCGTGCCGCCGTCGATCCGTGAAGCGGCGCTCGGCATGGGCGCCTCGCGGCTGCAGATGGTGGCGCATCATGTGTTGCCGCTCGCGGTGCCTGGCATGCTCACGGGCGCCATCATCGGCATGGCCCGAGCGCTCGGCGAGAGCGCGCCGCTGCTGATGATCGGCATGGTGGCCTTCATCGTCGAAGTGCCGCAGGGCGTGTTTGATCCTGCCACGGCGCTGCCGGTGCAGGTGTTCCTCTGGTCCGATCTGCCCGAGCGCGGCTTCATCGAGCGCACCTCGGGCGCCATCATCGTGCTGCTGCTGTTCCTGCTCGTGATGAACGCCACGGCCGTCCTGCTGCGCAACAAATTCGAGAAACGCTGGTAACCGCCATGAACGACGCTGCCAAGACCACCATCGGTACGATCACCGTTGCGGAGCCTGTGTTCTCCTGTCGCAACGTCGACGTGTACTACGGCGACAAACACGCCATCAAGAACGTCAACATCGACATTGGACGCAAGCAGGTGCTGGCCATGATCGGCCCGTCGGGCTGCGGCAAGTCGACCTTCCTGCGTTGCCTCAACCGCATGAACGACACCATCGTCGGTGCCCGCGTTGAGGGCTCGATCACGCTCGATGGACAGGACATCCATGAAAAACGGCAGGATGTGGTGCAGCTGCGCGCACGCGTCGGCATGGTGTTCCAGAAGCCGAATCCGTTCCCGAAGTCGATCTACGAAAACGTCGCCTATGGGCCGCGCATCCACGGACTCGCCGCCAATCGCGGCGAGCTCGATGAGATCGTCAACCAGAGTCTGCGGCGCGCGGGGCTATGGGAAGAGGTGAAGGATCGGTTGAACCAGCCGGGCACGAGCCTCTCGGGTGGCCAGCAGCAGCGCCTGTGCATCGCGCGCACCATCGCCGTGAATCCGGAAGTGATCCTGATGGACGAGCCTTGCTCGGCGCTCGATCCGATTGCGACCGCACGCATCGAAGATCTGATCGACGAGCTGCGCGAGAGCTATGCGATCTGCATCGTCACGCACTCGATGCAGCAGGCGGCACGCGTGTCGCAGCGCACGGCGTACTTCCATCTTGGCGATCTCGTCGAGGTGGGCGATACCAACCTCATCTTCACCAATCCGCGGGCGAAGCTGACCGAGGACTACATCACGGGTCGGTTCGGCTGACGCGCAGCCACTTCGTCGCCACCCATTTTTCTCCGGCCATCACCGGCATGCCGCCGTGCAGCGTGCCGGTGGATGGGTCCGCCTTGTCATAGCTGAAGAACACGGCGTTGCCCTTCACGGCCGCGACCTCAAGCCCCACGTCCGGAAAGTTCGTAGCCCCACCGCGCGGCGGTGTGTTGAGGTACATGACGAGTGAGGCCACGCGCTGGCCACCGCGTGCCAGGAAGGGCAGGGCGCCAGGCTGCGTCGGGTCCACGTAGTCGTAATGGGGCTTGTACTCCTGGCCCACCGCGTAACGCAGGATCTGCAGTGCCTCGCCATTCTCGTAGGGCCATTGCAGGAGCGCGGCGATCCGCCGCTCGATCCGTTCGATGAGTTTGGTCTCGCCGCGCCGGAAGGCCATGCCGCTGCTGGTACGGCCTTCGTCCTGCTTGTTGCCGCCGCTTTGCATGTCGATGACGCTCGAGGCGGTGATGCGCGGCCGTGCGAGTGCGACGAGCTTGTCGCATTCGTCCTGTCCGAGCAGATTACCGAAGACGATCACGCGCGGATGTTTCAGTTGCAGTAGCACACTGATCTCGCGGCCATCGACGCGGATCGTGTTCGGTGAATCGGCGGTCAGCGGTTGCGGGACGGTGTTCGGGCTGTCGTCACTCGACGGGTCCGTTTCGGCCGCAGGGGCACGCTGTTGTTTCAGTTGCGAGAGCCGCGACTCGAGCAGGCGCGTGAGTTCATCCACGGCCAGCTCTTCGGGAATGCCGCGGGCGATGAGCTCACGTAGCACTTGATCGGGCCCGCTACCCGCAGCGATCTCGTTCACGGCCCACTGGCGCAGCTCGTCGGTGAATGGCGAAGGCACAGTCATGGCGGCGCGAAGCATAGCGCGAGCATGCCCGATCGTGCGCGTTTCGCAGCCTGCCCGCGGCACGCGTCCGATGCCGTGCGGACCGCTTAACGTGGTTGTCACATTGGGTCGCTATCTTTGGCTCCCGAAATTCCCCACCCCCCCCCTATTCAGGCGGCATCTGGTTTCAACGGAGCTATTCATGAGCCTTCAATCCAAGCATCGCAATCTTCTGTTCCTGGCTGCCTCGGTGGCCGTGTTGACCGCCTGCGGCGCCGAAGAGATCTCTTCGCCGGGCAGCGGTGGCAACATCAACATCACGAACAACACGCCGCCGCCGCCGCCCCCGCCGCCGCCGCCGACAGTGACGCTCGTCACGCCGGCTCCGGGTTGTCCGACCATCGACGATCCGGCGGGTCTCAAGGATCTCGGCACGATCACGGGTCCCACCGGCACCTACCGCAACTGCGAGCTGCCGGCGCGCATCACCCGCTCGAGCCGTCTGAGCAAGATCCCTGGGCTGCTGTATTCGATTGGCGGCCGCGTGGACGTGGGTACGGATCTCGGCGCTGCTGCCGTCGCGGGTCAGACCTCGATCACGCTGACAATCGACCCGGGCGTTGTGGTGTTCGGCTCCACGGGCGTCTCCTGGCTTGCGGTCAATCGCGGCCATCGCATCAATGCCACCGGTACGGCGAGCTCGCCGATCGTGTTTACGAGCCGTGACAACGTTCTCGGCCTCGCCACCGATGACTCGCAGGGTCAGTGGGGTGGTGTGGTGCTGCTGGGTCGTGCACCGATCACCGACTGCACCGTGGCGCCGAATGCGACCCCGGGCTCGGTCAACTGCGAGCGCCAGACCGAAGGCGCGGTGGATCCGGCGTACTACGGCGGTGCGACGCCGACCGACAACAGCGGCACGATGAAGTACGTGCAGATCCGCTACTCGGGCTACGTGCTCTCGGGTAACAGCGAGTTGCAGGCGCTCACCACAGGTGGCGTCGGCAGTGGCACGGTCATCCAGTACGTGCAGTCGCACAACAGCTCGGATGACGGCCTTGAGTTCTTCGGCGGCACGCACAACGCCAAGTACTTCGTGATCACTGGCGCGGACGATGACAACATCGACCTCGACACCGGCTACCGCGGGCTCATTCAGTACGTGATTGGCGTGCAGAAGACCTCAGGCGCCGCCGACTCGATGATCGAGCTCGACTCGACCAACGCCCTCGAGACCCAGACGCCCCGCACCTGGATGCGCATCGCAAACTTCACGCTCGTGCACAAGAACCCGGCTGCGGGTAACGGTGCGGCCATGCGTTTCCGCGGTGGTGCCGATGCCACGATGGTTAACGGCGTGGTGACCTCGCCGATGGCCTGCTTGCGCTTGGATGGCGCCAACATGCTGAGCACCGACGCGGCGATCGACAAGGTTGGTCCGCCGGTGTTCCGTTCGGTGGCCATGCAGTGCAGCGCGACCCCGTTCTCGGGCTCGAGCGGTCTGACCGCGGCTCAGGTTGACGCGGCGTTCAACGTGGCGGGTAACAACAACACGTCGACCTTCACCAATTCGCTGACCAACGTGTTCGTCAACGGCGCCAACGAGACGGGCCGCACGGCGTCGGATCCGAAGACCGTGAACGCGGGCTTCGACACCACGACCTACATCGGCGCAGTGAAGGACGCGAACGACACCTGGTACGCGGGCTGGACCTGCAACTCGGCGACCGCCAACTTCGGATCGACCAGCAAGTCCTGCACGACGCTGCCCTCGCTCTAACCGATGAACAGTTCCAAGACATTGCTGCTGGCGATGGCGATCGCCTCGCCACTTGCGGCCGGCCAGTCGGCGCCGGAGACCCCTCCGGCGGCGGCTGAGGCGCCCCCGGCCTCGGGGGCTTCGGCCGCGGCGCCGGCCGAGGACGCTCAGGCGGTCGACATCGAGATCGCCGGCGAAATCGTGGTGGTGGGTCGTCGCGACCGCAACATCCAGCAGGCAACGACACAGGTGGTCTCGGTGCTCTCGGCTGAAGACATCGCGCGCGCGGGTGACGGCGACGTCGCCGGCGCGCTGAGTCGAGTCACGGGTCTCAGCGTGTCGGGCAGCGGTTTCGTCTACGTGCGCGGTCTCGGTGATCGATACTCGCAGGCGTTTCTCAACGGATCGCCCTTGCCGAGCCCCGAGCCGCTGCGTCGCGCAGTGCCCCTCGATATTTTTCCGACCGACATCATTGCCTCGTCGCTCGTGCAGAAGAGCTACTCGGCGAACCTGACCGGTGAATTCGGCGGTGGCCTGATTAACCTCACGACGCTCGCCGTACCCAAGGAGCCCTTTCTCAAGGTGGGTCTCGGCATCGGTGGTGATGGCGCCACGACCGGACAGATCGGCTACCAGCACTTTGGCAGCAAGTACGACCCGAGCGGTATCGACAGCGGGCTGCGCGATACGCCGCCTGCGCTTGCGGCATTCTTCGCTGGTGGTGAGCGGTTGAGTTCCGGCAAGGTGGACTCGGGCGCCATCGCTGCGCAGTTCGTCAACACGCGCAATGGTCTCGTGCAGCTCATCGACAAGATGCCGGTGAATTTCTCCGGCAACGTGACGGGCGGAACCTCGAAGTCGCTCGATGACGGTGACCTCGGGTTCATCGCCACCGCGGGTTACAGCAACAGCTGGAAGACGCGCGATATCATCGAGCAGTCGCCCGCGAGCGCGGATCTCTCGCGCCTCGACAAGGACTATCGCAAGGTG
>CAISHQ010000169.1 GCA_903885195.1 uncultured Pseudomonadota bacterium | reverse complement strand
GCCGACCCCGTGCGCCAGGCTGAACTCGAGCAGCGCCTCGCGAGCATCGAGGCGCTGGCGCGCAAGCACCGCGTCGCGCCCGAACAATTGCCCGAGAAGATGGCCGAGCTTCAGTCCGAATGGCAGCGTCTCGAGCAACTCGATGCCAACCTTGCCGCCCTGCAAGGCGAGCTCGCGCAGGCGGCAAAGGCCTGGCACGGGGCTGCCAGCGCACTCTCCGAGCGGCGCCGCAGCGCCGCCGCCAAGCTCTCCGCCGACATTACCGCCCGCATGCAAACTCTCGGCATGGCAGGCGGCCGCTTCGCCGTGACGCTGCAGCCCCTCGAAGCCACCGCCTCTGCCGGGCAAGGCGCTGCCTTGGCGCAGGGCGCCTCCTCGGCGCATGGCCTCGAAGACGTGGAGTTTCAGGTGTCGGCCAACGCCGGCCAGCCGCCGCGACCGCTCGGCAAGGTGGCCTCAGGCGGTGAACTGTCGCGCCTTTCTCTTGCCGTGCAAGTGGCTCTGATACGCGGCAACGAGGCCGCGCAGGGCGTGTGCATGGTGTTCGACGAAGTCGACTCGGGCGTTGGTGGCGCGGTCGCCGAAATCGTCGGCCGCGAACTCGCAGCCCTCGGCGCGCGAGCACAGGTGCTCTGCGTCACGCACTTGCCGCAGGTGGCGGCGCTTGGTGATCGGCACCTGCGCGTGGCCAAACTCACCGATGGTGCGACCACGCGCACACAGATCACCTCCCTCGAGGGGCCCGCCCGCACCGAAGAGATTGCCCGCATGCTGGGGGGGCTCGCCATCACCGACAAGGCGCGCGAACACGCCGCGGAAATGCTCGCCGCCGGCCGGACTACTCGTGGGTCGGCGCGGAACGATGCGGACACTGCGCCTTCCGGCAGTGCCCGTAAATCACGAGGGCGTGGTCGCTGATTGCAAACCCGTGCCGCTCGGCCACGGCCGTCTGGCGCTCCTCGATACCGCTGTCGACGAACTCTTCGACCCGGCCGCAATCGAGACACAGGATATGGTCGTGATGCGGCCCGGCATTGAGCTCGAACACCGCCATGCCATCGGCGAAGTGATGGCGGGTGATGAGCCCCGCCGCCTCGAACTGCGTGAGCACGCGGTACACCGTCGCGAGGCCGATGTCTTCCTTGAGGTCGACGAGCCGCCGGTAAATGTCTTCCGCCGAAAGATGGCGCGTGCCGCTTTTCTCGAGGATGTCGAGAATCTTCACGCGCGGCAGCGTGACCTTCAGCCCGGCTTTGCGCAGGTCATTGCCTTCCACTTTGGCCTTCCCATTTTCAATGGGCTCTTTCGGGTAGAATGCTGATTATGGTCTATCTCGCCCGCACCCGAAACCTCGCTCTGGCTGTCGGTCTCGCGCTACTCGGCCTCGGCACGAGCGGCTGCGTGTACCGGATGAATGTGCAGCAGGGCAATTACCTCGATGCGCGCCAGGTAGTGCAGGTCAAGGAAGGCATGACGCGCGCGCAGGTGCGCTTCCTTCTCGGCACGCCGATGCTGCCCGATGCCTTCGATCGCGACCGCTGGGATTATCTCTACTCGCTGCAGTCGAGCCGCCTCAAGGCGCCTGAACGCCAGCGACTGACGGTGTGGTTCACGGACGACAAGGTCTCGCGCATCGAGAACGTAGGCGCCCCGACCGAAGTGCCCGCCGGACAGACCGTGCCGCTCAACCCGGAAACGCCCGCGCCGCCCGTCAGCGGCGGCTAAGCGGGTTTCGTCCCTTCTCCGTTTGCATCGGCCGCGCCCGGGTGCGACGCGCCGCTTTCGGATCCACCTGCAGCGGCAGGTACAGTTCGACGCGATCACCGGCCTGCAACAGCCGATCACGGGCGCAGGGCTCACCGAATATCCCCGTTGCACCGCTGTGCCATTCCGGGCACGCGAGCACTGCGTCGGCGGCAGGGCCAAGACGATGTCGGAGAGCCTCGCGTGCCGCGTTGAGGGCGATCGCCACCGTCGCACCCTGCTGCAATTCCAGCTCGATCTCGCCACGCCAACCGGGCAGCGCAGCAGCGAAGGCACAGGACAGATTCATCGCGTAAGGGGGCTTCAGGATCGCGGCACGCTGCGCGAACGGGCAACGAAGGCATCAACGAGGGACTTGGCGGTGTCTTCGAAGGCGGGGGTCAGCATGGCCCCCATCAGCCGATTGGCGAATTCGAAGCGCAGCCGAAGGCTCACCTCGCAGCCGCCCTCGCCCATCGGCTTGACCGTCCAGAGGCCCTCCAGCGTTTTGAAAGGACCCTTCACAAGCTGCATGGTGACCGAGCGGCCGGGGTCGAGCGTGTTGCGCGTCGTGAACTCGGCATTGAGCGCGCCGCGCTGCACGCCGAGCGTCGCCACGACTTCGCGCTCATCGCGTTGCTCAATGCGCGCCACACGGCAGCCGGGCACGAACTCGGGGTAACGCTCGATGTCGGTGATGAGCGCGTAGAGCTGCTCCGCAGGCAGCGGTACCAGGGCAGAACGGGTGACCTCGCGCATGGCCGCATTGTCGGCCAGCGCCATCGAGCCCACAACCATCTGCCCCATCCCGCCTGCCGCATCCCACGTAGAATGGCCCCCGTGTCCGAACCCGCCTCAGCATGAACAAGCCCAGCTCCCCACCCGCCCGTAAAGCGAGCGAAGCGCCGCGAGTGATCGCGGAAAATCGCCGTGCCCGCTTCGACTACTTCATCGAGGAACGACTCGACGCCGGACTCGTGCTCGAAGGCTGGGAGGTCAAATCGCTGCGTGCCGGCAAGGCGCAGATCACCGAATCGCACGTCTATGTGCGCGACGGCGAGGCCTTCATTACGGGCGCGCACATCAATCCGCTGACTACGACCTCGACGCACGTCATCGCGGATCCCACGCGAACCCGTAAGCTGCTGCTCAATAAAAGCGAGATCGCGCACCTCATCGGCGCCGTGGAGCGCAAGGGCTACACCATCGTGCCGCTCGAGCTCTACTGGCAGCGAGGCAAGGCGAAACTGCAGATCGGACTGGCCAAGGGCAAGAAGCAGCACGACAAACGCGCGACAGAGAAAGATCGCGACTGGCAGCGCGACAAGGCGCGGTTATTGAGGCGGGGCTGAGG
>CAISHQ010000168.1 GCA_903885195.1 uncultured Pseudomonadota bacterium | reverse complement strand
CATCTCAATACTCTCGCCTGAGCGCATCGCCTCGGGCTTGATCTTCGGGAAAATTACGTAAGTTGCGTCGGGTGATTCAACCTCGAGCGAACCGATTTCCTTAAGAGTAGAGACGCACTGATCTCGACGGGCGAGCAGATGTTCAAGGAAGGCATCGAGCCAAGGGAGGGCGTGGTCGTAGGCGGCGGCGGCAGCAATCTGACTGAGGGTAGCCGCCCCATCCACCGTGGAGGGATGCTCACTGGCCTCAAGCATTTCTCGCCGCTTCACTGCATCAATCATCGCCACATAGCCGATGCGGCATCCAGCGAGGCCGAATGATTTGGAGAACCCATGCACCACGACGACATTGGCAGCGAGCTCCGGCTCGAGCGCCAGGGCGCTGGTGAAGACGGCGGGGCGATAAACGATCTCACTCCAAATCTCGTCGCTGAGCACGCCCAAGCCACTTTCGAGGGCAATAGTGGCGATCGACTCGAGTTCAACTCGCGTGAAGCAGCGTCCGAGCGGATTGTGCGGATTGCACAGGCCGATCATGCGCGTGCGGGGCGTGATCAGCGAGCGGAGCCGATCGAGATCGATTTCGCCTTTGCGGGCGATGGGCCAGCGGACGGACACGCCACCCGCCGAGTGGACGGTGTGTTCGAAGAGGAAGTCGACCGGGTCCATCACGATCGCCTCATCGCCAGGGCGTAGCCAGTGCCGAGCGACCATCGCCAGCCCCGCCGCCGCGCTGTTCACCGCGATCACGCCGTCGGGTTCAACCGGGGCATGACGACGGGTGCGGAGATAGGTCGAAACGCTGCGACGGAAGCAGGGAAGCCCGCCAGCCGGGCCGTAGGAATAGACACCGCGTGCCGCTTCTGAGGTCACCGCGTCGCGAATCGCCAGGGCTACGGGAAAGTCGGGATCAGCGGCGGTGAGCGGAATCACGTCTGCGGGCTGCTCGGCCCATCGCATGTTGAAGGCACGGGTGCGCAGGTCGCCTAGGGGAACGGCGGAGTCGTCGAATCTTGCGTCGGTCATCGGTTCACCAGCGGCAGGCTGATGCGGTCAGAGACGGGTTGGAGGAACTGCGAGGCGATTTCGCGGCCCGCATCGACGAACCGCTGGGCAACGGGCCGACGAGCGAGGTCGTAGGCACGCATCGCCAACCGCAGGTCAGCATCGCTATCGCAGGCCGCGAGCGATTCAGCGAGCATGGCGGCATCCTCGAGCGCGCAATTGGCGCCCTGGCTGGTGAAGGGCAGCAATGGATGCGCGGCGTCGCCGATGAGCGCAAGGTTGCCTCGCACCAGCGACTCTGGAGGATCCATGTCGACGGTGCGCCAGACATGAGGCGTGGACGGATTGGTGGCGACGATCGCGGCCTGCACGATCGCTGGAAACTCCGCAAGATGCTCCTCGAAGAAATCGCAGACCTGATCAGCCTCGGGCGTGGCAAAGCGTTCAGAGTCGTACTGCACAAACCAGATCACCCGTCCGCCGATGCCGGGCACCAGGCCGACGGCCAGGCCGCCTCGGGGGGCCATGAACTTGGTGAAGGTGGAACCAAGCGCCTTGGCGAGAGACGGCAATTCGACGGCCGAGACGATCTCGCGAACGCGACCGGGTCGAGGATCGCAGGCCGCCTGCATCGAGCCGCGACACCTCGAGTGCAAGCCATCGGCGCCGACGAAAGCATTGGCATGCACCGGCGCCTGCAGTTCGAACTCGGCGTAGCAGGCCTCCTCGTCGATCCATCGCATCCCATGAAAGCAATGCCCGGTGTGCACCTTTGACGCCGGCAGTCCCTCGCCGATCACGCCAAGCAACTCGGCT
>CAISHQ010000167.1 GCA_903885195.1 uncultured Pseudomonadota bacterium | reverse complement strand
CTACAGTCGGCGCAACATCATCGCGGTCTCGGTCATCGTCTGGTCGGCCATGACCACTGCGAGCGGCCTGGCGCTCAATTACTGGCAACTGCTGGTCTCGCGCATCGGGGTCGGCGTCGGTGAGGCGGGCGGCACGCCGGGCGCGAGTTCGATCCTGTCCGACTACTTCCCGGCCTCGCAGCGGCCCATGGCGTTGACGGTCTTCGCGCTCGGCGCCTCGATCGGCGCATGGGTCGGTGCCGATGTGGCGGGTCAACTCGCCGATGCCTACGGCTGGCGGCAGGTCTTTCTGTGGCTCGGCATCCCGGGCGTCATTTTCGGCGTGCTGATTTTTTTCACCATCCGCGAGCCCAAGCGCGGCCAGCTCGATCTCAACAAGTCCGAGGACTCCCCGAGCTTCGCTGCTACCTTCAAATACCTGTTGCAGCAGCGTTCAGCGATACACGTGATGCTCGGCAGCGCGCTCACAGCCCTCTGGGGCTGGGGTCTCGTGTGGTGGACACCCACGTTTCTCATCCGCAATTTCGGCCTGACCGCCGGCGAAGCGGGGGTTCTTACCGGTCCGATGCATCTGTGGGGCGGATCGCTCGCGACGCTCTTCACCGCCTGGCTCGTCGCCCGCCCCTCCATGATCGATCCGCGGCGCGTGGTCTGGCTGATGGGTGCGGTGATCGGCGTCGCAACCGTCGTCTCCGGATTCATCTACACGAGCGACTCGTTGCAGACCATCGAGCTGCTGTTCTGGATCTTCATCCCGTCCATCTACTTCTACATCGGTCCCTGCTTCGGCTTGCTCAACAATCTCGCCGAACCGCGGATGCGCGCGATGTTCTGCGCGTTCACGCTATTCGTAGCCAACGTCGGCAACCTGATCATCGCGCCGCAGTTGGTCGGCCTGCTCAGCGACCACTACATCTCCACCGGCATGGACAACGCACAGTCGCTGCGCACGGCGATGCTCTGGCTTGTACCGACCGGCCTTTGGGCGACGTTCCACTACTTTTGGGCGGCACGTCAGATCGTCGCCGACCAGACGCGTGCCACGGGCATCAACCCCTTGGCGGAGGCTCGCGCACCGTGACGTTCACCCTACATCGAGTGTTCGTGACGGCGGGGATTAGCGCTCTACTCTCGCTGAGCCTCGCGGGTGCGCCCGCCGCCGCGCAAGCGGGGGGCACGCTGCGCATCATCACGTGGGCCGACTACGTGCCCGCCGATGTGGCAGCGCAATTCACCCGCGAGACGGGCATCAAGGTCGAGGTGGCGCTGTCGAACAACGAGGAGATGATCTCCAAGCTGCGTGCGACACGCGGCGCGGGCTTCGATCTCGCACAGCCCTCGCAGGATCGCATCGCGGGTCCACAGCAGGAGTTCGGCATCTACAAGCCGTTTGACCTCTCCAAGGTACGTATCGAGCGCATCCAGCCCGATCTACTCGCCACGGTACGTCGCAATGCGACGATCAACGGGAAACTGTACGCCCTGCCCTATGTGTGGGGTGCAGAGGGACTCGTCGTCAACACCAAGCGCACCAAGGTCAATGATTACCTTGATCTGTGCCGGGCGGATCTGAAAGGTCGAACGTCCGTACGACTGCGCCGCCCCACGCTGATGGCGTTCGCCTTTGCGATGGGCAAGGATCCCTTCGCACTTTACGGCAACCGTCAGGCGTACACGGCGCTAATGGAACAGGTGGGCGCCAAGCTCATCGCCTGCAAGGTCAACTTCCGCTTTTTCTTCGACAATCGCGATCAACTGCTGAACGGCATGCGCTCGGGCGAACTGCATGCGGCGATGATGTGGGACTCGGGCGGCTGGCGCCTCAACCGCGAAAACCCCGACATCCAGTTCATCGCACCCAAATCGGGCGCACTCGGCTGGCTCGACACGTATGCACTTCCCGCGCGCGGCAAGAACGAGGCGGCAGCCTACGCCTGGATCAATTTCACGCTGCGCCCGGACATCGCCGCACGCATCGCCAAGTCGATCGGTAATTTCTCGGCCGCCAAGGATGCCGACAAACTCACCGACCCCGTCCTGCGTGCACAGTTCGCCGCGAGTTTCCCGGATGGCTTCAAGAGCGTGCGCTGGTATCCCGCCATCCCGCCCGGTCTCGAAGAGATCGAAGGACGAATCCTCGATCGCGTCAAAGCAGCGAAGTAGGCTCGTATCCGTGGCGGAGACCCCAGACCAGGATCTTGAAGCCAAGGCGTTGCTGAAGCGCTTTGGCAGCCACACGGCCGTCGACAGTCTTTCATTCAGCGTGCGGCGCGGTAGTTTTTTCTCGATCCTTGGCCCTTCGGGCTGCGGCAAGACCACGCTGCTGCGGATGATCGCCGGTTTCATTGAGCCCGACTCCGGCGATATCGACATCGGGGGTCGCAGCATGCGTGGCGTGCCGCCGAACCGACGCCCCGTCAACATGGTGTTCCAGCAGCTGGCCCTGTTCCCGATGATGTCGGTCGGCGAGAACGTCAGCTACGGCCTCGCCCGTCGCGGGGTGCCGCGTACCGAACGTGAACGCAAGGCAGAGGCCATGCTCGAGCGAGTAGGCTTGCCCGGCTCGGCCCGCAAGCGGGTCGACGAACTATCGGGTGGTCAGCGCCAGCGAGTCGCCATTGCCCGCAGCCTCGTGCTCGAGCCCACGCTGCTGCTGCTCGATGAGCCGCTCGGTGCGCTCGATCTAAAGTTGCGCGAGCGAATGAAGATCGAGCTGAAGCAACTGCAGGCGGCCTTTGGCACCACCTTCGTGTACATCACGCACGACCAATCGGAAGCACTCGTCCTGTCAGATCAGGTCGCCGTGATGAACAACGGCCGATTCGAGCAGGTCGGCACGCCGCAGGAACTGTATTACAGCCCCGCCACGCCGTTCGTGGCCGGATTCGTGGGTGCCAACAATCGCATTGATGGTCGAGTGTCCGCGTTGCACGGCGAATCGGCGGACGTGACCACGGCCGAGGGCTGGACGGTTCGCGCACAGCGTCACGACGCGCTCGCCGCGGGAGACGCCGCAACGGCGTTCGTCCGCCCGGAAGTCGCCGTACTCGGCCGTAGCGTCGAGGAACTCGCCATGCCGGCCGAGTCTGCGGTGCATCAAGGCGTCGTCGAAAGCCTGCTGTTCGATGGCGCCAACTCCGCGGTGCTCCTGCGTGAGAGTCGTACGCGTGCCGAGTTCCGCGTCGCCTTGCCGCAGACGGGACGCTTCGCGGATCTCAAGGTCGGCGAGACGGTGATGTTCAGCTTTGCCCCGGAGCGCGCCGTGTGCTTTGCCGCCGGGGCACGCCATGGCTGAGGCCTGCCGTGACTGAGGCACGCACACGGTCATCACACTATCTACTGCTGTGGTTGCTGCTCGCGCCGGCGTTGCTATGGCTCTTCGGCCTCATCGTGCTGCCGCATCTTGATCTTGCGCTGCTCTCATTCCGCGAGCGTACGGGGCCCGGTGAGTACGTCTTCGGTCTCGAGCAGTACCGGACCTTTTTTGCGGAACCGCTGTACTGGGACGTATTCGTGCGCACCGCGGTGGTCTCGCTCGTAGCGACGGCACTGACGCTGCTGCTCGCGTTTCCGATTGCCTGGACGATTGCCAAGCTCACACGCGGCCGGCTCAGTGCGCTGCTGTTTGCCGTATGCCTCATCCCTTTCTGGGTAAGCGAAACGGTGCGCACACTGGGCTGGATGATCCTGCTGCGCGAAACCGGCGTGCTGCCCGGTCTGCTCGTCACGCTGGGACTGACCGACGCGCCTGTCGAAATGCTTTACCACGATGCAACCATCCTCGTGGGGCTTGTCTACACCTCACTGCTCTTCATGGTGGTGCCGCTCTACGGCAGTCTCGAAAGTCTCGACGATTCGTTGATCGAGGCGGCCTACGATCTCGGCGGTAACGGCTGGACGGTGCTTCGAACGGTAGTCATTCCCCATGCCCTTCCCGGCATCACGGCTGGCTGCATCGTGGTGTTCATGCTGACGCTCGGCAACTACCTGACCGCATCGCTGCTCGGCGGCAAGAACTCGTTGTGGTTCACCGAGCAGATCTACACCCAGTTCATCACCCGCTTCAATTGGGAACAGGGTGCGGCGTTCGGCTTTCTGCTGCTCGCGCTATCGAGTGTCATGGTGTGGATCGGACTGCGCCTGAGTGGGCAGCGGTTCGCCGACGTCATGAGTCGCACATGAGAGAGTCGGCATGATTCCCTCGCTCCCGCGGCCCTGGTGGCTACGCCTGGCCACAGTGCTATTCGTGCTGGCGTTCCTGCTGTTTTTGTTCATGCCGCTCGCGACAGTCGCTGCCTTCGCCTTCAACGATGCCCCCTACCCCGCACCGCCCTGGCAAGGCTTCACCCTCGACTGGTTCATCGGCAACGAATCACTCGGACGCACCGGATTGTTCCGCGACGAAGAATTGCTCGGCAGTATCCTGACTAGTCTGTTCGTCGCCAGCTGGGTCACGTTGCTGTCGATCGTGATCGGTACGACCAATGCGTTCCTGATGGAGCGCATGCGGTTTCGCGGCCAGAGCCTGCTGTCGCTGCTGATGCTGGTGCCGCTCGTGATTCCGGGCGTGATCCTCGGCATCTCCATCCTCGCCTTCGCCAGTCGCGTTGCCGATTTACTCGGCGATCTCTTTGGCTGGGAGGTGGAATTCCTGCGGCCCGGGTTGCCGCTCGTCGTGCTCGGGCAAGTTTCCTACTTGATTGCCATCGCCACGCTGACCATCAGCGCGCGCCTCAAGCGCTTTGATCGCACCCTCGAGGAGGCGGCCTACAACTTGGGCGCCTCGCGTCTCGCGGTGCTTGGAACCATCACGCTGCCCTACCTGCGACCGGCGCTGATCGGCTCTGCGGCCATCGTGTTCCTGATGTCGTTCGAGAATTTCAATACGACCTTGATGCTGGTCGGTGCCGACTCGCCGCTCACGGTGATGATGTACGGCCGCATGCGCGATGGCGCAACGCCCGTGCTCAATGCCGTCAGCGTGTTCTTGATGGTCGCCTCAGCGGCGCTCGCGCTGCTCTTGATGCGCGGCGACGACCGCCGACGCAATTAAGCGCAAGCTTCGCTTACGCGCGCAGACGAAGATTTTGCGGATCGTACAGCGGCTCGGTGGCCACCACCGCACGCCGGCGCTCGCCGAGGATCTCCACGGTCAACTCCGTCCCGGCCACCGCCAGATCCGTGCGAACGTAGGCGAGCGCAATGCTTTGCTGCAGCCGGTAGCCGTAGCCACCCGAGGTCACGAGACCCACCTGCTCATCGCCACGAAAGACGATGGATACGGCAGCCGCATCGGCATCTCCGGCATCGACGAGCAGCGGCACGAAGCGCTCACGCGGACCCTGTGCCGCCTCGCGACGCAAAGCCTCCTGCCCGATGAAGCCGCTCGGCTTGTCGAGTTTGACGAAGCGATCAAGCGAGGCCATGAACGGCGTGTACTCGGTGGTCAGATCGCCCTTCCAGCCGCGATAGCACTTCTCGAGTCGCAGGCTGTCCATCGCGTAGAGGCCGAAGTCGTGGATGCCGAACTCTTCGCCCGCAGACCACAGCAGGTCGTACACCGACAGGAGATGCTCGGCCCGAATATGCAGTTCCCAACCGAGTTCACCCACGTAGTTGACGCGCATGGCAATCGCACGCGTGTAGCCGATCTCGATATCCCGCACCGAGAGCCACGGGAACGCGGCGTTGGACAGATCCGCCCGCGTGAGTTTGCCGAGCACCTCGCGCGAGCGGGGGCCGACCACAATCAAGGTGCCGTACCGGGCCGAAAGATTATCGATACGCACGCCCGCTGAGGGCAGATGCTCGCGCAACCAATGCTCGTCGTGGCGCTCGCCGGCGGCCGCGCTGATCAACCAGAAACGCTGCGAATCGAGGGTGGTCAGGGTCATCTCGGTGACGATGCCGCCGCTCGGAGCGCAGAAATAGTTGAGCGCGGTGCGACCGCTCTTCGGTACCACACCGGTCACCATGCGATCGAGCCACTCGGCCGCACCGCTGCCGCTGACTTCGAATTTCGTGAAGCCCGGCAGATCGAGCACTGCGACCCGTTGCTGCACGGCCGCGCACTCGCGCGCCACGGCTGCGTGCCATGCAGGGCGACGGAACGAGACCTCGGGACCTACCGGATCACCCGACTGCGGGAAGTACACCGCACGTTCCCAACCGCCGCGGGCGCCAAACTTCGCACCTTTGTCGCGCAAGCGCGGATTCACCGGCGACATCTTCGCGGGCCGGCCTGCCGGGCGTTCCTCGGCCGGATAACCGATACCGTACTCGTGCTGATAAGTCTCGAGGGCTTTGGCCAGCGTGTACTTGTGATTGTGGCACTCAAGATAACGTCGCGAATCGAGCGGCCACATGTCCCACTCCGGCTGACCGTGGGCCACCCACTCGGCGATGAGTTTGCCGGCGCCACCCGCCTGAGCGATACCGAAGGTGAAGGCGCAGCAATGATAAAACCCGGGCAGCCCGGGCGCCGGGCCGAGTAGCGGATTGCCATCGGGCGCGTACGGAATGGGACCGTTGATGACGCGCTTCACACCCACCGATCCGAGGATCGGCACGCGCTCGCAGGCCGCCTCGATGTACTTTTCGATGCGGCCGAGATCATCGTCGAACAACTGATGCGCGAACTGATCGGGCAGACCGTCGAGCCAGTGCGCCTTGGCATCCCACTCGTAGGGTCCGAGGATGAGTCCGTGACGCTCCTGGCGAAGGTAGTAGCTGACGTCCGGGTCGCGCAGCAGGGGCAAGCGATCGGTGCCGCGAGCGACGAGTTCGGGAATGTCCTCGGTGATCAGGTATTGGTGCGACAGCGTGACCATGGGCAGGTACTGCCCGACCATGGCCGCGACCTCGCCACCGCGGTAGCCCGCCGCGTTGATGACCTTCTGCGCGCGGATCTCTCCCTTGTCGGTGACGATGTTCCATTCGCCCGACGGCAGCCGCTCGATCGCCGTCACCCGCGTGTGCCTGTAGATGGTGGCGCCCGCATCGCGCGCGCCCTTGGCGAGCGCCTGCGTCAACTGCGCCGGGTCGATGTCACCATCGTACGGGTCGTAGAGTCCCGCCTGCAGATCGTCGGTGGTGATGTAGGGGTAACGCTCCACGATCTGCGCAGGCGTCAACATCTCGAACTCGATCCCTTGCGCGCGGGCCTGCGACACCACGTGCTTGAACTCGTCGACGCGATCGCGCGTGTGGGCGAGTCGGATGCTGCCGGTGATGTGGTAGTTGATGTCGTAGCCGACACGCTGCGCGAGCTCGGAATACAAGCGCGTACTGTGACGCTGCAGCTTGATCAGATTCCAGGACGTAGAAAAGTTCGGGCAGTTGCCGGCTGCGTGCCAGGTTGAACCGGCAGTCAGCTCATCACGCTCGAGCAGCACGACATCGGTGACGCCGAGTTGCGTAAGGTGATACAGCGCGCTGCAGCCGACGGAGCCGCCGCCGATGATCACCACCTGTGCCTGCGTCTTCATGTCTACCTATCCTCAGGATTTGATGCGCTCGCCCTTCGGGTCGTACCAGGGCTGCAACTGCACACGTGCCGCATGACGCTGGCCCGCGACTTCGATTTCCCACTTCCCCCCGGCCAGCCACTCAGCTGTGACCCCGGCATCGCAGTGTACGTACCCCATGCCAATGGAGCGGTTGATGCGATGACCCCAGGCACCGGAACGGGTGGAACCCACGATCACGCCATCGCGGACGATCGGTTCTTCGTGATACAGCAGCGGCGCCGTGGCCGAGTCATCGTCGAGCATGACCTGGACGAGTCGCTTCGGCAGCACGCCGCGCTGACGCTGTGCCAGCAAGGCATCGCGACCGACGAAGCCGCCTGGCTTGTCCCAAGCCACCGTGAAGCCAAGCCCCGCCTCGAGTGGGGTGTCCTCATCGGCGATGTCGTGGCTCCAGTGTCGATAGCCTTTCTCCACGCGGCATGCGGCCATCGCGTGATACCCGGCGTGCGTGAGCCCATGCTTCGCGCCCGCCTCGAGCAAGCGCTCGTAGACGTCGAGCACCTGCTCGGCAGGGATGTAGAGCTCCCAGCCGAGCTCGCCCACGTAGGTGATGCGACTCGCCCGCAGGCGTGCGTAACCGATTTCGATCTCGCGCGACTGGCCGAAAGGGTGGGCCGCGTTCGACAGATCCGCACCCGAAACCTCGCTGAGCAGCGCGCGGCTGTTTGGCCCCATGACGCCGAGCATGGCGATGCCCGCCGTGACGTCGGTCGCCGTGCAGTGCAACTCGGGATGGTCGTCGAGATGACGCTGCAGCCACGCGAGATCGCGTGTCTGGCAGATCGCCGAGGTCACGACCAAAAACTGCGTCTCAGTGAGGCGGGTGATGGTGAGGTCGGCCTCGATACCGCCGCGCTCGTTGAGCCACTGCGTGTAGACGATACGCCCCGCGGCCACATCGAGGTTCGAAGTCGACAACTGGTTGAGCACGGCACAGGCGTCGCGACCCTGCACGAGATACTTGGCGAAGCAGGTCTGATCAAAGAGCGCCACGGCATCGCGCACTGCACGGCACTCCGTACCGCAGTGCTCGAACCAGTTCTGTCGTCCGTAGGAATACTCGTAGCGCGGTTCGACGCCTTTCGGCGCGAACCAGTTGGGTCGCTCCCAGCCCGCCGTCTCGCCCATGCAGGCACCGGCTGCGATCAGCCGATCGTGTAGTGCCGTACGCCGCGCACCGCGCGCCGTCTGGTATTGGTAGTACGGCCAGTGCATCGCATAGAGCAGGCCCAGTGTCTCGACCGTGCGATCGTGCAGATAGCGACGGTTGGACTGGAAAGGCATCGCACGACGGATGTCGACGTCGGCCAGATCCATCGGCGGTCGTCGATCCTGGATCCACTGCGCGACGACCTTGCCTGCGCCGCCGCTCGCGGCAATGCCCACCGAGTTGAAGCCTGTGGCAACGAACAGATCGCGAACCTCCGGTGCCTCGCCGATGTAGTAGCGATCATCCGGCGTGAAGCTCTCGGGCCCGTTGAAAAAGAGCTGTATGCCCGCATCGGCCAACACCGGCACGCGACGAACGGCTGCGGCCAGAATGGGCTCGAAGTGATCGGCATCCTCCGGCAGGGAGTCGAAACAGAAACTCTCCGGGATACCGTTCATGCCCCAGGGCTTGGCCACAGGTTCGAAGCAGCCGACGAGCAACTTGCCCGCATCTTCCTTGTAGTACGCGCATTCGTCATAGACGCGCAGTACCGGCAGGTTGGGCGGTACGTCCTTGATCGGCTCGGTAACGATGTAGAAGTGTTCGGCCGCATGCAGCGGGACCGACACGCCGGCGGCACGCCCCAGCGCATGCGACCACATGCCCGCGCACAGCACCACGGTATCCGCCGAGATGTATCCCGCCTCGGTCTCGACGCCGACTGCACGACCCTTTTCGACGCGGATGCGCTCGACCTTGGTGTTCTCGAAAATCCGCGCGCCGCGCATGCGGGCGCCGCGAGCAAAGGCCTGGGTGGTATCGATGGGATTGGTCTGTCCATCCTTGCGGATGAAGATGCCGCCCACCAAATCGCCCACCTCGAGCAGCGGCCAGCGCTCGCGGATTTCAGCCGTCGAGAGCAGATCGATCTCGAGACCGAAGGTCTTGCCCATCGAGGCGCCGCGATAGAGCTCCTCGAGACGCGCGGGCGTCTTGGCCACGCTGATCGAGCCGTTCTGCTTGAATCCCGTCGCCTGACCCGTCTCGGCTTCGAGCGAGCGATAGAGGTCTGCGGTGTACTTGGCGAGTTCAGTCAGATTGCGCGTCGCACGCAATTGACCCACGAGCCCTGCCGCATGCCAGGTCGTGCCGCTCGTGAGCTGCTTACGCTCGAGCAGCACCACGTCGGTGATGCCGATCTTGGTGAGATGGTAGGCGATCGAACAGCCGGCCACGCCGCCGCCGACGATCACCACGTTTGCGTGGCTGGGGATCGACATGGGCAAGCTCAGGGCTTCAGCATCGCCGCCCGATCGAGCTTGACGGGGTAGCGCTGACGGATCGCCTCGTCGATGGCCTCGGGAACGTGAGTCGGATAGTTCTCAGCCAGAATTTCCCGCACGCGCTGTGCCGCACGCTGCAGCGCATCCTGCGAACCCTGCTCCGTCCACTCGTTCGGGCTGCGCCGATCACCGATCGCCGGGTACAGATACTCGGTCTGCATGAGTTCGAGCGTCTGCGGGCTGCCCAGGAAATGGCCGGGGCCGTTCAAGCAGACGTCCTTGATAGTCTCGAACGATAAGCGCTCTTCGTTGACCTCGATGCCTTTGATGGTGCGCTGGGTGGCACCAATGATGTCGTTGTCGATCACGAGACTCTCGAGCGAGTAGCCGAGCAGACTCGCGTGCATGCCCGCCGACTCGTAGATCATGTTCGCGCCCGAATTGCCGACGAGGGCATGATTGAGCGCCTTCTCGCCCGCTGCCTGAGCG
>CAISHQ010000166.1 GCA_903885195.1 uncultured Pseudomonadota bacterium | reverse complement strand
TGCTCGCTGTCATCGGCGAGGTGAGTGGTCAACGCATCGCCCAACCGTTCCGCGATCCCATCGTGGGTGTTCGAGAAATGGTGTTGCTGCAGCCGTACTACAGGCAGGTGTTCTTTGAGCGCTTCGGCTACGAGAGCCCCGCTTACGGCCAGATCGATCCGACCAGCCTGCTCGCCACGAGCCAGCATACCCACGTGGGACTGATGATCGCCAACGACGATGCGCACGTGCTCGATTTCTACGACGAGATTCTCGGCCTGCGACGAACACTCGACGAGCACACACCCTATGACAATGCGACAGGCTCGCGGCTGATCTTTGGTCTTGAACCCGGTGAGGGGTTCCACATGGTGGATTTCGACGACCCACGCACGGGACCAGGCCTGCACGAGCGTCGCTCCGGCAAACTCAAATGCGTGCGCTTCGCGGGCAACGCCCGCATCGATCGTCTGCTCGAGCACTCTCGCCTGGGCTGCCTCGGCTACAGCGGCTACTGCTGGCGCGCGAATGATCTTGAAGCCATGCATCGACGGCTCGAGTCCGCCCGGGTCAGCGCACTGACTGACGTTTTGCCCGACGAGTTCGGACGTTTGAGTCTCAGTTTCTTTGCCCCGGACGGTTATCACTGGGTCCTCGTACAGCACTGATGGGCGGGAGTAGGCTCATGCGCAAACTCGTCACAGGGCTCTTATTGCTGCTCAGTGTGCCGCTCGCCGCGGAGAGCACCATCCCCAAGCCCGACGCCCGCGTACTCGACGCCGGCGGCCCAGCGCTGCGGTACACCATCCACGAACCGGCCACCGCCGCCACGAATCGACCGATGGTAGTGCTCATCCACGGCTGGTCGTGTGATTCGAGTTACTGGGAGGCGCAGTTGCCGTCGCTGCGGACCCGCTATCGAGTGGTGACGCTGGATCTGGCGGGACACGGCGGGTCAAGCGCCGATCGCAATGACTGGTCGATGCGCGCTTTTGGCGAGGACGTGCGACGCGTCGTCGAGGCGGTCGATGCGCACTCACCGCTCGTGCTGGTCGGACACTCGATGGGCGGTCCCGTGGCCGTCGAGGCTGCGCGTCAACTCGGTTCCCGGGTCCGTGCCGTCATCGGCGTCGATACCTTTTCTACCATCGGGCTGCCGCGTCCACCTGCCGCCGAGACGGCAGCCCGAATCGCTTTCTTCGAGCGCGATTTTGCAGGCGCCACGCGCCTCTTCGTGAGCCGCACATTCTTCCGCCCCGACGCCGATCCCGCACTACGTGAACGCATTGCCGCGGACATGGCAGCGGGCGATACTCGCGTCGGCATCGCCGCGGTGCAGGGCTTGAACGACTGGGATGGCGCCACAGCCATGGCCGAGTTACCCGTGCCCATCATTGCGATCAATGCCGACCTCGCACCGACGGACGCCGAGCGCATTCGCCGCAATGTGCCGCGTTTCGAACTCGTGGTGATGTCGCGAAGCGGGCACTTCCTGATGATGGAAGACCCGGCAAGGTTCAACCCGCTGCTGCTCGAACAACTCGAGCGGTTCATCGAACGCTGAACAATCAGCGGATGGCCGACTCGACCTCAATGTAGGTAATCAGCGCTACGCGATCGGCAGGGTTGGCGATGCCCGCGAAAGCCATGATATTGCCCGGCACCATCGTGCCCGGCTTCTCTAGCCAGGTATCGAGTGTCTTGCGATCCCAGGTGATCTTCGAATTAGTCAGCGCAGGCGAATACTCGAAATCCGCAGCCGCAGCCGCCGGCCGACCGAAGAGACCCGCGAGATTGGGACCCACTTTCTCCACCGGGGTGGGTTTCAAGTCGTGACAAGCCCGGCACTGTATGTAAAGCAGCCGGCCGCGCTTGTATGCCGGCGACTCGGTCACGGCCGAGGCTGATGCGCCGGCTGCGACCTGTGCAACCGCCGTCGGCAGTGTGACGGCCATCAGTGCGGCCGCCAGCCACGCGACCTTCGAAGTACGCGCGATTCCCTGCCGAGACTCTCCACTCATCAACCCACTCATGCTTTGCTCTCCCCCGTTGCGCTTTACTGTGCCTTGCGTCGTGGCGCACTCACGCGAATCAGCCCTTCCTGCGCCGTGCTCGCCACCAGAGCCCCATCGCGATCGAACACCGAGCCGCGCGCGAACCCGCGCGCACCCGAGGCACTCGGACTGTCGATGGAATACAGCAGCCATTCGTCGGCGCGGACTTCGCGATGGAACCACATCGCATGATCGATGCTCGCCATCGTCAACTCGTCCACCGGAAACTTGCCTGCATGCGGCTGCGTAGCCGTGTTGAGGAGATTGAAATCCGACATGTAGGCCAGCAGGCAGGCATGCAATCGATGGTCGTCCGGCAAGCGATCGCAGACCTTGAACCAGATGTGCTCCACGGGAGGCCGCGGCTTTGGACTGAGGAAGTCGATGGGCTCGACCGGACGCATCTCGACCGGACGCTCACGAAACAGAAATCGACGCAGTTTCTCCGGCAGGCGTGCCGCCACATCGGGCGCGGGGCGACTCCAATCGGGCAGCGTCTCGGGCGGTGGAACAGCGGGCATGCTGATCTGGTGCTCGAGTCCCTGCTCGGGCCGCTGAAACGAAGCCGAGAAAGTGAAAATCTGTGCGCCGTTTTGGATCGCGATCACCCGTCGCGAAGAGAACGAATGTCCGTCGCGGCTGCGATCGACCTGATACACGATGGGCAGGTTGAAATCACCGCGCCGCAGGAAATAGGCGTGTAGCGAATGCACGCGCAGATCGTCGATGGTCGAATAGGCAGCGAGCAGCGCCTGCCCGAGTACCTGTCCGCCGAACACCTGCGGACTGCCGATGTCTCGGCTCTCGCCACGGAACAGGTTGACCTCTAGGCGCTCGAGCTCGAACTGCTGCAGCAGATCGGCGAGCCGACGATCCACGCTCAGCCCACCCCAAGCCGTTTCTGCATCACCGGGCTCGTCGTCGTGTACTGCAGGAACTGTTTCTTCTCGGGATACAGCCAACTCTGGATGCCGAACGCAGCCAGCGCCGCCTCGTGGAAACCCGACAGGATCAGCTTCTTTTTGCCCGGGTAGGTGTTGATGTCACCTACCGCGAAGATCCCGGGGACGCTGGTCTGGAACTTTTCAGTGTCCACCTTCAGCGCCTTGCGCTCGAGCTCGAGGCCCCACTCGGCCACGGGACCCAGCTTCGGATGCAGTCCGAAGAACGCGAACAAATGCTCGGCCGGCAAGTCGTGCATCGTCCCGTCGCTCGCCTTGACGCGCACACCCACGAGGCGCTCGCCCTCGGTAATCACCGACTCAGCCAGACCTTCGATGAAGCGCAACTTTCCAGCGGTCTCGAGCTCACGCATCCGCGCCACTGAGGCCGGAGCCGCGCGGAACTCGTTGCGCCGGTGCACCAGCGTCAACGAGGGCGAGGTCGGGGCAAACTCGAGCGCCCAGTCGAGCGCCGAATCGCCGCCGCCGAAAATCACCAGCGACGAGTTGCGATAGGCATCGGCGCTCTTGACGCGATAGTGGATCTGGCTGCCCTCGAACGGCTCACCCCCGGCCGCGCCGAGCCGCCGAGGCTGGAATGAACCGACGCCCGCTGCGATGACGATGGCACCCGCGTTGAACTTCGTGCCCTGTGCGGTCACGACATCGAAGCGCCGATCGTCTCGTGGGGTGACCTGCATGACCTCTTCGCCAAGATGGAACTGCGGCTCGAAGGGTTTGATCTGCTGCATCAGTCGATCGACGAGCTCCTGCGCGCCGCAGACGGGCAACGCGGGGATGTCGTAGATGGGCTTGTCCGGATAGAGCTCGGTGCACTGACCGCCGGGGCTCTTCAACGAGTCGAGGAGGTGGGCACGTATCCCGAGCAAGCCCAGTTCGAACACCTGGAACAGCCCACAGGGACCGGCGCCGATGATGACCACTTCGGTCTTGATGCACTCCGTCACGACAACTCCTCGTCAACCCACCTCGAAACCGGGTAAATTCTAGCATCAGCGGCGACCCCCGCCGCCGGAGGATGGACTGATGATCACTTTGAACGTCAATGGGCGCTCCATCGAGGTCGATGTAGACCCGCAAACGCCGCTGCTGTGGGTGCTGCGAGATACCGTGGGTCTGACCGGCACCAAATACGGTTGCGGCATGGCGCTCTGCGGCGCCTGTACCGTGCATCTGGACGGCGAGCCCATTCGCTCCTGCGTCACGCCGGTCAGCGCCATCGGCGACCAAAAAATCACCACCATCGAGGGGCTCTCGAAAGATCGTAGCCACCCGGTGCAACAGGCGTGGATGGAAATCGACGTGCCGCAGTGCGGCTACTGCCAGTCCGGCCAAATCATGTCGGCTGCAGCGCTGCTCGCCAAGACACCGAAACCGACCGACGCCGATATCGACGCGGCGATGGCGGGCAACATCTGTCGCTGCGGCACCTACCAGCGTATTCGCGCCGCCATTCACCGCGCCGCCGAACTCGCCAAGGGCTGACCGGCAGCGCGATGCCCACTAACGAGGACCTCGCACGTCGGCGCGCAGCGGCCGTGCCCCGCGGCGTGGGCAACATGCTGCAGGTGTACGCCGACCGAGCGAGCAACGCGGAGTTGTGGGACGTCGAGGGTCGGCGGCTGATCGACTTTGCGAGCGGCATCGCCGTGCTCAATACCGGCCACCTGCATCCCAAGATCCAGGCGGCGGTCGGCGCGCAGTTATCGCGCTTGTCGCACGCCTGCTTCCAGGTCACACCGTACGAGAGCTACGTCGCCCTTGCCGAGCGGTTGAACTCGCTCATGCCTGCGGCAGGACCCCACAAGACGCTGTTCCTCACCACCGGTGCAGAAGCCGTGGAAAACGCCATCAAGATCGCGCGTTACCACACCCGTCGTTCAGCGGTGATCGCCTTCGGCGGCGGGTTTCACGGCCGTACGCTTGCCTGCATGAGCCTCACCGGCAAGGTTCAGCCCTACAAGGCTGGCTTTGGTCCGCTGTTGCCGGAGGTGTTTCACGCGCCCTTCCCGATGGCCTATCACGGCGTGAGCACGGCGCACTCTCTCGCGGCACTCGAACATCTGTTCAAGGCCGACGTGGACCCTGCGCGGGTCGCGGCCATCATCGTCGAGCCGGTGCAAGGCGAAGGCGGCTTCTACGTCGCCCCGCCCGAATTCCTTCGCGCGCTGCGCGCACTGTGCGACCAGCACGGCATCGTGCTGATCATCGATGAGATCCAGACCGGCTTCGCGCGGACGGGTCGGATGTTTGCCATCGAACACTCGGGTGTCGAGCCCGACTTGATGACGGTTGCCAAGAGTCTCGCGGGCGGAGTGCCGCTATCGGCGGTCATCGGCAAGGCGCCGATCATGGACGCACCGCTGGCGGGCGGCTTGGGCGGCACCTACGCAGGCTCACCGCTTGGCTGTGCCGCCGGTTTGGCCGTGCTCGATGTCATCGAAACCGAGAAACTGTGCGCACGCGCCGAACGTCTCGGCAGCACCCTGCTCGCGCGGCTGAGTGATCTGCAGACACGCTGGCCCTGCATCGGCGAGGTCCGCGGCCTGGGCGCCATGGTGGCCATGGAGCTCGTCAAAGATCGTCGTGCCGATGCGCCGGATGCGGACCTCGCGAAGGCGCTCGTGCAGGCAGCGGGTAGACGAGGGCTTGTGCTTCTGTCCTGTGGCATCTACGGCAACGTGATCCGTTTCCTCACGCCGCTGACCATTCCCGACGGCATCCTTGCCGAGGGCTTGGCGATCCTCGAAGCCGCCTTGGAGGACGTGGCGCGCTAAATCGCGCCCTCGCCGTAATCAGGCCCGTCCGACGTTCGAGTCGTTCGGGCTGTGGTAGTACTCGCTCTCATGCGACAACTCGCGGATCAAGCGCTGCATTTCTGCCATCCGCCCCTCCGCCGTACTGACCGGCATGCACTCGGTGCAACGGGGATCCTTGCAGGGCTGACGCGAGTACAGCCAATATTGGATCGCACCGGCCAGCAACCCGTCGGCGATATCCCAAAGATCCGCATCCTTGTCGCGCTCGGCCAGTTTGTTGCCAAGGTCCACGGCATCGGTGAACGCAGCATCAAAACTGGTCGGTTCTTCGTGAAATTCCTGCTTCATGTGCGATGAAGTTTAGCTGATTACGCCGTCTAGCCGGCGTGCCGCCCTAACAAGAAAGGCAATTTTGTTGCGTCAACGTTACCGAAGTTTAATCAAACCACCTAACGAAACTGCCTACCATCAAACTCGTTCTGTCATTATGATGATTCATCGCGAGGCGGCCGATGACTGTGCAAGGCGAATCGATGGGCACTGTGCCCCAGTCTTTAGGGCTGCCGAGCCTAGAGCTCATCAGCGCTGCAGCGGCCGGAATGTCGGCCTTGCACAGGAGCGTGCTGCGCGCGCCCGAATTTGTTGACCAGCACTACCACGAGAAGTTTCCCGCCAACGACATTGCGGCCTACTGCGGTCTCAGCCGCTTCCAGTTCAGTCGCAGTTTTCACGCGGTGTTCGGTATCACCTTTCGCGAATACCTGCTGCGTTACCGCATTCTGCGCGCCTGCGAGCGTCTGATGGCAGGCGATATGCCCGTCACGGAGATCGCCTTTGCCGTCGGCTTTCACGACGGCTCGTATTTCGCTCGCATGTTCCGCCGATACACGGGGGTGCTGCCCTCGCAGTATGCTCGGCAACATGCCGGACACGCCGACCGCTGAGTCCCTCGAGACCACCCGCCAGGTTTGGAGCATCCCGCGCGCCGGGTCGCTCGCCCGCCTCACCTTGAACAGCGAACCGCTCGCACCCCCGGCGGAAAGGGAGGTGCAGGTGGAAGTCACTGCCGTCGGCGTGAACTTCGCTGACGTGTTTGCCTGTCTCGGCTTGTATTCGGCGACCCCCACGGGTCGATTCACACCGGGTCTCGAATGCGCGGGCCGAGTGCGGTGCGTAGGCTCAGGCGTCGTTCGTTGGCGACCCGGTGATCGCGTGATCGTGCTCACGCGGTTCGGCGGGTATGCCACAGCACTCAACGTCCACGAGGAAACCCTCTGGCCCACCCCGGAGGACTGGACCGATGCGCAAGCGGCGGCCTATCCGGTGCAGGCGCTGACCGCCTGGTACGGGCTGACCTCACTGGGCAACGCGCGGCGTGGCGCCGTGGTGCTCGTGCAATCGGCGGCCGGTGGAGTGGGTCTCAATGCGCTGCAGGCGTTGCAGACACTCGGCGCACGTGCGGTGGCGGTCGTAGGCTCGGCGGCCAAGCGCGAGTGGCTCATCGGCCAATACGGGCTCACCGCCGAGACCGTCATCGTCCGCAGTCCTCGCTTCGCTGAGGACCTCGATGCCGCCCTCGCCTCACTCGGCGCGGGCGGTTTCGATCTCGTGTTCGATGCGGTGTACGGGGCGGATTTCCAGCCGAGTTTCACACGTCTCGCCGCCGAGGGTCGGCACGTGCTCTTCGGCGCGGCGGACTTCATGAGCACGGGCCGGCGCCCGAATCCGTTTCGCCTCGCGTGGCGCTATCTGCGCCGTCCCCGACTCGATCCTCTGGCGATGATTTCGCAAAACCGTGGCCTGCTGGCGTTCAACCTGATCTGGTTGTGGCATGAGGCTTCGCGCCTGCCCGACGCGATGCGCGGCACGCTCGCGCTGATTCCGCGCCCACCCCACATTGGTGGCCGCTATGCCTTCGAAGACGCCCATGCGGCGCTTGCAGCGATCCAATCGGGCCGCACGGTGGGCAAGCTCGTGCTCGAACCGCAACGCGCGTCGGTGGCGCGAGCGGAGTAGAATCGCCGCGTGTCCGATCCTGCCCTCGCCGACCGTCCCAAGGCCAAATCGATCCGGCCGCTCGCCGCCCTCTGGCCCTACCTGCGTCCCTATCGCGGCGTGCTCGCCGCAGCCATGGTCGCCTTGCTGCTGGCCTCGGGCGCAATGCTCGCGTTGCCAGTTGCGCTGAAAGGCCTCATCGATCGCGGCATGGCGGTGGGCAATGCCGACACCATCAACATCTACTTCGTGCTGTTCCTCGGCGCCGCCGTGCTGTTCGGTGGCTTCGCGGCGCTGCGTTTCTACCTTGTCACGTGGCTCGGCGAGCGCGTGGTGGCTGACCTGCGTTCGGCGGTCTACCGCAACGTGATCCGCATGGATCCGCAGTTCTTCGAGGTGACGCGGACCGGCGAAGTGCTCTCGCGCCTGACGACCGACACCACGCTGGTGCAATCGATCTCGGGCGTCGGTCTCTCGATCGCGCTGCGCTCGTCGATCAATCTCGTCGGTTCCCTGGTACTGCTTGCGATCACCAACCTGAAGTTGCTGTCGCTGATCGTCGTCGCGATGCCTGTTGTCATCGTGCCGGTGATCGCGCTCGGACGACGACTGCGCAGTCTGTCGCGTCGCTCGCAGGACACGGTCGCAGACACGAGCGGCCTGGCGGGCGAGACGCTCAACGCCATCCAGACGGTGCAGGCGTTCACCCTCGAAAAACTCAATGCCGGTCGCTACGACCGATCGGTCGAAACAGCGTTCGATGTCGCCGTCATCCGCACGCGGGCACGCGCCTGGCTCACGGCGCTCTCCACCGTGCTCGTATTCGGCGCGATCACGCTCGTGCTGTGGTTCGGCGCCCATCAGGTGCTGGCGGGCACCATGACGGGCGGTGAGCTCGGCCAGTTCCTGCTGCTCGCCGTCTATGCGGGTGTAGCGGCGGCCTCGCTCAGCGAAATGTGGAGCGAGGTACAGCGAGCCGCAGGGGCCATGGAACGTCTGGTGGAACTGCAGAGCGCAACACCAGCGATCGTGGCACCCGAAAAACCCGTCGCACTGCCCCTGGTCACCGCGGGCAAGGCAGCGGGTCGCGTCAGCATCGATCGGGTACGTTTCCATTATCCGTCTCGACCCGAAACCGCGGCACTCGATGACTTCTCGCTGCAGATCGAGCCCGGCGAAACCGTCGCCTTCGTCGGCCCCTCGGGTGCCGGCAAAAGCACAGTGTTCCAACTCTTGCTGCGCTTCTACGACCCGCAAGCGGGCCTGATCCGTCTCGATGGTGTGGATATCGCACAGGCTGACCCTCAGGAGGTCCGGCGACGCATCGGTCTCGTGCCACAGGACACGATGCTCTTTGGCACGAGCGCCCGCGAAAATATCCGGTACGGGCGACCGGACGCGACGGACGCCGAAGTCGAGGCCGCTGCCGTTGCCGCGGCCGCCGATGAATTCATCCGTCGCCTGCCGCAGGGTTACGACACCTTCCTCGGCGAGCGCGGCACACGACTCTCCGGCGGCCAGCGTCAGCGAATCGCGATCGCCCGCGCCATTCTCAAAAATCCGCCTCTGTTGCTGCTCGATGAGGCGACGAGCGCACTCGATGCCGAGAGCGAGCGCGTGGTGCAGCGCGCACTGGAAGAATTGATGAAGACCCGCACGACGCTGATCATCGCGCATCGACTCGCCACGGTGCTCAAGGCCAACCGCATCATCGTCATGGACCACGGCAAGATCATCGCGAGCGGCAGCCATGACGAACTCGTCGCCTCCAATCCGCTATACGCGAGGCTCGCAGCGCTGCAGTTCACCGATGGACAGCCCTCGAGCGCATGAGCCCCGCAGCGATACTCTTCGATTTCGATGGCACGCTCATCGACTCGGCGCCGAGCATCCTCGCCTCCTTCGCTGCCGCACTGCAGCACACGGGACTCAAGGCGGCCGTGCCGCTCACGCCCTCGCTGATCGGCCCGCCGCTGCTCACCACGGTCGGCACACTGCTCGGCACGGACGACGAGCCCACGCGCCAGCGCTTTGCAGCGGCGTTTCGTGAGCAATACGATCTTGCAGGATATCGGCACACAGTGGCCTACGACGGCGTCCCTGCACTGCTCGAAGGACTGCACGAAGCCGGCATCCACCTGTACATCGTCACCAATAAGCGCATCGCACCGACGCGCCGTATCCTCGCGCACCTGCGCTGGGAGCACTGGTTTCGCGGTGTCTACGCTCTCGATGCACTGCAACCACCGGCACCCAACAAAAAATCCCTGGTCCGCGACGTGTTGCAGCGAGAAGCTCTTCGAGCAGCCGACACTTGGATGGTGGGCGACTCGGCTGAGGACCAGAGTTCGGCTGAAGGCAACGCGCTGCGTTTCTTTGCCGCCTGCTGGGGCTATGGCCAGGCGCTGGGTGATGGCCCGCGATCACCGCTCCAACTGCTGACGCTCGCCACCGCTCAGCGATAGCCCTGCGCCTGCAGGGAGAAGAGCCGCGCATACACGCCATCCTGCGCCATCAGGCTCGCATGGTCGCCCTGTTCGGTGATGCGTCCCTCGGAAATCACCGCAATGTGATCCGCCATGCGCACGGTGGAGAAGCGATGCGAGATCAGGATGGCGATTTTGTCCCGCGCAAGCTCGCGGAAGTGGGCAAAGATTTCGGCCTCGGCCTGCGCATCCATGGCTGCCGTAGGCTCATCGAGTACCAGAATGTCGGCACTCGTCCGCATGAACGCCCTCGACAAGGCAATCTTCTGCCACTGACCGCCCGACAACTCGCGCCCTTCCTTGAACCACTTGCCGAGCTGCGTGCGATAACCACCGGGGAGCGTGGCAATGAACGCTTCGGCACGCCCCTTTTGTGCGGCCTCGCGCCAGCGCGCCTCGTCCTCGAATGAGGGTTCATCCCCCGCACCGATGTTCTCGCCCACCAGCCACTGATATCGCGCGAAGTCTTGGAAGATCACGCCGATCCGCGCGCGCAGATGCTGCTCGTCCCATTCGCGCAAATCGCGTCCATCGAGCAGGATGCGACCCGAGGTCGGCTGGTACAGCCGTGCGAGCAACTTGATCAGCGTCGTCTTGCCCGAACCATTCTCACCGACAAGCGCCAGCGTCGAACCACGCTTGACGTGCAGGCTGACATCCTCGAGCGCCGGCCGATCCGCACCGGGGTAGCAGAACCCCACGTGCTCGAAGCGCAAACCGTCGGCGGGATCAGGTCCGCTGACGTGACCGCCCGCAACAGGCTCTGCGGGCGTTTCGAGATAGTCGTACAGCGTCGAGAGGTACAGTCGATCCTCGTACATCCCACCGATCGCCGAGAGCCCCGCAGAGACGGACGACTGCCCTTGGCGAAACAGCATGAGGTACATCGTCATCTGCCCGAGCGTGATGAGGCCTGCGATCGCCTCGAGCGCAATCCAAGCGTAGGCGCCGTAGAGCGCCGCAGTACCGAACAAACCAAGTGCGAAGCCCCAGCTGTCGCGACGCAGCGTCAGCGCACGATCCTCCCGATAGAGTCGCTCAAAGATCTCGCGATAGCGCTGCAGCAAGCGCGCCCCGAGGCCGTAGAGCTTGACCTCCTTGGCGTGGTCCTCGCGCGCCAACACAGTCTCGAGGTACAGCTGCATACGGGTCTCGGGCGAGCGCCACTTGAAGAGACGGAAGGCGTCTCCGGAAAACTTCGTTTCGGCGATGAAGGCAGGCAGTCCCGCCAACAGCAGCACGGCCACGGCCCACGGCGAAAACGCAACCAATAAGGCTGCAAAACTCGCGAGCGAAATGCCGTTTTGCAGCAGACCGAAAGCCTTAATGACGAGCGCAAGCGGCCGGCTCGAGGCCTCGCGACGCGCACGAGTCAACTTGTCGTAGAACTCGGCGTCCTCGAACTGCGCGAGCGACAGCGTCAGTGCCTTCTCTAGAATCATGACGTTGACGCGCTGACCGAGCTGAGCGCGCAGCAGGGACTGACAGAAGCTGAGTGCGCGCTGCACGGCGGCCAAGGTCGCCACCAGCACGCCCTCACGCAGCACGAGTTCGAGCACCGTGATAGCGTCCGGGTGCGCGCGCAGCGCCGCGAGGTCGAAGCCGGCCGCCGCCGGCCATGCGCGCGAAGCAGCCACTACCGCATCAACGATTTGCGCACCCACATAGGCGATGGCTGCAGGCAGCACGCCCGCAGCAACGGTCAACAGTACGAATGCCAGCGTCAGTGCGCGGCTCGTGGACCACACCAATCGAAACGCGCGGGCGAACACCTCAAGGTCTCATTCGGCCGGGCGCACGCCCTGACTGCGAACCGGCGCCGTGCCGCGCCGCAGGTGGTACTCGAACACATCGGATCGCGGCCCCTTGAGCAAGGGCACCATGTAGAGCAGAGCCATGCCTTCGAGCTGCCGCGCGTGCCGCAGCGGGCCAAGATCCTGGGCCTCGAAGCCAAGCTCGCGCACGAGCGCACCGACCCGCCGCTTGGCCGCCACGTCGTCACCGGCGAGCGGCACGGTCACCGGCCCGCCCGCAGCGGTCGGATCTGCCATCACGTGTGCGCCGATCGTGTTGAAGGCCTTCACCAGACGCGCACGCGGCGCAAGTTCCCGAATATGCTCGGCCGCCGAGGTCTCGACCGCCATTTCCATATAACCGGAGGCCGGCACGAAACGCAGCGCGTTGGTCGGGTCAATGACCAGCTTGTCGGCCAGATCGACCGCACGCAGCGTCGACTCGGTGGCCGTCCATGGCAAGGCGATCAGCACCCAGTCGGCACGGAAGACCGCCTCTGCGATGGGCGCCGCCGAGGCGCCCGACCCACTTCGGGCGACCAGTGCCTGCACATCCGCCCGTTGCGGCTCGCGCGAGCCATAGATCACGGGATGACCGAGCGCCGCGAGCCGCGGTCCGAGTGCGGCACCCACCCGGCCCGTACCGAGCACGGCCACACGTTCGCGCGTCGCGCTTACCGGTTGCGCCGCAGCGGGCGCGGCATCCAGCGCAACGACTCCGGCTCCCAAAACGAGCATGGCGATCAGTCTCGCCATCGCCGCACGCAGCTGCCCTCGTCGCGCGGGCGAGGATCGCATCAGCCGATCCTCATGCCGCCGTCGAGATCGATGCAGCGCCCGGTGAAGAAATCGTTCTCGGCGATGAAGATCGCCGCGTGGGCGATCTCGCTCACTTCACCGAGCCGACGCAAGGGCACCTGCGCAGTCAGTTTTTCGAGCATCTCAGGACGCATCGACGCAAGGATCTCGGTGCGCGTATAGCCCGGAGCGATGGACCCCGTGCGGATACCGTAACGAGACAGTTCCTTGGCCCAGACTTCGGCCATCGCGGCGACGCCGGCCTTGGCCGCGGAGTAGTTCGATTGCCCTGCATTGCCATAGCGGGAAATGCTGGAAATGTTGATGATCACTCCGCCCTGCTTGCGGCGGATCATGCGCTCGGCGGCTTCGCGCGCGCACAGAAACACGCCGGTCAGGTTGATGTCGATCACCGCCTGCCATTGATCGAGGCTCATCTTGCCGGTGACCTCACCGTCCTTAGCCTTGATCAGCAGTCCATCTTTCACGATGCCGGCGTTGTTGACGAGTACGTCAAGTCCACCGAGGTCGGCCACCACCGCATCGAGTGCCGCGATAACCTCGGCCTCACGGGTGACGTTGACGAGATAACCGGCAGCCCGGGTGCCTAGCGCCGCGCCGGCGGCCACGCACTGACGCATGCTCTCGTCGAGATCCTCCTGGCGCAGATCGAACAGCGCCACGTGGGCACCCCTCGCGGCAAAACCCTTGGCGATTTCACGACCGATACCCCGACCTCCGCCGGTGACGACGACGGTTTTTCCCTGCAGCTGCATGACTGACTCCCTAGAAAACCAGTGTTATCCAGCGGATGCTGCGGCATCCTGCCGGGCCGGCAGTATACTCTTCCGCTCATGCTGACCCTGCGACCGGCGCAAGCCACCGACGTGCCCCTGATCCTCGCCTTGATCCGCGAGCTCGCCGACTATGAAAAGTTGCTGCATGCCGTGGATGCCTCCGAAGAGGCGTTGCAGGCAGCGCTCTTCGCCGCTGTGCCGCGCGTCTTCTGCGACATTGCCGAGTGGGACGACGGTACGCAACGCAGGCCGGCGGGCTTCGCCTTGTGGTTCTACAATTTCTCGACCTTTCGTGGTCGCCACGGCATCTACCTTGAGGACCTGTTCGTCAGACCCGAGTACCGCGGTCGCGGCATCGGCAAGGCGCTACTCGTACAACTGGCTGAGCGCTGCGTGCGTGAACGACTCACGCGTCTCGAGTGGGCAGTGCTCGATTGGAATGAACCGGCGCTGCGCTTCTACCGCTCGCTCGGGGCACTCGATCTGCGGGGGTGGATTCCGCACCGGGTGACCGACGAGGCGCTGCAAGTGCTCGCCCAAAGCGGGCTCAGCGGCGGTGCCGCTGCAACCACTCACGGGTCGCCAGCGCCGCTTCCACCGTGAACTCGCCCCGCTCGAGCGCGGCCTGCACCGCCTCGACCGGCAGGCACATGAATTCCTGCACTTCGCCGTCGCGGCCACTCGGCTCAAAATGCTCGGGCAACAGGATGTCGGCGACGATCACCAGTTCATCGTGCACGCCGTAGCGCGTTTCGCGCAGGCTGCGGATGACCATGCCAGGGAAATCCACCTTGCGCGCCAGCGCCACGGGGACACCCGCCTCTTCCCATAACTCGCGCATGGCGGTTCGCCGCAGCGATTCGCCCGCACCGACCCCACCCGCCGCCAGATTATCGAGCATGCCGGGGTCAGCGCGTTTTTTCAGGCTGCGCCGCGCGATCCACAGACGCCCGTCGCTGCGATAACCGTTGATGTGCACGGCTCGGTTCTGCAGGCCGAGTGTGCGGAACAAGCCGCGTTCGCAGCGCGCAAGTTCTACCCCGTTTTCATCGAGCACGGCGCACAGTTCGTTGCGCCAGTCGGCGATCCAGCCGCGCGCGCGGAGTCGCTCGGCCAACGCCTGCAGCCGTCGGCTGCGCACCGGGCGACTGACGCCCGCGTCACGCAGACGCAGACCCACCTCGGCTGATTCGACCTCGGGGAACTCGCGTATCAGAGACACAAGATCGCTGCGCACCCGTCCGCGGATGGCGCCCGCAATCCAAATCGGCACGTAGTCCGCAACCAGCGAATCGGTTGCTCGCGGCTCAGTCACGCAGAAAGTCGATGACCGCGCGCGAAAAGTCCTCGGCCTGCTCGACGTTCGACAGGTGTGCCGCATCCAGCACGAGCAGGTCGGCACCCGAGATGCTCTCGCAGAGCTCCTCCGCACGCTCGAGAGGAGTGGCGGCATCCTGCGCACCCGCGATCACAAGCGTGGGAGCACGGACACTCGTCAAGGAGCCGCGCAGATCGGTATCGCGCAACGCAGTGCAGGCGGCCGCGTAGCCTGCAGGCTGGGTGCGACGCATGAGTTCGAGAATGCTTTCTACACGCTCGGGCTGCGCGGCCCTGAACGCTGCGGTGAACCAGCGTTGTGGTACCGCTTCGATCAGTGGAGCAAGACCCTGGCCCAAGGCGACAGCGCGTCGCTCATCCCACATCGAAGGGGTCGGAAAATGCGCGGCAGTGTTCGCGAGCACCAACCGTTGCACCCGAGCGGGGAAGGTGATCGCTGCCTGCAACGCGACGACGCCACCGAGCGACATGCCGCACCAATGCGCCCGCTCGATGTGCAGCGCATCGAGTATCTCGATGACATCGGCAGCAAGATCACCGATCGTGAACTCGATCTCGCCACTCCCCGCTAGCGTGGACTTGCCATGGCCGCGGGTATCGAAGCGCAGCACGCGAAAGAACTGTTCGAACTGCGGCATCTGGGAGTCCCAGACGCCCAGGCTGGCACCGAGCGGGTGCAGCAAAACGAGCGTCGGGGCGTGGTTACGCCCCGACACCTCGTAATGCAAACGCCCGACCGGGCGCTCGATGGACCCTGCCAGCATGCGCCTGTACGCCTCAGTCAGCCTTGTACTTGTCGTGACAGGCCTTGCAGCTTGCGCCCGTGGCACCGAAAGCGGGCTTGATGGTCTCGAGGTTGCCGCTTTTGGCAGCCGTCACCAGAGCCGCCGTACGGGTCTGCATGTCCTTCATGAGTTTCTGGAACTCGGCCGCGTTGTTCCACAACTCCGCCTTGGCCTTGCTGCTCGGGTTCATGGAGCCCGCCGGAAAGACATCCGGTACGACGGTGGCCATGAATGCCGCACGATCGGCGGCGACCTGGAAAGCCTTGGCATCGTAGGGCGCCCGACCCTGCACCATGCCCGCCATGATGCCCATCTGCGCACCGAGCACGGTGTACGCCGACTGCCGCAGCTTCACTTGGCCTGCGACCCGCGCATCCTGCGCGCTGACGGGCAAGGACAAGCCGACGAGAACGAACGCCAAGACGCCACAAAGGAAACGATTCTTCATGATGCACTCCTATGGACCGGAGGGTCCGCAACCCGTGGATTTACTCACAAGCGGCGTGACGGTCGCAACCGCGACTGCGGCGCTGTACACTGCGCGGCCTTTTTGGCCCGTTCAGGCTTCCAATGTCCACCGCCCGCCCGATCCGCAACATCGCCATCATCGCCCACGTCGATCATGGCAAGACGACCCTCGTCGACTGCCTGCTCAAGCAGTCGGGCACCTTCGCCGCGCACGAGCGCATCGGCGAACGGGTGATGGACTCCAATGACCTCGAGCGCGAGCGCGGCATCACCATCCTCGCCAAGAATTGCGCCATCGAATACAACGGCACGCGCATCAATATCGTGGATACGCCGGGCCATGCCGACTTCGGTGGCGAAGTCGAGCGCGTGCTGTCGATGGTCGATGGCGTGCTGCTGCTGGTCGATGCCGTCGAGGGCCCGATGCCGCAAACGCGCTTCGTGACGCGCAAGGCGCTCGCACTCGGTCACAAGGCAATCGTGGTGGTCAACAAGGTCGACCGTCCGGGCTCGCGCCCGAACTGGGTCATCGACCGCACCTTCGAACTCTTCGACAAGCTCGGCGCTACGGACGAGCAGCTCGACTTTCCGATCATCTACGCCTCGGCGCTGCAGGGCTGGGCGACTCCTGACCTCACGCAGCCGGCCACCGACATGACGGCGCTCTACAACGCCGTGCTGAAGCACGTCCCGCCGCCGCCCACCGAAATC
This sequence comes from uncultured Pseudomonadota bacterium, assembly GCA_903885195.1. Lineage (GTDB taxonomy): Bacteria > Pseudomonadota > Gammaproteobacteria > Steroidobacterales > Steroidobacteraceae > UBA964. The sequence continues at coordinate 12,469 of CAISHQ010000166.1, read as the reverse complement.
GACGCGCCACTGCAGTTGCAGATCTCGCAACTCGACTACAACCCGTACGTCGGTCGAATCGGCATCGGTCGCATCCGTCGCGGCACGCTCAAGAGCGGTCGCAACGTGGCGCTGCGCTGGGGCGATGAGGACAAGGGTACGGGCAAGATCGCGCAGATCCTGAGCTTTCGCGGCCTGGAGCGCTTTCCCGTCGAGGAGGCTTCGGCCGGCGACATCGTCGCAGTCACGGGCATCGACGAGGTCAACATCGGTCTGACCCTCTGCGATCCCGAACAGGCCGAAGGGTTGGCGCCGATCAAGATCGACGAACCCACCCTGTCGATGACCTTTCAGGTCAACACCTCGCCGCTCGCCGGTCGGGAGGGCAAGTTTGTCACTAGCCGGCAGATCCGCGATCGCCTGATGCGCGAGTTGCAGAGCAACGTGGCGCTACGCGTCGAAGAAACCGCCGACGCCGATGTTTTTCGGGTATCCGGACGCGGTGAATTGCACCTGACCATCCTGGTGGAAAACATGCGTCGCGAGGGCTACGAACTCGCGGTCGGCAAGCCGCAGGTACTACGGCGCATTATTGATGGCGTGGTGCAGGAGCCCTTCGAGGCACTGACCATCGACATCGACGAGGGCCTGCAGGGCGGCGTGATGTCCGAGCTCGGCACGCGACGTGGTGAGTTGCTCGACATGGTGGTCGAGGGTGACCCCACGGGGCGCGGTCTCGGCCGAGTTCGACTCGAATACCGTATCCCGGCACGCGGCCTGATCGGTTTTCAGGGCGAGTTTCTCACCATGACCCGCGGCACCGGGCTGATGAGCCACATCTTCGATGGCTACGACATCGTCAAGGGCGAGATTCCCGAGCGTCACAATGGGGTGCTGATCTCCAACGAAAACGGCGAGGCCGTGGCGTACTCCCTCTTCACGCTGCAGGAGCGCGGTCGATTGTTCGTCGAGCACGGCTCAAAGGTGTACGAGGGCATGATCATTGGCATCCACAGCCGGGACAATGATCTCGTCGTCAATCCGATCAAGGAAAAGAAACTGAGCAACGTACGCGCCGCAGGCAAGGACGATGCCTTGCTGCTGGTGCCGCCGATCCCGCTGACGCTCGAGTACGCAGTGGAGTTCATCAACGAGGATGAACTCGTCGAGGTCACACCGCAGTCGATCCGCCTGCGCAAGCGCTTCTTGAAAGAGCACGAGCGCAAGCGGGCCTCTCGAGAGTCCGAGGCCCAGAGCGCCGGCTGACGCCCTGGGTACGGACTGGGGCTCTGAGCGCGGGCTGAGGCTCTGAGCGCGGGCTGACGCTTTCAGTCCCGCGGTGGCCCCGGGAAAAATGCGTTGGTGCGACGGATGTACTCGGCGTAGGCCGGGCGACGCTGCCCAATGTCCTTTTCCAGCAACGCCACACCCGACACACGCAGCAACAGCACGCTCATGATCAACGGACCAACGATGCTCCACCACGCCCCTGCGGACAGTGCGATCAGGTAGAAGCCCCACCAGATCGCAAAATCGCCGAAATAGTTGGGGTGCCGCGTGAAGCGCCAGAACCCGCGGTCCATGACCTTGCCGGCGTTGGCCGGATCGCGCTTGAAGCGGGCCAATTGCCAGTCGCCGCCCGCCTCGAAGACGAAGCCGACTAGCCAGAGGGCGATACCAAGATAATCGAGTGGCCCGAGCGGCGCGTCACTTCCGACCGCACCATAAAGGGGCAAGGAAATGACCCACGCCAGTACAGCTTGGAACAGGAACACCCGGTAAAGGCTGCTGAAGGCAAACCCGGGCTCGTTGCGGGCCCGAATGGCCTGATAACGCCGATCCTCTTCGTGACCCCAGTTGCGGGCTGTGATGTAGACCGACAGCCGAATGGCCCAGATGGCGACGAGCACGAAGAGCAGCCGCCCCCGAACCGTTTCCGGCGGGAATCCTGCGTACAAAATCACTGCCAACAGGAACATCAAAGACCACAGGGTGTCGACGACATCGACGTTGCGGCGCGGGACGGAGATCGACCAGCCTACAAAAGCCAGCGCGAACAGGACAGGCAGAGCCAATAGATAGGAAACGGGCAGTAACATGAGGCAACCTCGACGGGCGACCAAAGACTCAGCGCTAGTGTGACTGCTGACGCACGGCGGAACAACGTGGCCGCACGGAGCCCGCTCGGTAACGGCTTTGCTCCCCGCTAATTCGGGTTAAACTCGCGCCATCCGTCCCTGTAGGACCTCGGGTTCCGTCCGCTCATGCTCGCACTGTTCGGTTCAGTCATCGTTGTTGTGTCGGTTGTGTCGGGCTTTCTCATGGCCGGCGGCAACCTGCTGCTGCTGTGGCATCCCTCCGAAGTCGTCGTCATCCTGGGTGCGGCGATAGGCGCCTTCGTCACCAGTAACTCTCTGAAGGTGATCAAGGCAGCCTTTGGCGATGCCATCGGCCTGATCAAGCCACCGCGCTACAACCGCGAGACCTACGTCGAACTGCTGAAACTGATCTTCGACTTGCTCGTCAAATCGCGCAAGGAAGGCCTGCTGGCGATCGAGAACGACATCTCCGAGCCCGCCAAGAGTCCGCTGTTCTCGAAGTATCCGCGCATCCTCGACGATCATCACATGACGGAATTCGTGGTCGACTGCCTGCGCCTGATGGTGGGCGGCAATCTCGACCCGAACGAACTCGAAACACTCCTCGACTACGAACTCGAAACCCACCATAAGGAAGCCCACGAGCCCGCGCACGCCGTACAGCAAGTCGCTGATGCGCTGCCCGGTTTCGGTATCGTTGCGGCAGTGCTCGGCATCGTGAACACCATGGCGGCGGTCGCCGACTCGAGCGCTGCCGAGCTCGGCGAAAAGGTCGGTGCAGCACTCGTCGGTACCTTTCTCGGCATTCTCGTGGCCTACGGCTTCGTGGGTCCCATTTCGGCAGCCATGAAGGCGCGCGCCGAAGAAGAAGGCAAAGCCTTCGAGGTCGTCAAGATGGCCCTCGTTGCCAGCGTGCGCGGCTATCCGCCACCGGTGGCCATCGAGTTCGCGCGCAAGCTGCTCTACAGCGATGTTCGGCCGACCTTCTCCGATCTCGAAGGCTCGCTGAAGAATAAGCCGCCGAAGGCCTGAGGCGCGGACGCCAGCAATGGCCGAGAAGGGAAAACCTGCAGCCGAGGAAGCACGTCCGGTCATCATCCGGCGCAAGAAGGTCATTGCGGGCGGCCACCATGGCGGCGCGTGGAAAGTGGCGTACGCCGACTTCGTCACGGCGCTCATGGCCTTTTTCCTTGTGATGTGGCTCGTCGCGTCGGTCAACGATCAGCAAAAGTCCGCCATCTTCGAGTACTTCAAGAATCCCAGCATGGAGCGCGGTCTTTCGTCGGTGTCCGCTCAAGGGCAGTCGGGACCCGGCGGAGCGAGCACGAGCCCCATCGAGTTGCGCGGTGGCCTGACCGCCTCGGCGCCGGCACCAATCGCCGGGTCAGGGGCCGGCATGCCCGAGGTGGAGAAAAACGCCGAGGTCAGCGACAAGGCCAAACTCGAGACCCTGCGCGACGAACTGCGTGAGGCCATCGAAAAGAGCACGACGCTGGAAGAGTACAAAGATCAGTTGCTACTCGACATCACGCCCGAGGGCCTACGCATCCAGATCGTCGATGCGCAGAACCGACCGATGTTCGACCTGAGCGGTACGCAACTGAAGCCCTACGCCCGGGAGTTGCTGCTCGAGGTCGGCAAATATCTCGCCACCGTGCCGAACCGCATCACGATCTCGGGCCACACCGACGAGACGCCGTTCGCCGGCGGCGGACAGAACTACACCAATTGGGAACTGTCGGCCGATCGCGCTAATACGGCCCGGCGCACCTTCAAGACGGCGGGGCTGCCGGACGAGAAGTTTGCACGCATCATCGGCATGTCATCCTACGTGCTGATCGATGATAAGAACCCGCGAAACCCGATGAACCGGCGCATCAGCATCGTGGTGATGACGAAGCAGGCCGAAGAGGCCATGCGCAAGACAGACAACTTCGACAATCCCGCCAAGCGAACCACGAACGCACCGGCCCCCGGTGCGGCAAGGCCGGTCAGACCTGCCGGTCCGGCGGCAAATCCAGCGCCGCCGTCACCTCCGCGATAAAGCGCTTGCGCTCGGCGTCGATCGCGGCGCGTGTGGCCTCATCAGTCTGAAAGGCATCGATGCGGGCGCTGAGTCCGGCAAAACCTTCACTCGCGAGCACGGCTTCCAGAACGAGTAGCCGATCCTTCACTACCCACAGTTCGCGCGCCAGCGTGAGCGCAAGTTGCGTGGCGCGATCGGCGCGCACTGCCGAGTCGTGCGGGGTCAGCTCCACACTCATGCCGGTTTGTGTCCGTACACGAACCAGGGATAAATGCCACCACCGAATCCTTCCGATCGAACCTGAGTGAAGCCGGCATCGCGCGCCGCCGTAGCCAGATCAAGGCTCGCGCTTTCACGCCAGAACGGTTCGCCGCCGTGCACCGCGTTGTATTCAGCCCAGCGCACGCCCGCCTTGTTGAGCGCTGCGTAACGCGTGACGTCCGAAAAGAGGATGTCGCCACCCGGCCGCAACAAGCGATACGCCTCGCGCAGCTGCGCGTGGATGGCCTCGCGCGGAATCTCGTGCAGCACGATGTAGGACGTGACGAGATCGACGCAGTCCGCATCAAGACCGGTCCGGTCCGCCGAGCCGTGGAACAGGCGCCACCGCAGGCCCCGCTCGTTCGCCACGCGCTGTGCCTGCTCGAGCATGCGCAGCGACGGATCGCAGCCCCAGATCTCTGCCTGCGGGAACTCAGCGGCGATCTGCAGCGTGTAGTGACCGCTGCTCGTGCCGACCTCGAAGATTCGCTGGTAATCGCGCCGCGGCAAAACCGAGAGAATCTGTCTGCGCTGGGCAAAGATATCCCCCGGATAGTTGCGCGCGACGTATTCGCGATGGATCAACTCGCCGTGGATGAAACCTTGGTACTCGTGCCCGTCCCAGCCGCCCGTCGTGCGGTGTATCCAAGCGGCATCCGCGTAGGAAGGCCGACGCTCGCCCGGGATTGGCTCGATGGTCGTCGGCCCTTGCATGAGGGCCTTGAGCCGCGGCTCGAGTTCGCTGCGTACCTCATCGAAGGCGGCTGCAGCCACTCGACCGTGATTGACGCCGCTATATTCGGTGAGTGCCGCAAGCGCTGCGGCGGCCGGAGATTCGGCGAGCGCGGCATCGACCTGGCGCAAGCGATCGTCGAGATCGTCCGCCATCGTGGACTCATCGAGTCCTGCAGCCTTGATGTCGGCATCGATGCGCGACTTGAACCGTGAGGTCGAGACCGCAAGATCGGAGAGAAAGTGCAGTGAGGCGCGTCCGCGCTGCTTGAGTTGGAATTCCATGGTCGCAGACTACACCCGCAGCCCCCCCTGCGAGCAAGGTCGGCGGTGACGGTAGACTGCAGGGCGAGCACCTAACCATGCGCACCACGGAGTCAATCATGTCAGCGACGCATGCCAGCACCTTGCCTGTCCGCAATCCGCGCACGGGAGCCATCGACGACACCCTGCATGTCACACCCCGCGCGGAAATCGTCTCAGCGGCCGCCGAGCTGCGGCGCGCGCAGCGCGACTGGCAAGCCTTGGGTATCGAGGGTCGCAGTGCCGCACTCGCGGGGCTTGGCCGAGCCTTTGCCGCGCACTCAGCCGCTCTGCAGGCCGCACTCGCGCACGATACGGGACGCGAGCGTATTGCACATATCGAGACCGGTGCCGTGCAGGGCATGATCCACCTTGGGCTGCACCACGCGCGCGAGGTGTTTCGCAGTACCGAGTGGCGACCGTCGTCGATCCTCGGCATCGTCGGTCGCCAACATCACACGGCCTACCCGCTCGTCGGCGTGATCGCGCCGTGGAATTTTCCGCTGATCCTGTCGATGATCGACACGCTGCCCGCACTTCTCGCAGGCGCTGCCGTGATCTTGAAGCCGAGCGAAGTGACGCCGCGGTACACGCGTCCGCTGCAGCAGATCTTCAACCAGGTGCCCGCGATCGCGGCCGTCACCCGCATCGTGCTCGGACCCGGCAGCACGGGCGCCGAACTCATCGAGCACGTGGACGCAGTCGTCTGCACCGGCAGCGTACGCACGGGGCGGCTCGTCGCCGAACACGCGGCCCGCCGCTTTATTCCGGCATTCCTTGAACTCGGCGGCAAGGATCCGCTGATCGTCACGCACGATGCGGATCTCGATCGTGCCGCCCGGGTGATCCTCCGCGCGTGCCTGCTCGCCACGGGACAGGCCTGTCAGTCCCTCGAGCGAGTGTATGTGGATCACCGGGTGCTCCCGGAGGTGCTCTCGCGTTTGCGAGAAAGCATCCGCGGCATCACTCTCACCTGCGATGATCCGGCGGGACATATCGGCCCCTTCATCATGGCGCGGCAAGCGGACATCGTGCGCGAGCACATCGCCGACGCCCTCACGCGCGGCGCCACACTCGAGCATGGCGGGCACATCATCGAACGCGGTGGGCTCTGGTGCGAACCGACGCTGCTCACTGGCGTAAATCACGACATGCGTGTGATGCGCGAGGAGACCTTCGGTCCTGTGATTGCCATGATGGGCTACGACACTCTCGAGGAGGCCGTGTCACTCGCCAACGACAGCGATTACGGACTCAGTGCCAATGTGATTGCAGGCAGCGAAGAGCAGGCACTCGCCATCGCCGAGCGACTCGAAGCGGGGTTCGTCAGCATCAATGACGCCTCGCTATCGAGCATGATCTCGGACTTCGAGTGGGAAGGTTTTCGATTCTCGGGGCTCGGTCGCTCACGCATGGGCCCGTCCGGCATCGCGCGCTACTTGCGCACCCAGGCGATCGTCATCAATCGCGGACCGACTGGCGATCTCGCGTCGATGACCGACACTTAAGTCCGCAGGTCGCTTAAGTCCGCAGGTCGCTCGCCAAGGCCTCGATCAGTTCGCGATCCGCAGCGAGCCTCGCCTGCAGCTCCTCACCCTGCGGCACGAAACGATCGACAGCCCCCGGCGCAAGCACGCCGGCTTGCTCGAGCAGCACCTGCTGGGTCCGCAGACGTTCGCGCAGCGTGCTCACTTCCATGGCAAGACGCAGCGCAACGGCGACCAGCTGCGAGATGTTGGCCGCAGCCAGCGGCTGATCGGGACCGGCGGTCGGCGCCATGATCGGTGCATCGCTCATGATGACACCGCGGCCGCGGGGCCCGCACCAAAGAAATAGTAGTGCCCAGCACCCAGCGGCTCGTACTCTGCAACGATCTGCTCGGGCGCAAACCCCGCACCACGCAGCAACGCGGGTACGTCAGTGTCGGCAAACCCGGTCCAGAACGGCTCGCCGTTGTTGCGCACTTGCCAGTCGTTGGTGACTTGTTTCGGGATCGGCATCCGCGAGGGTTGGTACGGCACATCCGCATTCAGGAACACACCGCCTGGTGCGAGGATGCGCCGAGCCTCGGCGAAGATGCGCGGCGCCACGTCGTGCCAGGTCTCGTGAAACAGGATGTGCGAGACGATCAGATCGAAGTGCCCGTCCGGATAGCCGCTTGCCTGCGCATCGGCTTGGCGGAAATGCATGGCGAGCCCCCGTTCCTCGGCCCAGGCGTGCCCGAAACGCACGAACGGTGCCGACAAGTCGAGCCCGTGAACCTCCGCATCAGGGAAGGCCTCCTGATACGCCACGGTCTCCGTTCCCGGCCCGCAGCCGAGATCAAGGATGCGTCGGGGCTTGAGGTTCGGGTAGCGGCGCTTGATGACCTGCGCGATAAAGCGACCGATGCCGGGTTCGCCGACCGGCGCGTTGGCGGTCAGGCCCTTGGCCGCGCGGTAGAGTTCCAACGTGCCAAAGTAGATCAGCGCCGCGTGCAGATCCTGCGAGTGCGACTCGTGGAAGTAGCCGCCAGGCTGACGATGGATCTGTACCTGCGCGATCGGCTGAGGCACTTCGAGCGCTGGATTCAGAGTCAGCGAGCCGCGCGGAGCACTGCGCAGGCTGGCGGCGCGCGCCTCGAAGGAAGGCCCGATGCGCCGACACGTCGTGCCGACGGTCTGCCACATGAGGCCCTGCGAGGCGTACACCATCGAACCCCAGAGCTGATAGAGCGGGTCCGACTCGAACAGTGGGCGTGCCTCGTCGCGGTTGCTCGGGGCAGCCTGACCGCGGGTCGCAGCGAAGGCGGGGCGCAGCACCGACTCGTAGCGCGCATCGAGCTGCTGCTCGAGCGAGCCGTTGGCATAGCCTTTCAGCACGCCGACAAAGCGCTGGCGGGCAGCTTCGTCGTGCGCGGGTTTGTACAGTTGTCCGAGTGTATCCATGGAGCCGATCATAGCGCCCGAGCGGCCCTGCCGGTTAACATGGCGGATGGGTCGCATATTCGAAGTTCGCAAACATGCCATGTTCGCGCGCTGGAACCGCATGGCCAAGCAGTTCGCGCGCATCGCCAAGGACATCAACATGGCCGTCAAGTCCGGCGGTCCGGATCCGCAGGGCAATCCGGCGCTGCGGCGCATCCTGCAGAATGCGCGCGCCGTTAACATGCCAAAGGACAAGGTCGAGGCTGCCATCAAGCGGGCGAGCGGCCGCGATGCCACTAACTACGAGACGGTGATCTACGAGGGCTACGCACCGCACGGTATTGCTCTGCTGATCGAAACCGCCACCGACAACCCGACCCGAACCGTGGCGACGGTGCGCAACATCATCACCAAGAACGGCGGCAACCTCGGCACGAACGGCAGCGTCAGTTTCATGTTCCGCAAGATGGGGGTGTTCCGCCTCGATCCTGCCGGCATCGATCAGGACGATCTCGAGCTCTACCTTATCGATCACGGGCTCGACGAAATGGGCGAGAGCACCGGCGAAAAAGGCGAAGCTCAGCTCGTGGCGCGCTGTGCCTTCGAGGACTTCGGCAAATTGCAGGAAGCGCTCGAGGCCCGCAAGATCGCGCCGTTGTCGGCAGAGCACGAATACATCCCGATGGCGCCGACCGAACTCGGCGAAGCGCAAGCCGCCGAGGTCCTGGCCCTCGTGGACAAGCTCGAGCAGGAAGACGACGTGCAAAGCGTCTTCCATACGCTCGGCTAACGCGGTTCACGCACCTCAAAGATCACTGTTTTCTCGCCGCCGCGCGCAAAGCGCAGCGTGATGGGCACCTTTTCCCCGACCCGCAAGGACTCATTCAGTCCCGTCAGCATCAGGTGCGCGCCACCGGGGGCGAGTGCGATCTGCGCGCCGGCGGCGATCGCCAAACGCTCCAGCTCGCGCATGCGCATCACGCCCTGCTCCATGCGCGTCTCGTGTACTTGCACCATCAATGCGCGCGGTGTGGCGGCTCCGAGGAGCTCATCCGCCGCGGTGCCGCGATTGATGATCGTCAGGTAGCCGGCACCCACCGGCACACCGGGCGGCGATGAACGCAGCCATGGCTCACGGATCTCGAGGGTGGCGCGGGCGCTTGGCGATGCCTCACCGGCTGCCGATGCCACGGGCGCGGTCCACCCACCCAACACCATGACGACACCGAGCATCGCGACACCGACCGTCACCGCGGCGCGCCGTTGCAGAGCGCGCCAGAGCCACCACAAGCCGGGCAGCCCGGCGAGCACCATGACGAGCGCCAGAGCGTGACCCACGGGCGCGAGCAGCGGTATCCCGCTGTCGGTGAACACGCCGACCGCGGTGGGGCCCAGCATTAGCCCCAGCAAATTGGCAAAGAGCAGATAAATCGCCACGATCTGGCCCCGCAACTGCGCCGGCGTGACCTCGACGAAGGCGAGCGAGGCCACGCCGAAGGTCGCCGCCATCGCGAGATACAACACCGCGGCAATACCCAGCAGCCATTCGGGTGAGGCCGCGGCAGAGGTGAGGATCGCTGCGGGCACCATGACGCTCGCGCCGATGAACATGGTGAGCAAAGTCGCCTCGGTGCGGCCACGTGCCGCAAGCCAGGTTGCAGCGGTACCACCGGCGAGGTTGCCGATCAGCGCGCCGAACAGGATGACCGGGCCGAGCGCCCCCCCCGTGGCGATCGCAGTCCAGCCGAAGTCTCGAATGAGCACCGACGGCAGCCAGGCCGACAACGACGTCGTCACCACGAATAGCGCCGCCATCGAGAGGAGCAGCGGCTGAAAGTAGTCACGCTGGCCGCGCAGGTGTTGCCACACGGCAGAAAGCGGCGGCCCGCTCGTGACCACAACGTCGGTGCGCGGTTCGGCGAGGCACAACATCACCAAAGCGACTGGCAACCCTGTGAGGCCCGCCAGTATGAACACCACCTGCCACGGAGACTGCGCAGCCAAAAACTCACCGACAAGCGGCAGCTCCGCGGCCCCTTGCTCCGCAAAGGCGATGAAGCTTCCGCCCAACATGAGCGCAAGCCCCGACCCGACCGCAAGGCCGCAAGTGAACACGCTTACGGGCAAGGCCCGCCGCTCCGGTTTGAAGAGCTCTGCGAGCAAGGACACCGCCGCCGGCACGAGGGCTGCCTCGCCAAACCCGACGCCGAAGCGCGCGAGCAGCAGGTGCGTATAGTCGGTCGCGAAACCACAAAGAAAAGTCATCAACGACCAGAAGGCAATCGCCACAGCCATCAGATGCACGCGATTGACCCGATCGGCAAGCCAGCCGAGCGGCAAGCCCATGGTGGCGTAAAACAGCGCGAACGCCGGACCTTGCAGGATGCCGATCTGCGTATCGCTCAAGCCAAGATCCGCCTTGATGGGCTGAACCAGCAAGGTGAGCAACTGCCGATCGAGGAACGACACCGTGTACGCGGCGAGCAGCACGCCCACCGCGAACCAGCCACCGAGTCCGCGCCACGGAGTGTCAGGATGCATCGTTGTCCTCGCCGATCCCAGCATCAGGCGTCGCAGCTCCAACGTCACCCTGCGCGCGACCCCGTCTGCGCAGCGCGTCACGCAGGATGAACTCGACCTGGCCGTTGACGCTGCGAAACTCGTCCGCGGCCCAGCGCTCCAGCTGCTCGTAGAGGTTCGGATCCATCCGCAGCAGAAACGACTTGCGAGCCGTCACGGGATCAGCCGTACAACGTCCCGGTATTGATCACGGGCTTGGCGTCGGACTCACCGCAGAGCACCACCATCAGATTGCTGACCATCGCAGCTTTGCGCTCGGGGTCGAGTTCGACGACGCCGCGCTTGGCGAGCTCGGCGAGCGCCATCTCGACCATGCCCACCGCGCCCTGCACGATCTTTTGTCGGGCGGCGAGCACGGCATCGGCCTGTTGGCGGCGCAGCATGGTCTGCGCGATCTCGGGCGAATAGGCGAGGTGCGTGAGCCGCGCCTCCTCGACCACCACGCCGGCGCGAGATAAACGCTCCTGCAACTCGGCCTGCAACGCGGCCGTGACCTCCTCGGTGCCACTGCGCAGCGTGACCTCATGAGCCTCACCATGATCGTAGGCGTACTGACTGCCGAGATGGCGCACGGCCGACTCGGCCTGCACGCTGACGTAATCCTCGTAATCGTCCACATCGAACATGGCCTGCGCCGTGTCCTGCACTCGCCACACGACGACCGCCGCGATCTCGATCGGGTTGCCGTTCTTGTCGTTGACCTTAAGCCGCTCGCCGTTGAGGTTGCGTGCGCGCAGCGAGACTTTCATGCGCGGATTGCGCTTCGACTGCAGGGTGACCTGGTGGCCCTTTTCATCGGTCGAAGTGGTCGTTTTCGTGACGCCACCCGAGTAGAACGGGTTGCCCCAGTGAAAGCCTTCCTTGCGAACCGTGCCCTTGTAGTCGCCGAACAGCACCAGTACCCGGGACTCGTTGGGCTGGAGGGTAAAAAAGCCGCCGGAGCAGATGATGCCGAACAGCAGCACGACGCCCCCGATGATGCCGGACGCGACCCCGCCGCCGTTGCCCGCAGTGATGATCAGACCCACGCCGATGGGGTAGGCCGAAAGAACGGGCACCAGCATCAGCCAGCCGCTCTGCACGCTGACTTCAACTTCTTTGCTGGCGGGACGAAGACCGGTGTTCATGGCTGTGCTCCTGTAAAAAAGGGTCGTAACCCCAACGGGCACAGCAATATTAAAGTGATATCACTTTGAGATCAATCCCCGCTCGCAGGGGGAAGTGGCGCGCCCGGAGAGATTCGAACTCCCGACCTCATGGTTCGTAGCCATGCGCTCTATCCAACTGAGCTACGGGCGCGCTGTCGACTGACCCCAAACGGGGGCGCGAAGTCTAGCACCCCCGCGGGCCGGAATCCCACCCCCTTCTGAAGGTCAAATGCGCGGCCTCAACGGCCGCGGATCCGAAAATCAACGGAGCGAATCACGAATCAATGGGACAACAAACGAACGCATCAGCGTTACGCTGGCGGAGAGAGAGGGATTCGAACCCTCGAAGGGCTTTTGACCCTTACACCCTTAGCAGGGGTGCGCCTTCGACCACTCGGCCATCTCTCCGGTTCGCGGAGGCGGCATGGTACTGCC
>CAISHQ010000165.1 GCA_903885195.1 uncultured Pseudomonadota bacterium | reverse complement strand
GTGCAGAAACCGAGGGCGCCCGCACTATGGCTTCGCGCTGACTCGCCACCGTCGCCGGGTCTTCGGGTTCGTCGAGGAAGCCGCGGACCAACGCGGCCGCGGCCTCAGTACGCACGTCGAGAAATCCATGCCCCCAGCCCCGACACTCGACGAAACGACCGTGTCTTAGCAGCGGCTGCGCTCGTAGCGTCGGCTCGCGCAGATCATCATCCGGACACAGCAGCAACACCGACTGACGAGTCTGCGGCAACCATTCTGCGTGTTGCACGGCGAAAGCCGCTCGATAGGCGCGAGGCGCCTCGGTCTGGTTCAACAAGCCTTCGGCGACCTCGCGCTGCACGAACGCGGCGCTCGCCTCGGGATCTTTCCATTGCCAATGCTCGAACCAACGCCTGCGCAGCGCCTCGCCATCGCTTGCCCAGGCGTCGGCCGCAACAACCGCAAGACTCGCCCGCTGCTTCTCGAGTTCCTCGGGCGTGTACACCGGTGCCGACACCAGCACGAGGCGGCGGATGCGTGACGCTTCGCGTCGCGCAAGAGCGAGCGCGATCTTCGAGCCGGTGTGATAGCCCATGACGTCGAACTGTCGGCAGCCGAAACGCTGTTCGAGATGCGCAAGAAGATCGGCAATACACCGTGCGTAGTCGTCGATGGACGGATCGTCGATCGGCGCCGTGGATAACCCAAAACCGGGCGTGTCAGGTGCCACGGCGAGACGGTCGCGTGCCATTTCGGCGATGAAGCGCGCATAGACACGAGAGGAATTGGGCGAGAGGTGCAGACAGATCAGCGGTACCTTCGACGACCCTGACTGCACTCGCGCTCGTTGCGCTGGCTCGGGCTGCGCCGGCTCGGGCTGCGTCGATCCGGGCCAGGCCAGCCGCAGGTGCAGCCGCCCGTTGTGCGCATCGATGAACTCCCGGCGCACCCCAGCGGGAGTGCGCCAGAACAGCATGTCACGCTGCACTCGCTCGGCTTCGGTCGCGCTCATGTGGGACATTATCCGCGGTTCCATCAAACACGGTACTCTCGACGCTCGGTTGTTGCATTCTAGGAACGCTGCCCATGACCACCCGCCGTCGCGTCGCCACTGCCACCACCACCGCGGTGGCCTCCGCCAGCACCGCCGACCCTGCCCGCAGCTTCGATGTCATCGTCATCGGTGCAGGCTCAGCCGGTTTGCCGCTCGCCATCCGCGCTGCAGAGCGAGGCGCACGCGTGCTGCAACTGGAGGCGGACCTGCGCATCGGCGGTACGCTGCACTGGTCGTCCGGCCAGATCAGCGCGGCGGGCACCCGACTGCAGAAAGCGCAAGGCATCGAGGACAGTCCCGACGAACACTACCGCGACGCGCAGCGCATCGCCCACGGCAAGATCGATCCGGTCGTGCTGCGATTGTTCGTCGATCACGCGGCCGCCACCATCGACTGGCTGATGGATCTGGGCTTTCAGCCTGCCCCCGGCACGCCGGTGGCCGGCGAAGCGCATGAAGCCTACTCGACTCGACGTTATCTCTGGGGCCCCAACAAGGGTCTCTCCGTACTCGAGGCGCTGCGACCGACGCACGATCGGCTGGTGCGCGAAGGACGCATTGATCTGCGGCTACAGCATCGCATGCGCTCGCTGCTCACCGACGAACGCGGTGCAGTAACCGGGGTGCGCGCCAGCACGCCGAACGGCGAGTTCGACTTCTACGGGCGCAACGTGGTGCTGGCATCGGGTGGCTATGCGGCCAACCAGGCGCTGTGGGAGCAACTGACGCCCGAGTATCCGCTCTGCTCGAACGTCAACCCCTACTCGCGAGGCGACGGGCTGGTGTGCGCCCGCGCACTCGGTGCGCAAGCCGATGGCGGCAGCAAATTCCTCTGTACCTTCGCCGGCGTGCTTGATGATCCCCAAGATGGGCGAACGGGTGCGTTCCTCACACTCTCTCCGGGTGCGCGCAAGGTGTGGGAGATCTTCGTCGACCACCGCGGCGAGCGCTTCATGCAGGAAGATCACCCGAGCATCGACTACCGCGAGCGCGCGCTGCTGCGTCAACCGGGCATGGCGATGCATATTGTCTTCGATGAGGGCGTCTTGCAGAACGCGGCGACGATGACGCTCGATGCAAAGCAGGTCTATCGGGCGAAGTTCGGCCGGCACCCGGCCTTCGTCAAGGCGAAGACCTTGGTCGAGCTCGCGCGCAAACTCGGCGTACCCTCGGCCAACCTGCTGCGCACGGTCCGCGAGTACAACGCCGCCGTCGATGCCGGCCTCGATCGCAAACACGGCAAGCAGTTCCTCATCCGCCGCATCGAGAAAGCACCGTTCTACGGGATCAAGGCGCAGGGACTGACCGTACTAAGCCCTGTGGGCCTGAAGGTGGACTCCGGTTTGCGGGTACTCGGCAAGGGTGGCAAGCCGATCAAAAACCTCTACGCTGCCGGCGAAGTCTTAGGCTTTGGACGCACCTCGGGCGATGCGTTCGTCGGCGGACTATCGCTCACGCCGGCGCTGGCCTTCGGCAAACTGCTCGGCGAAAAACTACTGAAGTGGTGAGTCGTACGCCGGTTGCGAACTAGTCGAGACCGTAGATGCGGTGATGCTCGGGTGTGAGCAAGCCCAGCATCGTGGCGTCTCGCGACAGCGTGCGCGCACGCTTGCCAAGGCCCTCCGGCCCGAACGCACCGACGATCATCGCCTCCCACATCTGCTGGGCTTCGGCGTCAGTGCGGATCTCGATGCGACCCCACACGATGACATGTGCCATCGTGCCCGGCTTCGAGATCGCCACGCAGGCTCGCGGATCGCGCTCGAGATTGCGCACCTTCTGCTTGCCGGTGAGGCTGAAGAGCAGCCATGGGTCCTGCAGCCCCATCATCATCGGTGTCACGTGCGGACCACCGTCGCGATCGATGGTGGACAGATGTACCCAGTCGGCGGGGCCGTGGAGTTTTTCAATGGCTGAGCGGAGCGCGGGATCCATCGAACGCTCCGCGTTCAAGCAAGCTTGCCGAGTGCGATGTCCTGCAGCGCGGGCAGCAAGCGCTTGCGCGCATCCTCAAATGAAACGGCAGAGAGCGCAAAGCGCACGGCGAGCGCCGCCACCGGCTCGCCGTCGGCCATGATGGGCACGGCAATGCTGCCCTGCTCGGTCAAGCGCAGCGGCCGCGTCGAGCGCGCGTAGCCACGCTCACGCGTGGTGGCGAGTTCTCCATCGAGCGCGGCGCGATCCGTCCAGGACGCTTGGGTTTCCTCCGGGCGGTTCGGCCAGAGGTGATCGAGCAGCAGCTCGCGAACGCGCGCACCGGAGAACGCGAGCAAGGCGCGGCCGGAGGCCGTAGTCAGCACGGGAACGAGCATGCCGCGCTCGAAATACTCGACCGCGAAACCGCTCTCGCGATCAGTGGAATCTTCGATGAACATCTGCGGAAACTGCAGACGCATCAGACTCATGGGCCACTGCACTTTGGTTGTCGAGGCGTGCAGCGCCGCGCGCACCGGCTCGATGCGTTCGGTCGCCGCATCGAAGCCGTGGCTCAGCAGACAGGCTTTCAGGGTGAGTGCGTAGCGCCGGGACGGCAACCGCTCGACGAAGCCACTGGCCTCGAGCGTAGCGAGGCAACGATTAACCGTGGTACGAGCCAGACGCAATTTCTGACTGAGCGCGGCAGTGGTCAGTGGACCATGCCGATTGAGCACCTGGATGAGCTCGAGGCCCCGCAACAGCACACGCACCGGGGTCGGATGCCCCGGCGGCATGCGGTGCGGACGATCGCTCATTCCCGAGAGACCGTCCGCACTGTCCGCAATGCTGCCCGCAGGTTCATCCACCAGGGTTCACACCTCAGCCGGCTGCGCTCTCTTCCTCACCGACCGCCGAGTCATCGCCCTCACCGCCCGCGGAGCCGATCTCCATGAAGCGACGGGTGTTCGAGTCGTCGAGCTTGCGACGCCGATGCGCGTGAGCCGCGAAACCGGTGCCGGCAGGGATCAGACGACCGACGATGACGTTCTCCTTCAGACCGCGCAGATCGTCCTTGAGACCGCGAACCGCCGCTTCGGTCAGCACGCGAGTGGTCTCCTGGAACGACGCCGCCGAAATGAACGACTCGGTGGCCAACGACGCCTTGGTGATGCCAAGCAGCACCGGGGCGAGCATCGCCAACTGCTTGCCATCGGCACCGGTGCGATCGTTGATGTCGAGCGCACGCGAGCGGTCGAGCTGTTCGCCCTTGAGCAGCGGCGTTTCGCCGACGCTCGTTACCTCGGCCTTGCGCAGCATCTGGCGGATGATCACCTCGATGTGCTTATCGTTGATCTTCACGCCCTGCAGACGATAGACGTCCTGAATTTCGCGGACGAGATAGTTCGCGAGCGGCTGGACGCCCTGCAGACGCAGGATATCGTGCGGATTCGGCTCGCCGTCGGCGATGACTTCGCCGCGGGTGACCTGCTCGCCTTCGAACACGTTGAGCTGGCGCCACTTCGGGATCAGCTCCTCGTACTTCTCGCCCTTTTCTTCGGTGATGACGAGACGACGCTTGCCCTTGGTCTCCTTGCCGAAGCTGACGGTGCCGCTCTTCTCGGCGAGGATCGCCTGGTCCTTCGGCTTGCGCGCTTCAAAGAGGTCCGCCACACGCGGCAGACCGCCGGTGATGTCGCGGGTCTTCGAGGATTCCTGCGGGATGCGGGCGATGACGTCGCCCACCGACACCTTGGCACCGTCCTCGAGGCTGATGAGGGCGCCCGCCGGCAGCGTGTACACGGCCGGAATCTCGGTGTTGGCGAACGGCACTTCCTTGCCCTTGGCGTTGACCAGCTTGATGGTCGGACGCAGTTCCTTGCCGCCGCGCTGCTTGCTACCGTCCATAACGACGACTGACGACAAGCCCGTGACCTCGTCGACCTGACGGGTAACGGTCAAACCGTCGACGAAGTCCTGGAAGCGCAGGAAGCCCGCCACCTCGGTCACGACCGGGTGGGTGTGCGGATCCCAGGTCGCGACCGACTGGCCGGCTGCCACCTGATTACCCTCGCGGGCGTTGATCTGCGCACCATAGGGGATCTTGTAGCGCTCACGCTCGCGGCCGAACTCGTCGACCACGCCGATTTCACCCGAACGGGATACCGCGACGAGGTGGCCCTTCTCGTGGGCCACGGTCTTCACGTTGTGGAAGCGCAGCGTTCCCTTATTGCGCACTTCCACGCTCGAGGCCGCCGCCGCACGCGAGGCAGCACCGCCGATGTGGAAGGTACGCATGGTCAGCTGCGTGCCCGGCTCGCCGATCGACTGCGCGGCCATGACGCCGACTGCTTCGCCGATATTGATGATGCGACCGCGGGCGAGATCGCGCCCGTAGCACATGGCGCAGACGCCGTAGCGCGTATTGCAGGTGATGGGCGAACGCACCTTGACCTGATCGACGCCCTGCATTTCGAGCAAGCGCACGAGATGCTCATCAATCAGCGTTCCGGCGGGCAACAGCACGGCACCCTTGCCACCCGGCTTAAGCACATCTTCGACGACCACACGGCCGAGCACGCGCTCGCCGAGGCCCTCGACCACGTCACCACCCTCGACGAGCGGCGTCACGGTGAGGCCGTTGGTCGTGCCGCAATCGGTCTCCGTGACCACGAGATCCTGTGCGACGTCGACGAGTCGACGGGTCAGGTAACCCGAGTTAGCGGTCTTCAGCGCCGTATCGGCCAGACCCTTACGGGCGCCGTGCGTCGAGATGAAGTACTGCAACACGTTGAGACCTTCACGGAAGTTTGCCGTGATGGGCGTCTCGATGATCGAGCCGTCGGGCTTGGCCATCAGGCCGCGCATGCCGGCGAGCTGACGGATCTGGGCCGCGCTACCGCGGGCACCGGAGTCGGCCATCATGAAGATCGAGTTGAACGACTTCTGCCGCTGCTTGGCACCCTTCGAGTCGGTCGCCTCTTCGCTGCCGAGCTTCTCCATCATCGCCTTGGCGACTTGATCGTTCGCGCGCGACCAGATGTCGACGACCTTGTTGTAGCGCTCGCCGTTGGTGACGAGACCCGAGGCGTACTGGTCCTGGATCTCCTTCACTTCCTTGTCGGCCGCGGCAACGATCTTCACCTTCTGCTCGGGGATCACGATGTCGTCGATGCCGAACGACACCGACGCGCGGGTCGCGTACTGGAACCCGGTGTACATCAGCCGGTCGGCAAAGATCACCGTATCCTTGAGGCCGAGCTGGCGATAGCAGGCGTTGATCGTCGCCGAAATCGCCTTCTTGGTCATGTCCTGGTTGACAATGTCGAAGGACAAGCCATCGGGAATGACTTCGGAGAGCAGCGCACGACCCACGGTGGTCTTCACGAGGCGGCGACGCTCGACCCACTGATCGTCCTGCGGGACGACTTCGCGGATACGCACGCTGATGCGCGCCTGCAGGTGAACCTGACGCGTCTCGTAGGCGCGATGCACCTCGCCCACGTCGGCGAACATCATGCCCTCGCCCGTTGCACCGATGCGCTCGCGGGTCATGTAGTAGAGACCGAGCACCACGTCCTGCGACGGCACGATGATCGGATCACCGTTGGCCGGCGAGAGGATGTTGTTCGAGGACATCATCAGCGCGCGTGCCTCGAGCTGCGCTTCGAGCGACAGCGGCACGTGCACGGCCATCTGGTCACCGTCGAAGTCGGCGTTGAACGCCGTGCAGACGAGCGGGTGCAGCTGGATCGCCTTGCCTTCGATCAGCACGGGCTCGAAAGCCTGGATACCGAGGCGGTGCAGCGTCGGCGCGCGGTTGAGCAGCACGGGGTGCTCGCGGATCACCTCGGAGAGGATGTCCCACACCTCCGGCCCTTCGCGCTCGACGAGACGCTTCGCAGCCTTGATGGTCGACGCGTCACCGCGCAGCTGCAGCTTCTGGAAGATGAACGGCTTGAAGAGCTCGAGCGCCATCTTCTTCGGCAGGCCGCACTGGTGCAGACGCAGCGTCGGACCCACCACGATGACCGAACGGCCCGAGTAGTCGACGCGCTTGCCGAGCAGGTTCTGGCGGAAGCGGCCCTGCTTGCCTTTGATCATGTCGGCGAGCGACTTGAGCGGGCGCTTGTTGGTGCCGGTGATGGCACGACCACGTCGACCGTTGTCGAGCAGTGCGTCCACAGCCTCCTGCAGCATGCGCTTTTCGTTGCGCACGATGATGTCCGGCGCGTTCAACTCGAGCAGCCGCCGCAGGCGGTTGTTGCGGTTGATCACGCGACGGTAGAGATCGTTGAGATCCGAGGTCGCGAAGCGACCGCCGTCGAGCGGCACGAGCGGGCGCAGATCGGGCGGCAGCACCGGCAGGATGGTCATCACCATCCATTCGGGCTTGTTGCCCGACTCGATGAACGACTCGATCAGCTTCAGGCGCTTGGAGAGCCGCTTGAGTTTGGTCTCCGAGGCGGTGTTCGCCATGTCCTCGCGGGCCTTGTTGACTTCGGCCTGCAGGTCGAGCGAACGCAGCAACTCGTGGATGGCCTCGGCGCCCATGCGCGCGTCGAACTCATCGCCGTGCTGCTCGATGGCCTCGAGGTACATCTCGTCGGTCAGCAACTGACCGCGGGTCATGGGGGTCATGCCCGGATCGATCACCACGAAGGCTTCGAAATACAGCACTCGCTCGATTTCGCGCAGCGTCATGTCGAGCATGAGGCCGATACGCGAAGGCAGCGACTTGAGGAACCAGATGTGCGCGACAGGCGAAGCCAGCTCGATGTGGCCCATGCGATCGCGGCGCACCTTCGATTGGGTGACCTCGACGCCGCACTTTTCGCAGACCACGCCGCGATGCTTCAGTCGCTTGTACTTGCCGCACAGGCACTCGTAGTCTTTGACGGGCCCGAAGATCTTCGCGCAGAACAGGCCATCGCGTTCCGGCTTGAAAGTGCGGTAGTTGATCGTCTCAGGCTTCTTCACCTCGCCGAAGGACCAGGACTTGATCATCTCGGGCGATGCGAGCCCGATCTTGATCGAGTCGAAGTGCTCGACGGGTGCGTTCTGCTTGAAGATGTTCAGAATATCTTTCATGACTGCACCTCAATCCTGTTCCAGTTCGACGTTGATCGCCAAGGAGCGGATTTCCTTGACGAGCACGTTGAACGATTCGGGCATGCCGGCATCCATCTGGTGATTGCCGTCGACGATGTTCTTGTACATCTTCGTACGGCCATTCACGTCGTCCGACTTCACGGTGAGCATTTCCTGCAGCGTGTAGGCCGCGCCGTAGGCCTCGAGTGCCCAGACTTCCATTTCGCCGAAGCGCTGGCCACCGAACTGCGCCTTGCCGCCGAGCGGCTGCTGCGTGACGAGTGAGTACGGTCCCGTTGAGCGGGCGTGCATCTTGTCGTCGACCAGGTGGTTGAGCTTCAGCATGTACATGTAGCCGACCGTGACCGGCCGCTCGAAACGCTCGCCCGTACGGCCGTCGTGCAGGTAAGTCTGTCCGGACACCGGCAGATCGGCGAGTTCGAGCAGATGCTTGATCTCGGTTTCCGCGGTACCGTCGAACACCGGCGTCGCAATGGGTACGCCACGCGAGAGGTTGCGCGCGAGCGCCACCACTTCGGAGTCGCTGAGGCTGTCGATCGCCTCCTTCTGACCGCCGGTCTCGTTGTAGACACGCGAGACGAAGTTGCGCACCTCGCCCACCGCCTGCTGCGCCTCGAGCATCCGGCCGATCTTCAGACCGAGCCCCTTGGCAGCCCAACCGAGGTGGGTTTCGAGCACCTGACCGACGTTCATGCGCGAGGGCACGCCGAGCGGGTTGAGTACGACATCCACCGGGGTGCCGTCTTCGAGGTACGGCATGTCTTCAACGGGAACGATGGTCGAAATGACGCCCTTGTTACCGTGGCGGCCGGCCATCTTGTCGCCCGGCTGCACGCGGCGCTTCACGGCCAGGTACACCTTGACCATCTTCAATACGCCCGGTGACAGATCGTCGCCCTGCGTGATCTTGCCGCGCTTGTTCTCGAGCTTCGCCTCGAACATCTTGCGCTGCTCGCGCAGACGCTCGGCGGTCGACTCGAGCTGCGTGTTGGCCTCTTCGTCGTCGAGACGGATGGCGAACCACTCGTCGCGGTTGACGCCGTCGAGGTACTCGGCGGTGATCTTCGTGCCCGACTTGAGCTTCTGCGGACCACCTGCGGCCACCTTGCCGACCAGCATGCCGCGCACACGCTGGAACATGTCATCTTCGAGGATGCGCTGCTGATCGCCGAAGTCCTTGCGGACCCGCTCGATTTCAGCCTTCTCGATCGACAACGCGCGCGAATCCTTCTCCACGCCGTCGCGCGTGAACACGCGCACGTCGATGACCGTGCCATCCATGCCCGGCGGCACGCGCAGCGAGGTGTCCTTCACGTCGCTCGCCTTCTCGCCGAAGATCGCACGCAGCAGCTTCTCTTCCGGGGTCAACTGGGTTTCGCCCTTCGGCGTCACCTTGCCGACCAGGATGTCGCCCGCGCGCACTTCGGCGCCGATCCAGGCAATGCCCGCTTCGTCGAGCTTGTTGAGTGCCTGGTCGCCGACGTTCGGGATATCCGCGGTGATTTCCTCGGAGCCGAGCTTGGTATCACGGGCAACGCAGGTCAGCTCCTCGATGTGGATCGTGGTGAAGCGATCTTCCTGCACCACACGCTCGGAGATGAGGATCGAGTCCTCGAAGTTGTAGCCGTTCCAGGGCATGAAGGCGACCAGCATGTTCTGGCCGAGCGCCAACTCGCCGAGATCGGTGGACGGACCATCCGCGAGCACGTCGCCGCGCGCGATGACATCCCCTGCCGACACCAGCGGGCGCTGGTTGATGCAGGTGTTCTGGTTGGAACGGGTGTACTTCGTGAGGTTGTAGATGTCGACGCCGGGTTCGGCCGAGGTCGTCTCGGCGTCATTCACCCGCACGACGATGCGCGAGGCATCAACCGAGTCGACCACGCCGCCACGACGAGCGACGACGGTCACGCCCGAGTCGATCGCCACCGGGCGCTCCATGCCGGTGCCGACGAGCGGCGCCTCGGTACGAAGCGTCGGCACGGCCTGACGCTGCATGTTCGAGCCCATCAACGCGCGGTTGGCGTCGTCGTGCTCGAGGAAGGGGATCAGCGAGGCCGCCACGGAGACGATCTGCTTCGGCGACACGTCCATGTAGTTGATGCGCTCGCGCGGCATCAGCGTGAACTCGTTCTGGAAACGGCACGAGACGAGCTCGTCCGACAGTTCCCCCTTCGCATTGGTGATGGCGTTCGCCTGCGCGATCGCGAACTCACCCTCTTCGATGGCCGAGAGATAGTCGATCTTGTCGGTGACGCGACCGTTCTCCACGCGGCGGTACGGCGTCTCGAGGAAGCCGTACTGGTTGGTGCGCGCATAGACCGACAGCGAATTGATCAGACCGATGTTCGGACCTTCCGGAGTCTCGATCGGGCAAACGCGGCCATAGTGGGTCGGGTGCACGTCGCGCACTTCGAAGCCGGCGCGCTCGCGGGTCAGACCACCTGGGCCGAGCGCCGAAACACGCCGCTTGTGCGTGACTTCGGAGAGCGGATTGTTCTGATCCATGAACTGGCTGAGCTGCGAGGAACCAAAGAATTCCTTGACCGCGGCCGCCACAGGCTTGGCGTTGATCATCTCCTGCGGCATCAGCGGCTCGCTTTCAGCGATGTTCAGCCGCTCCTTGACCGCGCGCTCGACACGCACGAGACCCACGCGGAACGCGTTCTCGGCCATTTCGCCGACCGAGCGCACGCGACGGTTGCCGAGGTGATCGATGTCATCGACCGTGCCGTCGCCGTTGCGGATCGCAATCAGCACCTTCAGCACATCGAGGATGTCTTCCTTGGAGAGCACGTTCGAACCGGTGATCTCCTTGCGACCCACGCGGCGGTTGAACTTCATGCGGCCGACGGCTGAGACGTCGTAACGCTCGGGGTTGAAGAACAGGTTGCTGAACAGGTTCTCGGCGGCATCGCGGGTCGGCGGCTCGCCGGGGCGCATCATTCGGTAGATTTCGACGAGCGCCTCGAGACGATTGCGGGTCGCGTCGATGCGCAGCGTGTCCGATATGTACGGACCGCGATCGAGATCATTGACGTACAGCGTACGCAATTCGGTGACGCCCGCTTCGATGATCTTCTCGGCCGAAGCGGCGGTGATCACCTCGTTGGCCTTGGCGATGATCTCGCCGGTGTCGGTGTTGACGACGTCGTGCGCGACGATCTTGCCGTAGATGTAGTCACGGGGCACGGCGAGCTTGCGCACGCCAGCGTCCTCGAGCTGACGCACGTGGCGCGCCGTGATGCGGCGGCCTTCCTCGACGACCACCTGGTCGCCGATGCGGATTTCGAATGCCGCAGTCTCGCCACGCAGGCGGGCCGGCACGAGCTCGAGGGAGGTCTCCTCCTTCGAGATGAAAAAGGTGTTCTTGTCGAAGAACGTATCGAGGATTTCGCCCTCGTTCATGCCGAGCGCACGCAGGATGATCGACACTGGCAGCTTGCGGCGACGGTCGATACGCGCGAACACGCAGTCCTTGGCATCAAACTCGAAGTCCAGCCACGAGCCACGGTAGGGAATGATGCGGGCGCTGAACAGCAGTTTGCCCGACGAGTGCGACTTACCGCGGTCGTGATCGAAGAACACGCCCGGGCTGCGATGCAACTGGGAGACGATGACACGCTCGGTGCCATTGACGACGAAGGTGCCGTTGTCGGTCATGAGCGGCAGTTCACCGAGGTAAACCTCCTGCTCGCGCACATCCTTGACCGGCTTCTTCGGGCCCGAGGCTTCCTTGTCGTACACCACAAGGCGCACTTTGACGCGCAGCGGTGCAGCGTAGGTCAGCCCACGCAGCTGGCACTCCTTGACGTCGAACACCGGCTCACCGAGCCGATAGCTGACGTACTCGAGCACCGCGTTGCCCGAATAACTGGAAATCGGGAACACGGTTTTGAACGCCGCATGCAGACCGATGTCCTCACGCGCCGCCTCGACCTTGTCGGCCTGCAGGAACTGGCGGTAGGAATCGAGCTGGATCGCCAGCAGGTACGGCGTTTCGAGAACGCTGCCCTGCTTGCCGAAATTCTTGCGGATGCGCTTCTTCTCGGTGAAGGAGTAAGCCATCGGACACCTCTTTTACAAACGGGACGCGGACGACGCGGCAACCGGGGTTTTCCACCCCAGTTGCCGCGTGCCGCCTGATACAACGGTAATGCCCACCACGAATGCGGCGGGTATTACTTGATCTCGACCTTCGCGCCGGCTTCTTCCAGCTTTTTCTTCATGGTGTCGGAATCGGCCTTGTTCACGCCTTCCTTCACCGTGCCCGGAACGGCCTCGACGAGGTCCTTCGCTTCCTTCAGGCCGAGGCCCGTCAGTTCGCGCACGACCTTGATGACGCCGACCTTCTTGTCCGCCGGGTATTCCTTGAGAACGACGGTGAACTCCGTCTTCTCTTCAGCCGGCGCAGCAGCGGCGGCGGGACCCGCGACGGCCGCGATGGCCACCGGAGCAGCAGCGGTCACACCGAACTTCTTCTCCATGTCGGAGATCAGTTCGACGACCTGCATGATGCTCATGTTGGAAATTGCTTCGAGGATTTCGTCCTTGCTAACAGCCATTGTGGTAACTCCAAAGTTTTTTCAAGGGCAACAAGATCAACCGCTGGCGGCCTGCTTGGCGTCGCGGACAGCCGCGACGGTGCGGACCAGCTTGGTGTGCGGTGCCACCACCGTGCGCACGAACTTCTCGATCGGTGCCTTGAGCGTTCCCAAGAGCATCGACAAAGCCTGTTCGCGCGTCGGCAGCGAAGCGACCTTCTCGAGATCCGACCCCGGCAGCACTTGGCCACCGAGCGATACGAGCGTCGCGACGAGCTTGTCGTTCGACTTCGCGAAGTCCTTCACCACGCGCGCAGCGGCGCCCGGGTCGTCCTTCGAGAAAGCGAGCACGAGCGGACCCTTCAGTTGGGCACCGACCGCTTCGAACGACGTGCCGACCATTGCCTTGCGAGCCAGCGTGTTTTTGACGACACGCATGTACACGCCTTGGGCACGGGCCTTGGCACGGAGCTCGGTCATCTGCGTCACCGTGATTCCACGGTATTCGGCAGCGACCACCGATTGCGCAACAGCCGCAATCTCCGCCACTTCCTTTACCAGCGCTTTCTTGTCTTCTAGGTTCAGAGGCACTAGTTGATTACTCCTCTCCTGAAGATCACACACCGGCTGGAAACTTGCGTTCCCTGCCGGACCTATCGACGGTGACCTTCATACGAGGACGATCCTCGTCTGAGCGGCACACCACCTGCGCAGGCGATCATTAAGGGCTGGCGAAACGCGTGGGCCGTTTCCCTTCCCGCCTGCGGTCTTCGATGGAACCCGGCACCTCACGGTGCCGGACCCGCATCAATCAAAACTTCCGATCCCGCCCGGTCAGAGACCGAGCGAGCCCTGATCCACCTGCACGCCAGGACCCATGGTCGAAGACAACGTGACCCGCTTGAGGAACACGCCCTTCGAGGTCGCCGGCTTGGCCTTCTGCAGATCCGCGAGCAACGCCAGCAGGTTTTCCTTCAGCTGGTTGGACTCGAAGCTCGCCTTGCCGATGGTGCAGTGGACGATGCCGGCCTTGTCAACGCGGTAGCGCACCTGGCCGCTCTTGGCGTTCTTCACGGCTCCGGCGACGTCCGGGCTCACGGTGCCGACCTTCGGGTTCGGCATGAGGCCGCGAGGTCCGAGAATCTGACCGAGCTGACCGACCACACGCATGGCATCGGGGCTCGCGATCACGACGTCGAAGTCGATCTGACCGGCCTTCACCTTCTCGGCGAGGTCTTCGAGACCCACGATGTCGGCGCCGGCGGCCTTGGCGGCCTCCTGGCTACGCGCGGAGGTGAACACGGCGACACGCACCGTCTTGCCGATGCCGTTCGGCATCACGGTCGAGCCACGGACCTGCTGGTCGGACTTCGAGGCATCGATACCGAGGTTGATGGCGGCATCGACAGATTCATTGAACTTCGCCTTGGCGAAATCTTTGACGAGCTGCAGCGCGGTGTCGATCGGATACTGCTTGCCCGGCGGCAGCGCATCCTTCCAGGGCTTCATACGCTTGGGTGTTGCGGGCATGGTCAGACTCCTTCCACATCGACGCCCATCGAACGGGCGCTGCCGGCAATCGTCCGCACTGCCGCATCGAGGTCGGCAGCCGTCAGATCCGGGGTCTTGGTCTTGGCGATTTCCTCGAGCTGGGCGCGAGTGATCTTGCCCACCTTCGCCGTGTTCGGCGTACCGCTGCCCTTCTCGATGCCGATCGCCTTGCGGATCAGCACCGCGGCCGGCGGCGTCTTCATGATGAAGGTGAAGCTACGGTCGGCGTACACGGTGATCACCACCGGGATCGGCAGACCCTTTTCGAGTTTCTGCGTGGCAGCGTTGAACTGCTTGCAGAACTCCATGATGTTGACGCCTTGCTGGCCCAGGGCCGGGCCGATGGGCGGTGAAGGGTTCGCCGAGCCTGCAGGCACCTGCAGCTTGACGTAGCCTTGGACTTTCTTGGCCATCGTTATCTCTCCTGGGTACCAACGTCCGGCAACCTTGCCGAACTCCCCATGCGCTTCCTTGCCGTTGACGTCACGCGATCCTTCGCGTGACGTTTACCAGACCCGAGCTGTCAGGCTCAGGCCTTCTCCACCTGCGAGAAGTCGAGTTCCACCGGCGTCGAGCGCCCGAGGATCTGCACCGCCACCTGCAGGCGGTTCTTCTCGTAATTCACGTTCTCCACAACGCCGCTGAAATCGTTGAAGGGACCATCGGTCACCCGCACGACCTCGCCCGGCTCGAAAATCACCTTCGGACGCGGCTTTTCCACACCCTCTTCGACGCGACGCAGGATCTGGTTCGCCTCGCGATCCGTGATCGGCGCGGGCTTTTCCTTGGTGCCGCCGATGAAGCCCAGGACCTTGGGCACTTCATGCACCAGGTGCCAAGTGTCCTCGTCCATCTCCATCTGCACGAGCACGTAGCCCGGATAGAACTTGCGCTCGCTCTTGCGCTTCTGTCCGTCGCGCATCTCGACCACCTCTTCGGTGGGCACGAGGATCTCGCC
>CAISHQ010000164.1 GCA_903885195.1 uncultured Pseudomonadota bacterium | reverse complement strand
GCGCTGCTGGCGGCCGAGCTCGTCGATGAGCTCGTCCTCTACCTCGCACCGCGGCTGCTCGGGCCCACGGCCCGACCGCTCGCCGCGTGGCCCGATCTCGAGCGGCTTGCGGATTCGCCCTGCTGGCAGGTACGCGATCTGCGGCAGATCGGCCCGGATATCCGTATCATGCTGCGCCGTCACTGAGGGCGCCCATGTTCACCGGTATCGTTCAGGATGTAGGTCGCATCATTGCGCTCGAGCCGCGCGGCGGCGACGTACGCCTGCGTGTGGCGGTCTCGCGCATGAGCCTCGCGGACACGCGCCCGGGCGACAGTATTGCCGTGAGTGGGGTGTGTCTTACAGCGCTCGAGATCACGGCCGATTCTTTTGCGGCGGATGTCTCCAACGAAACGCTCTCGCTCACCACTCTCGGCGCTCTGACTGAGGGCAGTCGGGTGAATCTCGAGCCTGCGCTGCGTGCGGGCGATGCCCTCGGTGGCCACTTGGTTTCAGGGCATGTCGATGGTGTCGGCGCCGTGCTCGATATTGCGAGCGATGCCCGCTCGGTCCGCATGCGCTTTGGTTGTCCGGCTCCGCTGGCGCGGTATTTCGCGCGCAAGGGCTCGGTCGCCATCGATGGCGTGAGCCTCACCATCAACGAGGCGGGCCCGGCGGATTTCAGCGTCAATCTCATCCCGCATACACAGCAGGTGACGACGCTCGGTGAGTTCGTGGTCGGTCGTCGCGTCAATCTCGAGGTTGATCAGGTCGCGCGCTACGTCGAGCGACTGCTGGAGGTTCAGCGCTGATGGGCAGTGGTCTCGACAGCATCGAAGACATCCTCGCCGATCTTGCCGCCGGCAAGATGGTCGTGATCATGGACGATGAGCATCGCGAGAACGAGGGTGATCTCGTGATGGCGGCCTGCAAGGCGCGCCCCGAGGACATCAATTTCATGGCGCGGCTCGGTCGAGGCCTGATCTGTCTCACGCTCACCGAGGAGCGCTGTCGGCAGCTGCGCCTGCCGCTGATGGTGAGCGATACGCATCGCGAGCACCGCACGAATTTCACGCTCTCCATCGAAGCGGCTGAGGGCGTGACCACCGGGATCTCCGCCTACGATCGGGCGCACACCGTGCGCACGGCCGTGGCGCCGCAGGCGCGCCCGCAGGATCTGCGGCAGCCCGGGCACATTTTTCCGATCATGGCGCAGCCTGGCGGCGTGCTGACGCGCGCCGGCCACACGGAGGCCGGCTGCGATCTGGCGAGGCTCGCAGGACTCGAGCCCGCCGCGGTGATCGTCGAGATCATGAACGACGATGGCACGATGGCGCGTCGCCCGGACCTCGAGCGCTTTGCGCGCGAGCACGGTCTGCGCATCGGCACCATCGCCGATCTCATCCGCTATCGCCTGCGCACCGAGCGCTCCGTGGAGCGCATCGCCGATCGCAACATCGACACGGCGTACGGCGAGTTCCGATTGCTTGCTTATCAGGATCACGTGCATCGCGACGTGCACCTCGCACTCGTGCGTGGCGATCTCTCCGCAACGCCTGCGCCACTCGTGCGGGTGCACCTGACCGACACGCTGCGCGATGTGCTCGACATTCGCTCGGGGCCGCTGCGCTGGACGCTGCGCGCGGCGATGGAGCGCATCGCCCGTGAGGGGTCGGGTGTGATCGTGGTGTTGCGCGATACCGAATCGCCTCGCGAACTCGTCGAGGCGATTCGCGCACTCGATGGCATCGATAGCGGGGCGACGCGCACCGAGGGTGCGCCGGTGCTGCGCACGTACGGGATCGGCGCGCAGATCCTCAAGGATCTCGGGCTGCGCCGCATGCGCGTGCTGTCGGCCCCCAAACAGATGCATGGCCTGTCGGCCTTCGACCTTGTCGTTGAAAGCTATGTCGACAGTGCAAGCTGAGGACTGCCGATGAAACTCGATCCTACCGCTCCCGCTCCGACTCTCGACCCGCGCGGCTTGTCCGTGGCGCTGGTGTCGGCTCGGTTCAACGAACGCATCGTCACGCAACTGCGGGATGGCGCTCGCGGCGCCTGGCAGCGCCTCGGCGGTGCACCCGCCGCGCTCGTCGAGTTCCAGGTGCCGGGCGCATTCGAGTTGCCACTCGCCTGCAAGCTGCTGGCCAAGAGCCGCAAGTACTCCGCGGTCGTCGCGCTCGGTTGCGTGATCCGCGGCGATACGGCGCATTTCGATTTCGTCGCGGGCGAGTGCGCACGCGGCCTGATGCATGCGGGACTCGAAACGGGGGTGCCCGTGATCTTCGGCGTGCTCACCGTCGAGAACGAGGCGCAGGCGCAGGAGCGCGCCGATCCTTCGCGCATGAACAAAGGCGGCGAGGCCCTCGAGGCCGCCGTCGAGATGGCGATCCTCGCCCGGGATTCGCGCGAGTGAGCAAATCCTCCGGTCGCGTCGATCCGCGTTCGGGCGCCCGCTCGGTGGCGCGCAAGCTCGCCATGCAGGCGCTCTATCGTCTGCAGCTCAACGACGGCCCGTGGCAGGACCTCATCACTGATTTCGCGACCGAAGAGGACATGGCGCGGGCCGATCGGGAATATTTTGCCGAGCTCGTCGAGGCCATCGCTCGCGGTCGCGAGTCGCTCGATGAGCAGTTGAAGGAGTGGGTCGATCGTCCGCCCGCCGAACTCGACCCAGTCGAGCATGCGGTCCTGCTGATTGGCGTACACGAACTCACGCAGCGGCTCGATGTGCCCTGGCGCGTGGTGGTCAACGAGGCGGTCTCGCTCACGCGCCGCTTCGGCGCAACGGATGCGCACAAGTACGTCAACGCCGTGCTCGATCGCGCGGCGCGCGTGCTGCGGCCCCACGAACCCCGCGTAGCGCGGCCCGACGAAACCTGAGTCGCCCAATGCCACTCGGTGAATTCGCCCTCATCGAGCGTTACTTTCGCGCCGCGGGTGCGAGCCGCGGCGACGTACCGGTCGGCGTGGGTGACGATGGCGCGATCCTGCGACCGCCGCCGGGCTTCGATCTTGTCGCTGTCAGCGACACCTTGGTCGAGGGCGTGCATTTTCCTAAAGCTTCTGCGCCGCGATCGATCGGCCATCGCGCACTCGCCGTCAATCTCAGCGACATTGCTGCCATGGGTGCAACGCCCGCCTGGGCGCTGCTGTCGTTGACCTTGCCATCCGTCGATGACGGCTGGCTCGCCGAATTCAGCGCAGGTCTCGGCGCGTTGGCGCGGATGCACGAGGTGGCTCTCGTCGGAGGTGACACCACCCGAGGGCCGCTGACGCTCGGTGTGCAGGTGATGGGTTTTGTGCCGCAGGGCGAGGGCCTGCGTCGCAGCGGTGGACGAGTGGGAGATCTGCTCTGCGTGTCGGGCACACCCGGCGATGCCGCGGCGGGGCTGGCCATCGTGCAGCGCGGGCTCGCCGACGCACGGTCCGCTGACCTCGCTGCAGCGCTCGCAACGCTGCAAGCCCGCTTCGAGTACCCCACGCCGCGCCTCGCACTGGGTGCGCGGCTGCGCGCTGTTGCGAGCGCCTGCATTGACGTGTCCGATGGCCTCTATGGTGATGCCAGCAAGCTTGCCGCCGCGAGCAGCTGCGCCGTGCACATCGATCCACAGCGACTGCCACGTTCGGCCGCCCTCGCGGCGGCGGTCTCGGCCGGAGTCTTCACGGACGCCGAGGCAGCCGGTTTCACCGCTGCGGGAGGCGATGATTACGAGTTGCTCTTCACGCTGCCGCCTGCAGCGCTGGCCAGCCTGCAGGGTGAACTCGCACGCGGGGAGATCACGGTGATCGGCGCTCTGGCAAGCGGCGCAGGGCTCTGGCTGATGGCGCAGGGCGTGCCGCAACCGGTGACGCCCGGCGGCTTCGATCACTTCGGCTGATCGACCGCGTCCTTGTCGCGCTCGATGAGCGCGTAGGCCGAGTGATTGTGGATGGACTCGAAGTTCTCCGCTTCCACCGTGTAGGCCGCGATACGCGGCTCCTGATTCAGGCGCATGGCGATGTCGCGCACCAGATCCTCGACGAACTTCGGGTTGTCGTAGGCGCGCTCGGTCACGTACTTCTCGTCGGTCCGCTTCAGGATGCCGAACACTTCGCAGGAGGCTTCCTGCTCGGCGATGTCGATCAGATCCTCGATCCACAGATGTTCGCGCAGCTTCGCCGTGATGGTGACGTGCGAGCGCTGGTTGTGCGCGCCGCGCTCGGAGATGCGCTTGCTGCACGGGCACAGACTGGTCACGGGCACGAGCGCCCGGACCCACAGCTCCGCGCGATCACCTCGCTGCTCGCCGATCAGCGTTGCGCGGTAGTCCATCAGGCTCTCGACGCCCGACACCGGCGCTTTTTTCATGACGAAAAAGGGAAAGCTCATCTCGATGTGGCCCGCCTCGGCCTCGAGACGCTGGGTCATCTCAGCGAGCATGCGCGGGAAGTTCTCGACGGAGATCTCGCGCTCGCCATGCAGGATTTCGACGAAGCGTGACATGTGCGTGCCTTTGAAATCGTGCGGCAGGTTCACGTACATGTTGAAGTTGGCCACCGTGTGCTGCTCGCCGCTCGAGCGATCGCGCAGTTTCACCGGATGCGTGATGTCCTTGATGCCCACCTTGTTGATCGGAATGCGCCGCGTATCGGCGCGCGACTGCACGTCCTCGACGGTCGTGGCAGCAGGGGCGGTGGAACGATCGACAACGGTCATGATGACGTCCTTGTGAAAAACAGCAGCGGCGCGACTCAGGCGCCGGCGGATCGGCGCACGGGCTCTTGCAAGCCGCGCCACCAGGGTTCGATCTGAGCGGTGAGCCCCGCTGCATCGAGGCCCGCCGCAGCGAGACACTCCTCGCGAGTGCCGTGCTCGATGTAACGGTCAGGAATGCCGATCAGATGCAGCGGCAGCATCACGCCCGCCTCGGCGAGTGTCTCGGCCACGGCCGCACCGGCACCGCCCGGTATGGCATTTTCTTCGACCGTCACGATGGCTCGATGGTTCGCGGCCACCTGCAGCACGAGCTCTCGATCGAGCGGCTTGATGAAGCGCATGTTCACCACCGTCGCATCGAGTCGCTCCGCGATCGAGAGTGTCGAGGGCAGCAAGGTGCCAAACACCAGCAGCGCGAGGCCCGAGTGTCCTTCGCGACGGATCTCACCGCGGCCGATCGGTAGTGCCGTCATCTCGGCGATGGGCGCCGTGCCATCACCGGTGCCGCGCGGGTAACGCACGGCCGAGGGCCCGGGCAGCGTCGTCGCCGTGTAGAGCATCTGCCGACACTCGTTCTCGTTGGCCGGTGCCATCAGCACCATATTCGGGATGCAGCGTAGGTAGGAGATGTCGTAGGCCCCCTGGTGGGTGGCGCCATCGCTGCCGACGAGGCCTGCGCGATCGAGCGCGAACACGACCGGCAGATTCTGCAGCGCCACATCGTGCACCAGCTGATCGTAGCCGCGTTGCAGGAAAGTCGAATAGATCGCCACGATGGGCTTCAGGCCCTCGCAGGCCAAGCCTGCGGCGAAGGTCACCGCGTGCTGCTCGGCGATCGCCACGTCGAAGTAGCGATCGGGGAAGCGGCGCGAGAATTCGACGAGTCCCGACCCTTCGCGCATGGCGGGCGTGATGCCCACGATCTTCGGGTCGCGCTCGGCCATATCGCAGAGCCACTGACCGAACACTTGCGAGAAGGCGGGGCCTGTGGACTTTTCTTTGAAGATGGTGCCGCTCGCCGGGTCGAAGGCGCCGGGCCCATGCCACTTGATCGGGTCGGCTTCGGCCGGTGCGTAACCCTTGCCCTTGCGCGTGACCACGTGCAGAAACTGAGGTCCCTTGAGCAGACGCTGATTGCGCAGCGTGCGCACAAGCGCGGCGACATCGTGCCCATCGATCGGCCCGATGTAGTTGAACCCGAGCTCCTCAAAGAGCGTACCCGGCAGGATCATGCCCTTGAAGTAGGCTTCCGAGCGACGTGCGAGTTCCCAGGCCGTGGG
This sequence comes from uncultured Pseudomonadota bacterium, assembly GCA_903885195.1. Lineage (GTDB taxonomy): Bacteria > Pseudomonadota > Gammaproteobacteria > Steroidobacterales > Steroidobacteraceae > UBA964. The sequence continues at coordinate 8,310 of CAISHQ010000164.1, read as the reverse complement.
CATGCGGCGCAGTACTTTCTTGCCGGTCTCGCGCAGCGCCGCGTACTTGCGGCTCGAGAGAATGCGCGCGAAGTAATTCGACAGGGCGCCGACGTTCTCCGAGATGGACATGTCGTTGTCGTTGAGCACGACGAGCAGATCCGTGCCGAGGGAGCCCGCGTTGTTGAGCGCCTCGAACGCCATGCCGGCCGTCATCGCGCCATCGCCGATCACCGCGACCACACGCCGCGTCGAGCCTTCGCGCTCAGAGGCCACCGCCATGCCGAGGGCGGCGCTGATCGAGGTGCTTGAGTGACCGACGCCGAAGGTGTCGTAGGGGCTCTCGCTGCGCGTTGGAAAGGGCGCGAGTCCGTCCTTCTGCTTGATGGTGGCGAGCCGATCGCGTCGACCGGTCAGCACCTTGTGCGGGTAGGCCTGATGGCCGACATCCCACACCAGCCGATCTTCCGGCGTGTCGTAGACGTAGTGCAGCGCGACGGTGAGTTCGACCGTGCCGAGCCCGGCCGCGAAGTGTCCACCGCGCGTGGCGACGGTATGGATCAGATAGTCGCGCAGCTGCGCGCAGAGCGCGGGGAGTTCTTTTTCCGACAACGCACGCAGATCCGCCGGGGTGTGAACCCGGTCGAGCAAGGGGTAACGGGAGGCTGCAGCGCTCATGTCAGACGCCATATTACAAATCTTGAGCGCGGGTTTGGGGTGCGCGTGCGCGCCTCAGTGGGCGCGGCCGATCACGAAGCTGGCAAGCGAGGCGAGCTCCGCCCCCGCGCTGCCGAGCGGTGCGAGGGCAGAAAGCGCCCGGGCATGCTGCGCGGCCGCAGCCGCGCGCGCGCCCTCGAGCCCCATGAGGCTCGTGTAGGTGGGCTTGGCATGAGCGGCATCGGCCCCTGCGATCTTGCCGATGCTCGCGGTGGTGCCCGTCACATCGAGAATGTCGTCCTGGATCTGAAAGGCGAGACCGATCGCGGCGCCGTATTCGCGCAGCGCTTCGTACTGCGGACCTGCGAACACTCCGGCCGCCACCGCGCCCATGAGCACGCTCGTCTCGATGAGCGCGCCGGTCTTGCGCCGATGCATGTTTTGCAAGGCGGTCAGATCGAGCGAGTGGCCCACGGCTTCAAGGTCGATCGCCTGGCCGCCGGCCATGCCGACCGTGCCGATGCCTTGCGCGAGCAGTCGCGTCATGGCGAGTCGGCGCTGGGCCTCATCGTTACCGAGTGCGCCGCGCCCGGCGAGGCATTCGAAGGCCAGGGCCTGCAGGGCATCGCCTGCGAGGATGGCGGTCGCCTCGTCGAAGGCTCGGTGGCAGGAGGGCCGCCCACGACGCAGGTCGTCATCGTCCATCGCCGGCAGATCATCGTGCACGAGGCTGTACACGTGGATGAGTTCGACCGCCGCGGCCGGGTCATCGAGCTGCTCGAGCGAGGCGCCGAGCGCCACACCCGAGACATACACGAGCGTGGGCCTCAGTCGCTTGCCACCGCCCAGGGCGCTGTAGCGCATGGCCTCGACGAGGCGGCGCGAGCCGGCCTCGGGCAATTGCAGGGCCCGATCGAGCACCTGCTCGGTACGCTCGCGATAGTCCATCAGCCGCCTCGGGGCATCTCGTCGTCAAGCACATCCGTATCGAACGGCTCGAGGGCCGCTTCGCCGTCGCGCTTGAGCAGGATGTCGACGCGCGCCTGCGCCGCCTCGAGGGCGCCTTGGCATTCGCGCGTGAGCCCCACCCCTCGCTCGAAGGTTTTCAGCGCCTCATCGAGCGGCAAGTCACCCGCCTCGAGTTTCTCGACCAGGGTCTCGAGCTCGGTGAGCGACTTTTCAAAATCGGGGGGGCGTTTACTGCGACTCATGTGCTGCGTCTCATGGGGTGCGATTTATACCTCAGTTGACGCTATCCGGAGTGCGGACTAGAGTCACGAGCCCGTTAGACCGAGTCTAACCGGTATCCAAGGATAATCCACACAAGGAGCGCATCCGTGCAACTCAAAGGCAGCAAGACCGAGCAGAACCTGAAGGACGCCTTCGCGGGCGAGTCCCAGGCCAACCGCCGTTACCTGTATTTCGCAGCCAAGGCTGACGTCGAAGGCTTCAACGACGTGTCCGCCGTGTTCCGTTCGACCGCCGAAGGCGAGACCGGCCACGCGCACGGTCACCTCGAGTATCTCGAGGCCTCGGGCGACCCGGCCACGGGCCTGCCGATTGGCGACACCAAGTTGAACCTCAAGGCCTCGATCGCCGGCGAGACGCACGAGTACACGGACATGTACCCGGGCATGGCCAAGCAGGCGCGAGACGAAGGCTTCGATGAGATCGCCGACTGGTTCGAGACGCTGGCCAAGGCGGAGCGTTCGCACGCGAACCGCTTCACCAAGGCTCTCGAGTCGATCTAACTCGTCGATCCAGGTCCCTTGAAATCGGCGGCGTCGGGCGCTCACCGCGTCCGGCGCCGCTTGATGGATCGCCACCGACTCGATTGCAACCTACGGAAGGGTTGTCCATGAGCCAAAGCACCATTCCTGCGGGCCGCGAAGGTTCGCTCGAAGCCCCCACGCGTCATCCGCTCAACTGGCGCGACCCCTCGTTCTACGACGAGGCCGCTCTCGATAAGGAACTCGAGCGGGTGTTCGACATCTGCCACGGCTGCCGCCGCTGCTTCTCGCTCTGCAATTCGTTCCCGACGCTGTTCGATGCCATCGACGCAGCGCCCTCATCCGAACTCGACACGGTAGACAAGAAAGTCTACTGGGACGTCGTCGATCACTGTTACCTCTGTGACATGTGCTACATGACGAAGTGTCCGTACGTGCCGCCGCACCCGTGGAACCTCGACTTCCCGCACCTGATGCTGCGCGCCAAGGCCGTCAAGGCCAAAAAAGGCGAAGTAAGGCTGCGCGACAAAATTCTCTCCGCCACCGATGTGGTCGGCTCGCTCGCCGGCATTCCGGTGGTGGTGCAGGCGGTCAACGCCGTCAACAAGACCGAAACCGGTCGCAAGCTGCTCGATGCCACCCTCGGTGTGGCGGTCGATGCGCCGATCCCCGATTACCACTCGAACACGGCGCGCAAGCGGCTCGCGGGCCGCGAGCTCAAGACCGAGGCTAAGCCCACGGCCGAGACGCGTGGCAAGGTGGTACTTTTCACCACCTGCTACGGCAATCGCAACGAGCCCGACCTCAATCTCGATCTGGTCGCCGTGTTCGAGCACAACGGCATCCCGGTGAAGATCGTCAGCCAGGAAAAATGCTGCGGTATGCCGAAGCTCGAGTTGGGTGATCTCGAGACCGTGGCCCGCCACAAGGACACCAACATCCCGGCGCTCAAACAAGCGATCGACGAGGGGTACGACATCGTCGCGCCCATTCCCTCCTGCGTGCTGATGTTCAAGCAGGAGTTGCCGCTGATGTTCCCGGAAGATGCCGACGTGCAGGCCGTCAAGGCGCGCATCTTCGATCCGTTCGAGTACCTGATGCTGCGCCACAAGGAAGGGCTGCTGCGCACGGACTTCACGGGCGAGCTCGGCAAGGTGAGCTATCACGTGCCCTGTCACCTTCGCGTGCAGAACATCGGCCTGAAGACGCGCGATGTGCTCAAGCTCGTGCCGAACACCACGGTCGATGTGATCGAGCGCTGCTCGGGTCACAACGGCACCTACGCGGTGAAGAAGGAGTTCCGTCCGGCCTCGGTGAAGATCGGCAAACCCGTGATGAACCGGGTGCAGAACGCGAACCCCGACCATTACGCCTCGGACTGTCCGATGGCGGGCCACCAGATCGAGACCGGTCTGAAGGAGGCCAAGGAACCCGAACATCCCCTGAAGTTGCTGCGCAACGCCTACGGAATCTGACGCCATGAACAAACTCGCCCACACCGACCTCATGACCCTCGAGCAGTACGCGCGCGAGCGTCCGACGTTTCGCACGCGGGTGATTGCGCACAAGACGGCGCGCAAGGTGCCGGTCGGTCCGAACACCACCTGGCTCTTCGAAGATCGGCTGACGATCCAGTACCAGGTGCAGGAGATCCTGCGCACCGAGCGCATCTTCGAGCCCGAGGGCATCGCCGATGAGCTCGAGGCCTACAACCCGCTGATTCCCGATGGTCGCAACTGGAAGGTGACGCTGCTCGTCGAGTTTGCCGATCCGGCCACGCGCCCAGGGCACTTGGCCAAGCTCAAGGGCATCGAGGATCGCTGCTACGTGCAGGTGGCTGACTTTGCCCGCGTATACGCGATTGCCGATGAAGATCTCGAGCGCGAGAACGAGACCAAGACCTCCTCGGTGCACTTCCTGCGCTTCGAACTGAGCGATGCGATGGTGGCTGCGCTGCGCAGCGGCGCGAAGCTCTCGGTCGGCATCGATCATGCGAACTACGCGCATGCCAACGACGCGCTGCCCGATGCCACGCGCGCGGCACTGCTCGCCGACTTCGCGTAAGCGTCGCGAGGCGCCTACAATAGCGGATGGCCAAAGACTACGACGCCTCGGCTATCGAGGTTCTCTCCGGGCTCGAGCCGGTTCGCCGCCGCCCGGGGATGTACACCGACACCTCCCGTCCCAACCATCTTGCGCACGAGGTCATCGACAACAGCGTCGATGAGGCCCTCTCGGGTCATGCCCAGCAGATCGACGTCACGCTGTACAAGGACGGTTCAGTCGAGGTGAAGGACGATGGGCGCGGTATGCCCGTCGACATCCACCCGAAAGAAAAAGTCAGCGGCGTGGAGTTGATCCTCACGCGTCTGCATGCGGGCGGCAAGTTCGACAGCGGCAGCTACGGTTTTTCCGGTGGCTTGCACGGTGTCGGCGTGTCGGTGGTCAATGCGCTCTCGCGCCAGCTCGAGTGCTGGGTGCGCCGCGGCGGCAAGGAATACAACATCGGGTTTCGCGACGGCAAGGTCGTCTCGCCCCTGAAGACCGTGGGCACTGTTGGCCAGCGCAACACGGGCACGACGGTGCGCTTCTGGCCGGATGCGAAGTTCTTCGACTCCGACAAATTTTCCGTACCGCAACTTCGGCACACGCTGAAGGCCAAGGCCGTGCTCTGCCCGGGCTTGCGCATCAGTTTCAGCAACGAGGCCACGGGCGAGCGCGACGAGTGGTTCTTCGCGGGTGACCTCGGCGCGTATCTCACCGAGGAACTCGGTAAGGCGGCGCGGCTGCCGCAGGAGCCGATCACGCTCAAGCGTGAGGCTGCGCAGGAGACTGTGGAATTTGCGCTCTGCTGGGCACCCGATGCCGAGCAGGCCGTGGCCGAGAGCTACGTCAATCTCATCCCGACCGCCGAGGGCGGCACGCACGTCAACGGTCTGCGCGCGGGTGCCGCGGCGGCGGTGCGTGAGTTCTGCGAGATCCGCAACCTTTTGCCGCGTGGCGTGAAGCTCGCGCCCGAGGATGTGTGGGACGGGGCGCGTTACGTGCTCTCCATCAAGATTCGCGAGCCGCAGTTCGCCGGACAAACCAAGGAGCGTCTGGCTTCGCGTGATGCGGCGCAACTCGTCGAGGGACATACCAAAGACGCCGTGGGCCTGTGGCTCGTGCAGCACCCCGATGCCGGCGAGCGCATTGCGCAATTTGCCATCGAGAATGCCCAAGCGCGCCTGAAAGCGGCGCAGAAAGTGCAGCGCAAGCGCATCTCGGGTGGCCCGGCGCTACCTGGAAAGCTCGCCGATTGTGCGGGGGACGATCCGACACGCTCGGAGCTCTTCCTCGTTGAGGGTGACTCGGCGGGCGGTTCGGCCAAACAGGCGCGGGATAAGGATTTCCAGGCGATCATGCCGCTGCGCGGCAAGATCTTGAACACCTGGGAAGTCGACTCCGCCGACATCGGCTCCTCGCAGGAGGTGCACGACATCAGCGTCGCGCTCGGCGTGGATCCGGGCACGAGCGATCTGTCGGGTTTGCGCTACCACAAGGTGTGCATCCTCGCCGATGCCGACTCTGACGGGCAGCACATCGCCACGTTGCTCTGCGCGCTCTTTTTGCGGCACTTCCGTCCGCTTGTGCTGCAGGGTCACGTGTTCGTGGCGATGCCGCCGCTCTATCGCATTGATGCGGGCAAGCAGGTCTTCTACGCACTCGATGATGCCGAGCGCGATGCCTATCTGCATCGCCTCGAGGCCGAGAAGATCAAGGCCAAGCCGCAAGTCACTCGCTTCAAAGGCTTGGGTGAAATGAACCCCTCGCAGTTGCGTGAGACCACCATGGATCCGCGCACGCGACGTCTCGTGCAGCTCACGCTCGATGCGGCGGATCAAACTGACAGTCTCATGGACATGTTGCTCGCCAAAAAGCGCGCTGCCGATCGGCGCGAGTGGCTCGAGCAGAAGGGCAATCTCGTTGAGGTGATCGTCTGATGCGCGAGCAGGAACTGGGTTTCGAGGGCGTTGAGCGGCAGCCGCTGCGCGCTTTCACCGAAAAGGCCTACCTCGAGTATTCGATGTACGTCATTCTCGATCGCGCGCTACCGGCGATCGGCGATGGGCTCAAGCCCGTGCAGCGACGCATCATCTACGCGATGAGCGAGCTCGGGCTCTCGGCCGTCTCCAAGCACAAGAAATCCGCGCGTACCGTCGGAGATGTGATCGGCAAGTTCCACCCGCACGGCGACTCCGCCTGTTACGAGGCGATGGTGCTGATGGCGCAGCCCTTTGCGTATCGCTACACCATCGTCGATGGGCAGGGAAACTGGGGCTCGCAAGATGACCCGAAGTCTTTCGCCGCGATGCGCTACACCGAGGCCAAGCTCACCCGCTATGCCGAGGTGCTGCTGCGCGAGCTCGGTGAGGGCACGGTCGACTGGCAGCCCAACTTCGACGGCACGCTCGACGAACCTCAGGTGCTGCCCGCACGACTGCCGAACCTGCTGCTCAACGGCACCACCGGCATCGCGGTGGGCATGGCCACCGACATTCCGCCGCACAACCTGCGCGAGGTGGCGAACGCCTGCCTGCATTTGTTGCAGGACCCCGAGGCGAGCACCCGCTCGCTGATGAAATTCATCAAGGGTCCGGATCTGCCGACTGGTGCCGAGATTGTCTCGCCGCGCAGCGATCTCGTCGACATCTACGAGAAGGGTAACGGTAGCTTCAAGGCCCGCGCGACCTACGTCGAAGACGAGGACGGCATCGTCATCGAGGCGCTGCCCTGGCAGACCTCGGGCAGCAAGGTGCTCGAGCAGATCGCCGAGCAGATGCGCAGCAAGAAGCTGCCGATGGTTGAGGATCTGCGCGATGAGTCGGATCACGAGCATCCGACGCGTCTTGTGATCGTGCCGAAGGGGCGCAAGGTCGACACGACCCAATTGATGGCGCACCTCTTTGCGACCACCGATCTCGAGCGCAATTACCGCGTCAATCTCAACGTCATCGGCCTCGACGGTCGGCCGAAAGTCATGGGGCTGCGCGAGATCCTCGGCCAGTGGCTGGAGTTTCGCATCGGCACGGTGCGGCGCCGGCTCGACTGGCGTCTCGAGAAGGTGCTCGCCCGGCTGCACATCCTCGAGGGCTTGCTCGCGGCGTACCTGAACCTTGATGAGGTGATTCGCATCATCCGTCGCGAGGATGAGCCCAAGCCTGTGCTGATGCAGCGCTTTGCGCTCACGGAAATCCAGGCGGATGCCATTCTCGATACCAAGTTACGTCACCTCGCCAAGCTCGAGGAGATGAAAATCCGCGGCGAGCAGGCGGAGCTCGCCACCGAGCGCGATGAACTGCAGGGCATCCTCGGCAGCGAGACGCGGCTGCGCAAGCTCGTGGGCGAAGAGCTGCAGGCCGACGCCGAGAAGTACGGCGATGCGCGACGCTCGAAGATCGTCGAGCGCGAGGCTGCGCAGGCGATCGATGAAACCGCACTCATTGCCAATGAACCTGTGACCGTGGTGCTCTCCTCAGGCGGCTGGATGCGCGCGGCCAAGGGTCACGAGATCGACCCGCGTTCACTGCAATACAAATCCGGCGATGCCTTTCAGGCGGCGGTGCGCGGCATGTCGCTGCAACCGGCGGTATTTCTCGACACCACGGGGCGTACCTATTGCCTGCCGGCGCACACGCTGCCCTCGGCGCGCGGTCTCGGCGAGCCGCTCGTTGGTCGCTTCAATCCGCCCGATGGCGCGCGTTTCACGGGGGTGATGATGGGCGACCCCGAGGGTCTGTGGCTGCTGGCCTCGGATGCCGGATACGGCTTTACGGCGCGGCTCAAGGATCTGATCACCGATCGCAAGGCCGGCAAGACCGTACTCAATCCGCCGGAGAATTCTTTGGCGGTCATGCCTGCGTCCGTGCCCTCGGCCAAGAGTCTCGTCTGCATCGCGGTCGTC
>CAISHQ010000163.1 GCA_903885195.1 uncultured Pseudomonadota bacterium | reverse complement strand
CGGCATCGAGATCGGGCAAGAAGCCGTGCTCGGCGGGCGTATCGATGAAGAGCGGCTCGGCGCCCGCGAGCAGCGCCGCGCCCTCATAGATTTGGTAGAACGGGTTCGGCATCGCCACGAGCGGCTTTGGTTGCGTGCGATCGACCACGGCCTGTGCGATGGCAAAGAGTGCTTCGCGCGTGCCGTTGACCGGCAACACCTGCGCGGCGCCGATGCGCTCGACGGGCAGTCCAAAGCGCCGCTGCAACCACGACGCGCAGGCCGAGCGCAGTTCCGGCAGACCTGCCGTGGCCGGGTAGCTGCCAACGCCCGCGAGCGCACCGCGCAGCACATCGAGCACGAAGGCGGGCGGTGGGTGCTTGGGTTCACCGATCGAGAGTGCAATAGGCGACAGATGAGCGGGTGGTGTGACGCCTGCCTTGAGCGCGGCAAGACGTTCGAAGGGATAGGCCTGCAGTCGGTCGAGATCGGGGTTCACGGGGCGATCGGGCTCAGGCGGCCCGCCGGCGTTCGAGCGCCTGCGTGAGTTTGGCGACGAGCGACTGCGCGCGTGGCTCCGAGAGGGGGCCGTGCTCGGCGTCGCTGACGTAAAAGACATCCTCTGCCCGCTCGCCCACGGTCATGACCTTGGCCCCGAGCAAATCGATGCGCTCGTCCATCATGACCTTGCCGATGTCGCAGAGCAGTCCCGGCCGATCGCCCGCGGTGATCTCGAGCACCGAGCGTTGGTTGCGCTCATCGGCCGTGACGTTGATCTGCGTTGCCGTGTTGAACATGCGCACCTGCCGCGGCGCGCGGCGGGTGACGCTGATGAGACCATCGCGACCGCTCGCGAGCGAGCGGGTGAGGGCGTACTGGATCTCCTCGTGGCGCTCGGCATCGGCGATCGGCGTGCCGTCTTCTTCGAGCACGTGATAAATGTCGATGCTGTTGCCATCGCGCGTCGGCGTGATGCGCGCATCGACGATGTTGAGCCCGAGCTGATCGAGCACGGCGGTGGTACGCGCAAAGCCGTGCTGGCGGTGCGGAGCGCAGGTCATGATCGAGGTCGTGCCGCGCTCGCTCTCGGCCTGCACCGACACCACGGGCACATCATTCTGCTGGTCGGCGAGCTCGCGCGTGAGCCAGGCGATCTCCTGCGGCGTGTGCCTGAGAAAACAGCTGTCGGTGAGTTGCTGCCAGACGGCGTCGATGTGGCGGGCGTCGAGGCCCTGCGCCACGAGCAGCTCGCGCGCCTGAGTCTGATTCTCGGCCTTCAGCTCGTCCTGATCGATGGGCGACTCGAGGCCGCGGCGCAGGGCTCGCTTGACGCGATCGTGGATCTCGCTGAAGAGCGACGCCTTCCAGGAGTTCCACAATCGGGGATTGGTCGCGCGCACATCGGCGGCCGTCAGCACGTAAAGATAATCGAGGTGGGTCTCATCACCCACGAGACGCGCGAATTCGTTGATGACCTTGGGGTCCGAGATATCCTGCTTTTGCGCCGTGAGCGACAACTGCAGGTGATTGCGCACGAGCCAGGCGACGAGTCGCGCGTCGTAGCGCGAGAGCCCCTGTTCGAGGCAGAAGGACTCGGCATCGACTGCGCCGAGATCCGAGTGATCGCCGCCGCGGCCCTTGGCGATGTCGTGGAACAACGCCGCGAGATAGGCGACTTCCTGACGCGGCAGCGCCTGCATGATGCGCGAGAGTCCGGGCAGCTCGTGGTCGAACCGCGGCAACGCGAGCCGGCGCAGATTGCTCACCACGAAGAGGGTGTGTGCATCGACCGTGTAGGCGTGAAACAGGTCGTACTGCATGCGGCCGACGATGCGGCCGAACGAGGGGATGTAGCGACCGAGCACGCCGTAGGTGTTCATGCGACGCAGCTCGTTGGTCACGCCCGCAGGCGCGCGCAGGATCTCGAGGAACAGGCGATGGTTGCGCGGGTTCTGGCGGAACTCCTCGTCGATCAGCCAAAGATTGCGGACGATCGCGCGGATGGTATGCGCCCGTACACCGCGAATGTCCGGGTTCTGCTGCAGCAGCGCAAACACCTCAAGCAGGGTCGAGGGTTGTCTGACGAACACATCGTCGTGCAACGCCTCGAGATAGCCGTTGGTCACCTGGAAGCGCGGATTGAGCGGTTGCGGGGGCGCGCTCTCATCGAGGATGGCCTCGCGAAAGAGCTGCAGCAGCAGTTCGTTCAGCAGGCTCACGTCCATCACCGTGCGGTAGTAGCGCTGCATCAGCTGTTCGACCGCGAGCGTGAAGGAGGCATCCTCGTAGCCGAAGATGCGCGCGAGCTTCATCTGGTGATCGAACAGCAGTCGATCCTCGCGCCGCCCGGTGATGCTGTGCAGCGCAAAGCGCACGCGCCAGAGGAAGGACTGCGCGCTCTGCAGGCGGCGCAGCTCGGCCGGTGTCAGGAAGCCCTGGGTCGCGAGCTGATCGAGCGACTCGACGCCGAAGTGCCGCTTGGCCACCCAGGCGATCGTCTGGATGTCGCGCAGGCCGCCGGGGCCCGTCTTCACGTTGGGCTCGAGGTTGTAGGCCGTGTCGTTGGCCTTGGCGTGCCGCTCGTTCTGCTCGCGCACTTTGGCTTCGAAGAAGTCCTTCACCGGCCAGAGGTGTTGCGGTGAGAGGGCCTCGAGCAGGGCGGCCACGAGTGGCGCGGAGCCGGCGAGCCGGCGTGCCTCGACGAGCGTGGTCATCACGCCGACATCGGCTGCCGCGGCGCTGCGGCACTCGTCGACCGTGCGCACGCTGTGGCCGATTTCGATGCCGATGTCCCAAAGAAAAGTGACGAAGGTCTCGAGGGCCTGTCGACCGGCCTCATCGAGCGCAGCAGGCACGAGGATGAGAATGTCGACGTCGGAAAAGGGGTGCAGCTCGCCGCGACCGTAACCGCCGACCGCCACGAGCGTCCAATCACCATCGTGCTGCGGCAGGCGCGTGCGCCAGGCTTCACGCAGCACGACATCGAGCAAGCGCGCGCGGGCGCGCACCAGCGTTTCGACGGGTTCTTCGGCCTCGAAGCGCGCCTTGAGATTGGCCTGTGCTTCACGCAGCGCGCTGGCATAGGCCTCGGACGTGCCACCGGCGGACGCCAGTTGTTCGGGGAGCAGATCGAGCAACGGCCAGGAGAAGCTGTGGTCGGTTTCGAGCGGGCCGCGCGCGTAGGGCGAGCCGAACTCCTCCAGCGGGCCGTCGATCGGCATCAGGCTGCCCCGAGGGTCAGCACTTCGTAGCCTGAGGCCGTCACCAGCACGGTGTGCTCCCACTGCGCCGAGAGCGAGTGATCTTTGGTCACCACAGTCCAGCCGTCGGGCAGCAACTTCACGTGTCGCTTGCCGGCGTTGATCATCGGCTCGATGGTGAAGGTCATGCCTTCGCGAAGTTGCAGCCCGGTGCCGGGCTCGCCGTAGTGCAGGATCTGCGGGTCTTCGTGGTAGATGCGACCGATGCCATGGCCGCAGTACTCGCGCACCACGGAAAAGCCCTGCTCTTCGACGTACGTCTGGATCGCATGACCGATGTCGCCGAGATAGCTACCCGGGGCGACAGTGCGAATGCCGCGCCACATGCCTTCGAAGCAGGTCTCGGCGAGACGTTGGGCTTGGACTGGGGCCTTGCCCACGTAGTACATGCGGCTCGTGTCGCCGTGAAAGCCGTCGCGGATCACGGTGACATCGATGTTGATGATGTCGCCGTCCTTTAATCGCTTGTCGCCCGGGATGCCGTGGCAGACGACGTGGTTGACGGAGGTGCAGATGGTCTTTGGAAAGCCGCGATAATTGAGGTTCGCAGGGATTGCTTTCTGCACCCGGGTGATGTGGTCGTGGCAGAGCGCATCGAGCTCGTCCGTGGTGGCCCCGGGCTTGACGTGGGCGCCGATCATGTCGAGCACCTCCGCAGCAAGGCGGCCGGCTTCACGCATCTTCTGCTGTTCGGCGGGATTTTTGACAGTCACAGGCATCGGCGGGGAGGGGTCCGTAAAGCGTTGTTTTTACGGGAGGTGCATGGTATAAAGCGCGGCCTTTTTTGGCAACGTAAACAACCCACACGCACATCGTTGCATCGGTTGCTGGGTGTCCCGGGCTCTCCGTAAGGAGTGCAGGGGATGGCAGCCGAGGATGTGCGGAGGCCCAACCCGACAAGGAGAGATCGATGCCCAGCGTGTCCATGCGACAGATGCTGGAAGCGGGTGTCCACTTCGGACACCAAACCCGCTTCTGGAACCCGAAAATGTCCGAGTACATCTTCGGTGAGCGCAACAAGATTCACATCATCAACCTCGAGAAGACGCAGCCGCTCTTCGCCGAAGCCGCCGGTTTCGTGCAGAAGGTGGCCGCCGATGGCGGCCGGGTGCTGTTCGTCGGCACGAAGCGTTCGGCCCGCGAGCCCATCCAGAAGGAAGCCACGCGCGCCGGCATGCCCTACGTCAACCAGCGTTGGCTCGGTGGCATGCTCACCAACTTTAAGACCGTGCGCCAGTCGATCAAGCGCCTGGCCGATCTCGTCGAGATGAAGGCCAACGGCTCGCTCGACAAGCGCGGCAAGAAAGAAGGCACCATGCTGCGCCGCGAGATGGAAAAGCTCGAGCGCAGCCTGGGCGGCATCAAGGACATGGAGTCGCTCCCCGATGTCATCTTCGTGGTCGACGTCGGCCACGAGAAGATCGCGATCCACGAAGCCAATAAGCTCGGCATCCCGGTTGTCGCCATCGTCGACACCAACTGCTCGCCCGATGGCGTTGATTACCTCGTGCCCGGCAACGATGACGCCATGCGCGCCATTGCGCTCTACGCGGGCGGTATCGCCGATGCGGTGATCGAAGGCCGTGCTACGGCCCCGGCTCTGTCGGTCTCGGGCGAAGACGAGTTCGTCGAGCTCGACGAGAACGGTAATCCGAAGCCGAAGGGCGGTCGGGGTGGCAAGCCGCGTCGCGAGGCGCCGGCTGGTCGTCCGCCGCGCCGTGGTGGCGCTGCCGCAGCGCCTGCCCGTCGTCGGCCGATGGCGGCATCGGTCGCTCCGGCGGCCGAGGCTGAAGAGACCGAGGTCGATGTGCCGGAGGCGGCTGCCGACGGTGAAGTGGCACCGACCGCGAGCGCTTCGGCGCCGCGTCGCAAGGCCGGCCCCACGGGCGCACCGCGTCGCAGGGGTTGATCCATGAGCATCACTGCTGAAGCAGTCAAGCAGCTTCGCGAGCGCACCGGCGCCGGCATGATGGAGTGCAAGAAGGCCCTCGTCGAAACGCAGGGCGATCTCGACGCCGCGGCTGAGCTCATGCGCAAGCAGGGTCTCGCCAAAGCCGACAAGAAGGCTTCCCGCGTGGCGGCCGAGGGCGTGATCGCCCTCGAGAAGTCGGCCGATGGCAAGTCGGCGGCGATGGTCGAGGTGAACTGCGAAACCGACTTCGTCGCGCGCGAGGCGGACTTCCAGGGCTTCTCCACCGACGTCGCCAAGCTTGCGCTGGCTGCGAACCCGGCCTCTCTCGAGGCCTTGAATGCGCTGGCGCTGCCGTCGGGTGAGAGCATCGATGAGCGCCGTCGTGCGCTCGTCGCCAAGATCGGCGAGAACATCAGCGTGCGTCGGCACGCAGCGCTGTCGGCCACGGGCGTGCTCGGTGCCTACCGGCACGGCACGCGCATCGGTGCGCTGGTCGCGCTCGAGGGTGGCGACGCCGCGCTCGCGCACGACATCGCCATGCACGTGGCGGCCGTCAACCCGGAGTATCTGTCGGTGGCCGATGTGCCCGCCGAGATGCTCGCCAAGGAGCGCGAGATCGAAACCGAGAAGGCGCTCGCCGAGGGCAAGCCTGCTGAGATCGTCGCCAAGATGGTCGAAGGCCGTATCCGCAAGACGCTCAATGAAAAGACGCTGCTCGGGCAGCCGTTCGTGCGCGATCCGGATCAGACGGTGGAAAAACTGTTGAAGGCGGCCAAGGCCGAGGTCAAAGCCTTCCGTCGCTTCGAAGTCGGCGCCGGCATCGAGAAGAAGCAGGACGATTTCGTGGGCGAGGTCATGGCCCAGGTGAAAGCCAGCAGCGGCGCAACTGCTGCAGGCAAGTAAACTGCACCGAACGCCAAACAGAAACCCCGCCTCGGCGGGGTTTTCTTCAAGAGGAGTCTGGTGATGACAAGCAAAACAGACGTGCGCTACAAACGCATACTCGTCAAGCTCTCCGGCGAAGCCCTGATGGGCTCAACCGACTACGGCATCGACCCGAAAGTCCTCAAGCGCATCGCGCTCGAGATTCAGGAACTGCTCGGTCTTGGCGTGCAGGTGGCCGTGGTCATCGGCGGCGGCAACATCTTCCGCGGAGAGGGCCTCGCGCGCTCGGGGATGGACCGCGTCACCGGGGATCACATGGGCATGCTCGCCACGGTGATGAACTGTCTCGCCATGCAGGACGCCCTCGAGTCGATCGGCACGTATGCGCGGGTGATGTCGGCGATTCGCATCAACGAGGTCTGCGAGGACTACATCCGGCGCCGCGCGATCCGTCACCTCGAGAAGGGGCGGGTCGTGCTGTTCGCGGCCGGTACCGGCAACCCCTTCTTCACCACCGATACGGCGGCATCGCTGCGCGCCATCGAGATCGGCGCCGAGCTGCTCGTCAAGGCGACCAAGGTCAACGGCATCTACTCGGCTGATCCGATGAAGGACCCGAATGCGGTACGGTATCCGCGGCTGACCTTCGATCGGGTGCTCGATGAGCGCCTGGCGGTGATGGACGCCACGGCCATCGTGATGTGCCGGGACAACCAGCTGCCGCTGCAGGTGTTCAATCTCGGCAATGCGGGCGACCTGCTGCGCATCGCCCGAGGTGAAGACATCGGCACGGTCGTATATAACCAGTAACTTCCGAAGTTCGCACAGGATCCGACCATGATCGACGATTTCAAGAAAGACGCCACGGCGCGCATGGCCAAGTGCGTGCAGCAGTTCCAGGCCGACCTCAAGAAGCTGCGTACCGGTCGCGCCCATCCGAGCCTCGTCGAAAACCTCCGGGTCGACTACTACGGCACGGAGACGCCGCTGCAGCAGCTCGCCAACGTCAGCGTGGAAGATGCGCGCACGCTCGTCATCACGCCCTGGGACAAGGCCGCGGTGCAGGCCGTGGAGAAGGCGATCTACAAGTCTGACCTCGGCCTGACGCCGAATACCGCAGGCACTGTGATCCGCGTGCCGCTGCCCCCTCTGACCGAGGAGCGCCGGCGCGATGTCACCAAGGTCGTGCGCGGCGATGCCGAGAACGCCCGCGTGGCCGTGCGCAACGTACGGCGCGACGTGCTGCAGGATGTGAAGGAAGCGCAAAAGGAAAAGCTCATCAGTCAGGATGAGGAAAAGAAGGCGCAGGAAGAGATCCAGAAGCTCACCGACAAACACGTCGCCGATATCGAGCAGGCCCTCGCGGTCAAAGAAAAAGAGATCATGCAGGTCTGAGCCCCTGAGGTAGTACTCGAGGTGGCACTGCCCGAACACATCGCGATCGTCATGGATGGCAACGGCCGCTGGGCCGAGGCCCGGGGCGAGCCGCGTACCTTTGGCCATCGCGCGGGCATCGAGCCCGTGCGCGTGACGATCCGCGAATGCTCCCGGCTCGGTGTCGGGGCGCTCACGCTGTTCGCCTTCTCGAGCGAGAACTGGCGACGCCCCGAGACCGAGGTGTCGACTCTGATGGCGATCTTCATGGACGCGCTCGATCGCGAGGTCGAGGAGCTGCACGCCAATCAGGTGCAGCTGCGCGTGATCGGCAACCGGCAGCGTCTGTCGGTGCGCTTGCAGCAGCGCATCGCCGAGGCCGAGGCGCTCACGGCAGGCAACACGGGCCTCAAGCTGCAGGTGGCAGTGAGCTACGGCGGCCGCTGGGACGTGCTCGAGGCTGCGCGGCGCCTCGCCGAGCAGGCGGCGAGCGGCGCGTTGCGTCCGAGCGAGATTGACGAGGAGCGCTTTGCGCGCGAGCTGCAGCTCGCCGATCTTCCAGATCCCGATTTGTTCATCCGCACGG
>CAISHQ010000162.1 GCA_903885195.1 uncultured Pseudomonadota bacterium | reverse complement strand
CAGAGACTCGACCGCAGCATCGACCGATTCGAAGAGGTCGGGCGGCTGCTTGCCGATCCGGCCACGGCGGGCGGTTCGAACGAGTTTCGCGAGCTGTCGATGGAGTACGCGCGGTTGACGCCGCTGGCCGAGCGGTATCGCGACTTCCGCGAACTCGAGTCCGAGCGGGAGGCCGCTGCGCAACTTTCGACCGATAGCGACCCGCAGATGCGTCAACTCGGTGCCGAAGAAGTCATTCGTCTCGAGCAGGCACTGGCAGTCGGTGAACTCGAATTGCGCCGTCTGCTGATGCCCAAGGACCCGCGTGACGAGCGCAACATCTACCTCGAAATACGCGCGGGCACCGGGGGCGATGAAGCCGCGATCTTCGCCGGCGACCTGCTGCGCATGTACGCGCGCTATGCCGAACGACGCGGCTGGCAGGTCGAAACGATCAGCGAGAATCCGGGCGAACACGGCGGCTTTCGCGAGGTCATCTGCCGGGTCATCGGCAGCGGCGTATTCTCGCGATTGAAATTCGAATCCGGCACACACCGCGTGCAGCGGGTACCGGCTACCGAGGCGCAGGGGCGCATTCACACCTCGGCGGTGACGGTGGCTATCCTGCCCGAGCTCGATGAGCTCGACTCCATCGACATCAATCCGGCGGATCTGCGCATCGATACCTTCAGGGCCTCGGGCGCTGGCGGACAGCACGTCAACAAGACCGACTCCGCCGTGCGCATGACCCACCTGCCCACCGGCATCGTCGTCGAATGTCAGGACGAGCGATCGCAGCACAAAAACCGCAGTCGCGCGATGTCACTGCTGCGCGCCAAGCTGCTCGCCGCCGAACAGGAAAAGCGCGAGGCCGCACAGGCGCAGTCACGTAAGTTGCAGGTGGGCAGTGGCGATCGTTCGGAGCGCATCCGGACCTACAACTTTCCGCAGGGTCGTGTCACGGACCACCGCATCAACCTCACGCTCTATCAGATCGAAGAAATCATGGATGGGCGACTCGATGAACTCATCGAGCCCCTGTTGCAGGAGCATCAGGCCGAGTTGCTGGCGGACGAGACCGGCTAAACGCTTTGGCGTAATCGCGCGTGTAGCGCGAGCCCAAAGGCGATGACGAGCGGTGGAAAGAGCGCTCCGATCAGTCCCGGTACAAGTGCAGACACCAAAGTGCCCACCGGCATGCCGGTGACGAGTTGCCACTCGATGAGCAGCAGTCCTGCGCCCATGCCGAGCATGACCACGCCGAACACGGCGATCAGCGTAATCACCCACACGCCCGCAGCAGCACCCCAACGCCCGCGCACGAGTTGCAGGCTGCCATCCACCGCCTCGCGTACGCCGCGACCTTCGCACACGGCCAGCGTCAGTGCAGGCCACAAGGCCACGAGAAAATAAACGCCGGGTACGACGAGGAGCAGCGAGCCGACACCCATCAGCAACACCGTGACGACGAGCACCCCGACCGCGCGCGGTAGCGCAGCAATCACCTGCACAAGATCGTCGCCAAGCGCGCTCATTCGGCCATGCAGGAGAGCGTATTGGCGCTGTATGATCAGGAGCCACAAGGCGAGCCCCACAATCGCCGCCAGAGCGTTGAGCAGCAGCCACACCGCGCCGCGATCGGCCATGTTCAGCAGATACACGGCCGGCAGTTGCCCGATGAGCACAGCCAGCAGGGCGAGCGGCAGACAGCGCGGCAGACTGCGTTTGAAGAGCTGCCAACCGAGTTCGAGCGTGGGCCCGAGAGCGATCGGCGCGAGAGACTCGGCGGTGGACGGGACGTCGGGCGTGGACACGGCGCGCAATGTAGCAGAACGCGCCGCATGGCAAACTTCACGCATGCCCGCCTCGACAGTCACCCCAACGTTGCGTGCCGTACTCGAGTCGACCACGGTGGCACTCGACGGCCTCGGCGAGCACGCCCGCCGTGAAGCCGAAACGCTGGTGTTCTCGGCACTCTCGATCCCTCGCAGCCGCGCCATCACCGATCCCGACTGGCTCGTGCCTGAGGCGCTCGCGCTGCGCGTGCAGCAATGGGCGCAGCGACGAGCCGCCGGCGAGCCGCTCGCCTACCTGACCGGCGAGCGCGAGTTTTGGTCGCGCAGCTTTGCGGTTGACGCCTCGGTGCTGGTGCCGCGACCTGAGACCGAACTACTCATCGAGCGGGCACTGCTGGCCGGCGATGGGTTTCGCGGCGAGGGGCTTCGCGGCGAGGGGCTTCGCAGCGAGGGGATTGCCGTGCCAGCGATCCGGGCGGTTGATCTCGGCACTGGCTCAGGGGCCATCGCCCTCACGCTCGCCCTCGAGCGACCGACTTGGCAGGTGCATGCCGTCGAGCGATCGGAATCCGCCTTGCGCGTCGCTCGGGCCAATGCAGCACGTTTGGGGGCAGCGCGCCTGGAATCGAGTCAAGTCGTCTTTCACGCCGGCAGTTGGTTCGAGCCGCTCGCGCAGCAGCGCTTCGATCTCATCGTCAGCAATCCGCCGTACGTCGCGGCCGATGACCCTGTGCTTCAATCGGACGGCTT
>CAISHQ010000161.1 GCA_903885195.1 uncultured Pseudomonadota bacterium | reverse complement strand
TGAGCCCGCTGACGGATTCAGCGCACAGCGGGTGGACTACACGATTGTCGTGCCCTGGCGTCTGCAGCGTTTGCAGCGTGCCGCCGAGCGTTTCTTCGATCAAGCCGACGCAGCGGCGCGCGCGCAGTACGAGGAATTCTGTGCGCGTGAGGCCGAGTGGCTCGATGACTACGCACTGTTCAAGGCGCTTGAGACCGCAGCGGCGGGACAGAGCTGGCAGCAGTGGCCGAGCGAGCTCGCGCGCCGCGAGTCTGCAGCGCTGCAGCGTGCGCGACGACGTTATGCGGACCCAGAGCGGGTTCAGCGTTTCATCCAGTGGTGTTTCTTCCGGCAGTGGCAGACCGTTCGCGATCATGCTCGCAGCCGCCGCGTGCAACTCGTGGGTGATGCGCCGATTTTCGTCGCTGCCCAAAGCGCCGATGTGTGGGCGCACCCTGAGCTCTTTGAGCTGGATGCCGACGGTTGGCCTTGCGCCGTTGCCGGCGTACCGCCCGATTACTTCAGCGCTACGGGCCAGCGCTGGGGTAACCCGCTGTACGTGTGGCCGGCACACGCACGCGAGAACTACGCGTGGTGGATTGCCCGCATACGGCACGCCATGCGCTCATTCGACGTCCTGCGCATCGATCATTTCCGCGGTTTTGCAGCCTATTGGCGCGTACCGGCCGAGTCGCCCACAGCGGTCGATGGCCACTGGATCGAAGGGCCGGGCCATGCGTTGTTCGATGCGCTCGCGCAGGAGTTGGGTCCGTTGCCGATCATCGCCGAGGATCTCGGCTTGCTGACCGAGGATGTGATCGCACTGCGTCGGCACTGCGGTTTTCCCGGCATGAAAGTGCTCGGTTTCGCCTGGGACGGTGATCCGGACAACGTCATGCTGCCGCACCACTACACGCCCGACACGGTGGTCTATACCGGTACCCACGACAACGACACGATCTGCGGCTGGTGGGCGGGTTGCGATGAAGCGGTGCGACGACAGGTGCGTGAGTATCTGCAGATCGACGGGCGGCAGATTCACTGGGATTTCATCCGTGCCGCCTGTGCCAGCGTTGCCGATACGGCGATCCAGCCGTTGCAGGACGTACTCGGTCTGGGCAGCGAGCACCGCATGAATACGCCCGGCGTCGGCGAGGGCTGCTGGGAGTGGCGGTTCAGTTGGTCTGAGGTTGGACCGCAGCCTGCCGAACGGCTCGCCGCCCTGGCCCGTACTTATGGCAGGATCGCGCCATGAACATAACCGAACTGCTGGCCGAGGTGTTCTGGGGCAACACGCTGCTGAACTGGATGCTCTCGCTCGCCGCGTTCTTCATCACTTTCACCGTGCTGCCTGCCGTGCGCGCCTTCGTGATGTCGCGGGCCCGACGCTTCAATACGATAGAGACGCGGGCCTCGACCGAGCTCGTGCTGCTGCTGATCACGCGGACCCGAGCGACGTTCCTGTTCATCGTTGCGATCTACGCTGCCGAGCGCTTTCTCACATTACCGGCTCGCATCGAGCAGATTTCGGCAGCCGTTATCGTTCTGGTGGCATGGATACAGATAGCGCTCTGGGGTGTCGCAGCGGTCGAGTTTGCTCTCGGTCAGCGCGAGGCGCGAAAAACCGCCTCCGGCGAGCAGCGGGAGACGGGTTCGATCAGCGTGCTGTTGTTCATCGCCCGGGTAGCAATCTTTGCTTTCGCGACCCTGCTTGCACTCGACAATCTCGGCGTCAACATCACCGCGCTGGTGGCCGGCCTCGGTATCGGCGGTATTGCCATTGCGCTTGCCGTGCAGACGGTGCTCGGCGATCTGCTCGCCTCCCTCTCCATTGCGTTCGATAAGCCATTTCAGCCGGGCGATCTGCTGCGACTCGACGACATCGAGGGCACGGTCGAACACATCGGTGTGCGCAGTACGCGGCTGCGTAGTTTGAGCGGTGAACAGATCATCATCGCCAACGCAGATCTCCTGCGCAGTCGCTTGCGCAACCTCGGCCGCATGCCTGAACGGCGCATGTTGTTCACGGTGGGTGTCGCTTACGAGACTTCGCCTGCCAAGCTTGAGAAAGTGTCCTCGATTGTCGAGCAGGCCGTCGGTAGCGTGGAAGGTACTCGCTTCGAGTACTGTGCTTTCAGGACCTTCGGCGACAGCTCGCTGAATTTTGAAATCGTTTACTTCGTGCCCGACTGGGATCTGGCGCGTGGCCGCTTCGTTGCCATCAACGACGCCGTCAATCGCAGCATACACGCGGCGTTTGCGCGCGAGGGGATCGAGTTCGCCTATCCGACCCGCACCATCATCAACCGAGTCGCAGCGAACCGATGAGCTCCGTCACGTTGCCGAGCTTGTGCTCATGCAGATACTGCGCGATCCCCGCATTGATGGTCTTGCAACTCATCGGGTCGTAGAACAGCGAGGTGCCGACGCCCACGGCGCTGGCGCCGGCGATCATGAACTCGATGGCATCGGTGGCGTTGACGATGCCGCCTTGGCCGATGATCGGCACGTTGTGTTTGCGCGCCACGTCGTACACCTGATGTACCTTCAGCAGCGCAATGGGCTTGATGGCGGGTCCCGACAGACCACCCTGCACATTGCCGATCACTGGACGGCGTGTGCGGGCATCGATGGCCATACCCATCAGCGTGTTGATCACCGACAGCCCATCGCTACCGGCCTCGATGCACAGGCGGGCGTTTTCCTTGATGTCCGTCTGGTTGGGTGACAACTTCGTGATGATCGGCTTCTTCGTCACTGCACGGCAGGCGGCCACGACTCGCGCCGACATTTCCGGATAGT
>CAISHQ010000160.1 GCA_903885195.1 uncultured Pseudomonadota bacterium | reverse complement strand
GCGCTCCTCGCCGAGCTCAGCGATCACCATGGCGATCTCCCGTGCATCGGCGCGGGCGAGAAACTCGGCCGCCGACTCACCATGATCGGGGTCCATGCGCATGTCGAGCGGGCCGTCCTTGGAGAAACTGAATCCGCGCGATGGATCATCGAGCTGCGGCGAGGAGACGCCGAGATCAAGCAGGATGCCGCGTACAGCGCGACCCGCAGCACGTGTGGCGACGATCTGTGCAAGATGCGCAAAGGGGCCCTGCACGAGCTGCAACCGCGGTTCGTCGTGAAATCTTTGCTGGCCAGCAGCAATCGCAGCCGGGTCGCGATCAATCGCGAGCACGCTGCCGGTCGCGCCCACCGCGTGCAGCAGTCTCGCCGTGTGACCACCCCGACCGAACGTGCCATCGACATAAAATCCGCCTGCGGACGGGGCCAGAACCTCCAGCACCTCATCGACAAGCACAGGCTCGTGCTCATCCACCGGAGTCAGCCCCCGCAACCCATCACCTTGTCACCACGCGTGCAGCCCCTCGCGGAAACTGCGCTGCGTACCCTTCTGCAACGCCCCTGTTGCCGCGGTCGCTAGAGCGACAGCGAATCGAGCTCCGTCGACAGGTCGGTCGCGGTCTCCTCGCTCTTGAGCCAGTAGTCGCGACGCTCGTTCCAGCGCGCCTCGTCCCACAGCTCGAGCCGATTTCCTTGACCGATCAACATCGCGTGCCGCGTCAATCCCGCGAACTCGCGTAACTCCGGCGGCAACAACAAGCGTCCCTGACCGTCGAGATCGATCTCGGTTGCGTGACCCACCATCAGTCGCTGCAGTCGGCGCGAACGCTCGTGCAGCGAGGGCAGGCTCATCAACTTGCGTTCGATCTGCTCCCAGTCGGGTAGCGGATAAATCAGAAGGCAGGGGTCACGATCGACGGTGACGACGAGTTGTCCCTCGCTGCGCTCGAGCGCGCGCTGACGCTGCCGGGTGGGTAGCACCATCCGGCCTTTGTCATCGAGAGTCACCCTGCTGGCACCGCGAAACATGACGTCGGAAGGGCGCAGGTCCGCCCAGTTCTCCCCACTTTCCACCACTTGGCGCCACTATAGAAATCGCGCGCGGTCAGTGTCAACGGTTCGTGGGAAAAAATTTGCGCTGCGCCAATAACTTACGCCTCCAAAGACAGCTTTTGAAGGGGCAAAAATGGATGAATATTGTGGGGTTTCAGTGGCTTAACGCAATTAGCTGAAACACGCCTTAGAAAAACGGAGTCGGCCGATAAGCCGGGTTCTGTCTAGGACAATCATTCCTCTGGGATCTTCGTCACCGAAGACCTCAAGCAGCCTACCCGGAAGTCACGCTCGGACACGGCGCTGCAGGTTGCCCTGCGACTTCCCTATTTGGCCTTGCTCCCGGTGGGGTTTGCCGTGCCGAGGATGTTGCCACCCGCGCGGTGCGCTCTTACCGCACCATTTCACCCTTACCTGCGCGCACCGCCTTGCGGCAGGCCCGCGCGTCGGCGGTATCTTTCTGTTGCACTTTCCGTGGGCTCACGCCCCCCAGGGGTTACCTGGCACCGTGTCCGAAGGAGCCCGGACTTTCCTCCCCGTCTCCCCCTTGCGAGGGCAACGCAGCGATTGCCTGGCCGACTCCGTGCCGCACGATACCGCCGCGCCCGGTAAAGGACAAATCAACCGTCGCCGCGCCGCGCCGCCGCGCGACTGACGGCGAGCGCATACGCCTCCTCGCGCGAGCCCCCGCTGACCGCAGCCGCCAGCGCCGCGGCCTTCGAGGCAGGCAGGTACTCAAGCGCCTGTTGCAGGACACGCTCGAGCAATTCCCGTTGCGCAGCATCCGCCACCGGCAGCGCCTCGGCACCGGCGATCACCACGGTGATTTCGCCACGCCGAAAGTCTTCCTCCGCGGCGGCACGCGCTGAAAGTTCGCCGAGACTGCCGCGGTAAACGGTCTCGAACACTTTGGTGAGTTCACGCGCCACCGCGGCGCGACGCTCCTCGCCGAATACCCTCGCGCAATCGGCCAGAGTGTCGGCGATGCGATGCGGCGCCTCGAATAGCACCAACGTGCGCGACTCGCGCGCGAGCGATTCGAGTCGCGTCTCGCGTTCGCGGGGCTTGCTCGGCAGGAAACCCTCGAAACAAAAACGCTCGGTCGGCACGCCGGCCACCGACAGCGCCGCAGCGATGGCGGTCGGCCCCGGGATCGCGCGAACCTCGTGCCCTGCAGCCGCAGCGAGGCGTACGAGTTCGAAGCCAGGATCCGACAAAAGGGGCGTTCCGGCATCGCTGACGAGTGCGACACGCTCGCCCGCCGCGAGTCGCTGCAAAAGCGCGGGGCTGCGCTCGCGCTCGTTGTGCGCATGGAGCGAAATCAGGGGTTTTTGCAGGCCGAGCGCCGTGAGCAACTGCCCCGTTCGGCGGGTGTCCTCGGCCGCCACCACATCGGCGCTCGCCAGCGAGTCACGCGCCCGACTCGAAAGATCGGAGAGATTGCCGATCGGCGTGGCGATCACCTCGAGCCGCCCGCCCGTCGAACCCGTTCCTGCCTGCCGAGCCACTATAATTGCGCTCCTCAAACTCCGATGCGTGCGGCATCCTGCACCCCCCTGCCAGCGGATTCAATCCAAGATCCCACTCGACAAGGTTCCACTCGTCCATGCACCGCCCCGCTTCCGCGCAACCCGTCCGACACCTACAACGCACCCTGCTGCGCGGCGCCACGGCCGTGCTGCTGGCACTGCTCGCCGCCTGCGGCGCGACGCCAACGCGTCTCGCGACCACGCCGGAGCGCGCCGCCGCACTACTCGCGAGCGGTGAGTACGCGGCCGCTGCGCGAGATTACGCAGCCTTGGCCGATGTGACCCCCGGCGCCGCGGGCAACGACTACCGACTGAGCGCCCTGGCTGCGGCGCTGCGCACGCCCGACACACCACTCGCGACGCGCCAGCTTGCGCTGTTCACGCAACCCCTGGAGCCGGCCACGGCGTACCGACGCGACCTGCTGGCGACGGAACTGCAGTGGCTGACGGCAGGCGCCGCGGCCGCTTGGGATACGCTCTCGGCGCTCCCCGCACCTCAGGGAGCGCCCCAGATCGAGGCCTACCACGAGTTGCGTCAGCGGCTCGCGCTGGCGGCGCAGCGCCCGCTGCAGGCGATACGCAGCCTCGCCGAGCGCGAAACCCTGCGCGCAAGCGATGCGCCGGCGCTCGCTGCGCTGCGCGCCGAGTTCCTGCAGCAACTGCGTGAGGCCGTCGCCAAAGGCCTGACCATCGACCCACGCAGTGCCGGTCGCGATGCGGCGGCGCGCGGTTGGCTCGAGGCCGCGCCACTCGCCACCCGCGCGGCCCTCGCGCCGCAATCGGCGAATGCCGCCCTGACGGCTGCCTGGCGTGCCCGATACCCGCGACATCCAGCGAGTGCTGCGCTCGCGGCAACTCACAAACCACTCCCACCCGAGACACCGTCCACGGTGACCACCGTGTCCCCGGCCGCACCGGCCGGAATGCCGCCGAAAGCAGCGCTGCCCACCGAACTATCGCCATCGACCAAGGCACGCCCCGAGGCCCACGTCGCCGCACTGCTGCCTCTATCCGGGCGCAATGCGGCGGCCGGTACCCAACTGCGCGATGGGCTGCTGAGTGCGTACTACGCCACCCCCGCAGCGACGCGTAGGCCACTGCGCTTTTACGACACCGGCACGCTCGCCATAGCCGACGCCCTGCAATCCGCCAAGGACTCGGGCGCGGAATTCGTCATCGGCCCGCTCGCGCGTGAAGAGATCGTGGCGGCCGCCGCGTCCCAGACGCAGATCCCGATTCTGGCGCTCAATTTCCTGCCCGCCGACCAGACAACACCGCAAACTTCGTTCTTCCAATTTGCCCTCTCACCCGAGGAGGAAGCGCGCGCCGTCGCCCGCCGCGCCCTCGGCGAAGGTCGGCGCCGAGCCATCGCCTTCGTACCTGCCGGCGAGTGGGGCGCGCGCGTGCTCAAGGCCTTCCAGGAGGAACTCGAAGCCGGGGGTGGTCGAATTCTCGCCACGGAGACACTCAGTGGTCGCGACCTGACTGCAGCCATCCAGACGGCGCTGCGCCTCGATGACAGTCGCGCCCGCCACCGACGGCTGCAGGCCGTCCTCGATCTGCCACTCGCCTTCCAGCCGCGTCGCCGCAGCGATGTCGATTTTCTGTTCACGCCTGGGCAAGCCGCGCTGCTGCGCCAGTTGCGTCCGCAGTTGCAGTTCAATGCCGCCGGCGACATCCCGACGTACACGACCTCCGAAGCCTGGGACGGCCGCGCCGGTAACGATCTCGCGGGTGTGATGTTTCCGGATATGCCGTGGATGATCGCGACCGACACGCCCGCAGCCGCCGCACTTCGTGCGGCAACGAGCGCCGCTTTCGGCGACACGCGCGGTCGCGGCCGTCTGTATGCCTTCGGCCACGATGCCTGGTTGCTGCAGCAGGCGCTGCGCGAACGCAGCGCATCGACGAACCCGCCTACTCTC
>CAISHQ010000159.1 GCA_903885195.1 uncultured Pseudomonadota bacterium | reverse complement strand
CGATTCAGCGGGCAGTCCCGTGCCACTCGTCACGACGATGAGCATCGCGCCCGTTGAAGTAGCCGACCGGGTGTCGTTCACCGGCGCCATCGGCGCGCGCGACGAGGCGGCACTGAGCGCGGAAGAGGGCGGCCGAGTATCCGAATTGCGCGCCGAGGTCGGTGATCGAGTCAGACGCGAGCAGCTGCTCGCTCGCCTCGACAATTCCATGGTCGCGCCGCAAATCGCGAGTTTGCAGGCCTCGCTCGAGGAGTCGCGGGCGAACGCCGCCGTTGCCGAGGCGGACTATCGTCGTGCGCAGGCGGTCGCAGCCATCGGTGCGTTGTCGGCCCAAGAGATCGAGCGACGTGGTGCCGCGTCGGTTGCGGCGCAAGCCAAGGTCAAAGTCGTCAGTGCTCAGCTTAGTGAGGCGCAGGCGCGCTACCGACGCACGGAGATTCGTGCGCCGTTCGATGGCATCGTGCTCACGCGTGGCGCTGAGGTGGGTCAGTTGGCAAGTCCCGGCGGTGCGCCTCTATTTCGCCTGGGGCGCGCCGGCGGCATCGAGATGCGCGGTAACGTCGCTGAGCGAGATCTGCCGCGACTGGCCGTCGGCCAGCCCGCGTCGGTGCGCGTCACCGGTGTCGAGCAGGCGTTTCCGGGCAAGATCCGTCTGATCGGCGCCGTGATCGATCCGCAGACTCGCCTCGGCAGCGTGCGCGTCGATCTGGTGCCGCACAAGGACCTTCGGCCAGGCGCTTTTGCGCGCGGCGAAATTAGCGTCGGCAAGTCCTCGCGCCCGATCATTCCGCAGACCGCCGTCATGAGTGATGCAGACGGCAACTACGTCTTCATCGTCGATCAAGCGTCCAAGGTTTTACGGCGCAGCATCACGGTGGCTGGCTCACGACCCGAAGGCGTCGTGGTGACGAGCGGTCTGCAGGCGGGTGATCGCATCGTCGTGACCGCAGGTCCTTACCTGCGCACTGGAGAGACGGTGCGGGTTGCGCCATGAACAACATCTCTGCATGGGCGATACGTAATCCGACGTTCCCCATCGTGCTTTTTGTGGTGTTGAGTTTTATCGGTGTGGTGAGCTTTGTGCGCCTGCCGATCAATCTGAACCCTGACGTGACGTTTCCGATCATCATGGTGCAGGTCTCGCAACCGGGTGCCGCTCCGTCGGAGATCGAGACGCAGATCACTCAGAAAGTCGAAGGTGCGGTGCGCAGCGTGTCTGACGTGCGCAACATCAGCTCGCGAGCCAGCGAGGGCGCCTCGTTCACCAGCGTAGAGTTTCAGATCGGCACGCCCGTTGATCGGGCGCTGAACGACGTGCGCGATGCGGTGAGCAAGATCCGCGCAGATCTGCCCGAGGGTGTCGACGAGCCGCAGATCAACCGCATGGATGTCGAGGGCGGCGCAATCGCCTATTACGCGGTGTCGACGACCAATCGTACGCCCGAACAGTTGAGTTGGTACGTCGACAACACGATCAGCAAGCGACTGCTTGCACTCAGTGGGGTCGCACAGGCCTCGCGCGGCGGTGGAGTCTCGCGCGAAATTCGCGTCGAGCTCGATCCGTCACGCATGCAGGCTCTCGGCTTGACGGCCGCCGAGGTGAATCAGCAGTTGCGGCAGTTGAATATCAACGCGCCCGGCGGTCGAGCACAAGTGGGCGGAGGCGAGCAGTCGATTCGCGTGCTCGGATCGGCCGATACGGCGCTGACACTGGGTGCCACGCAGATCCGCCTGCTCAACGGTACCAACGTGCGATTGGCCGACATCGCCGAGGTACGTGATGCGGTGGGGGAGCAGCGCTCGATATCGCGACTCAACGGTCGCGCAGCGACGACGTTTGGTGTCTTCAAGGCGCGTGGCGCCTCGGATGTGACTACGCTCGATCGGGTCGAGGCGGAGATCGCGCGCATCCTGATCGAAGCGCCCGACATTTCGATCAAGCGAGTGTTCACCACTGTGGAGAACACTCGCGAGTCCTACAAGTCGGCGTTGACCGCCATGATCGAAGGTTCGCTCCTCGCGGTACTTGTAGTGTTCATTTTCCTCCGCGACTGGCGGGCCACGGCGATCTCGGCGCTCGCGATCCCGCTGTCGGCGATTCCGACGTTCGCCTTCATGTACTGGCAGGACTTCACCCTCAACACGATCAGTTTGCTGGCCCTGTCGCTGGTGGCGGGCGTGCTGGTCGACGATGCGATTGTCGAAATCGAGAATATCGTCCGGCACATGCGCATGGGCAAGTCCGGTTATCAAGCGGCGCTCGATGCCGCCGACGAGATCGGACTCGCGGTGGTCGCAACGTCGGCGACGATCATCGCCGTGTTTCTGCCGGTCAGCTTCATGGGTGGGTTCACCGGCCAGTATTTCAAGCAATTCGGCTTGACCGTGGCGGCCGCAGTGTTTTTCTCGTTGTTGGTCGCGCGCCTGATCACCCCGCTGGTCGCTGCATACACTTTGAAGCCGCATGAGGAGATCCGCTCGGCCGACGGCCCGATGATGACGGCGTATCTCGATTCGCTGCGCTGGAGCCTGCAGCACCGACGAGCCACCCTCGTCGGCGGGACGGTGTTCTTCATTCTCTCGCTGGTGTTACTCGCGCTCGTGCCGAAGTCACTGATCCCGCCCAACGATTTTTCCGCGGCGCAGATCAGCATTGAGTTACCGCCCGGCGTGCAGCTCGAGCAGACGGCGCGGGTTTCGGCACAGGTCACGGCGCTGGTTGCCTCGCAGCCTGAGGTCACTGACGTCATCGAATCGATTGGCGGCGGCGATGTCAGCGGTGGCGAGATCTATGTGTCGCTCGTGCCGCGTCAGCAGCGCGATGTGTCGCAGAAGGAATGGGAAGACCGCTTGAGCCCCCAGTTCGCCGCGATTCCCGATGCGCGGGTCACTTTCGTGGGTGGCGAGGGTGGAGGCGGGCGGCCGATCACTCTGTATTTGACGGGGGATGATCCCGCCCAACTCGATGCCGCGGCGCGACGCGCTGTGGCTGCGATGCGTGGGTTGCGTGAGCTGCGTGATCCGCGAGTCGCCGGCGATCTGCCCCGTCCCGAGGTGCTGGTCACGCCGCGACTCGATCTGGCGGCCGAGCTCGGTGTATCCGTGGCCGCCATCAGCCAAACCATTCGCATCGCCACGCTCGGTGATTTGCCGCAGAACGCGGCGAAGTTTTCGCTCTCGGACCGGCAAGTGCCCATTCGCGTGAGCCTGCTGGAGGGCGCGCGGCGTGATCTGGCGACGCTCGAAAACTTGCCCGTGCGCACTGCAAATGGCAGCACCGTGCCATTGAAAGCCGTGGCCGACATCAGTTTCGGGCAGGGACCCTCCGTCATCCGTCGCTACAACCAGAGCCGACGCATCGTCATCGAGTCGGATTTGGCCACCGGGTTCGAGCTAGGTCCCGCGCTCCAACGCGTCAACAATCTGCCCGAGATCAAAAATCTCCCCGAGGGCGTGCGTTTGGTGCAGGTGGGTCAGGCCGAGTTCATTCAGGAGCTCTTCAGCAATTTCCTGCTCGCCATCGTCGCCGGCATTCTGCTCGTGTTCGCGGTGCTCGTGCTGCTCTTCGCGCGGGTGTTCCAGCCGATCACGATTCTGGCGGCGTTGCCGCTCTCGGTGGGTGGAGCCGTGCTCGCGCTCATGCTCACGGGCAAGCCCTTCTCCATGCCCGTCGTTATCGGCTTCCTGATGCTGATGGGCATCGTCGGCAAGAACTCGATCCTGCTGGTCGATTTCGCCATCGAGGAAATGCGTGCCGGAAAGGAGCGCACGGAGGCACTGATCGAAGCGGGCCACAAGCGGGCACGGCCGATCATCATGACGACGGTGGCGATGGTGGCTGGCATGTTGCCGGTGGCCCTCAGCACGGCAGCCGGTGGGTTTCGCGCACCGATGGGTATCGCCGTGATCGGTGGGCTCATCACCTCGACCGCACTGACCCTGCTGATCGTGCCGGCGGTGTTTTCGCTGATCGACGATCTTGAAAAGTGGTCATCGCCGCGCGTGGCGAAGTGGCTGACGAGCTCCGGCGAGCGAGACGTCGCCGCTCCGCGTTGAACTCGCGCCGCGATGATGCCTCGTTACCCTCGGCCCCAGAGCAAGGCAAGCAGTAAGGTGCTGAGGGCGATGTAGACCGTCGCCAGGGCACCGAGCAGCAACGGTTGCCAGCCTTGGGCGATGAGACGGCGAATATCCGTCTCGAGACCCACGGCTGCGAGGGCGAAGGTCAACAATATCTGCGTGGCCAAGTTGGCATAGAGGCGTAGTTGCGGGTCGATCCAGCCGGTGTCACCGAGCAGCACCAGGGCGAGGAAGCCGAACACGAACCATGGAATGGGTGGGCTGCCCGTGCGGCTGCCACCCTGTGTTTGACGCGCCGCCCACAAGCCCATCCCGATGACGAGCGGTGCCAGCATCAACACCCGCGCAAGCTTGGCGACGGTCGCGAACTCGCCCTCGGCCTGTCCGCGCGCGAATCCCGCGGCCACGACCTGTGCGACCTCGTGCACGGAGGCACCGCTCCACAGGCCATACACCTCGGTGGGCATGTGCAGGGCCGCACCAATCAGGGGGTAGCTGAACATGGCGATCGTGCCGAACAAGGTCACGGTCGCCAGCGCGTAGGCAACGCTTTCGTCGCCATCGCGAACCACCGTATTGGCCGCGACGATGGCCGAGGCGCCGCAGACTCCGGTGCCCGCGGCGATCAGGGTGGCGAGACCCGGTGCGACCCCGAGTCGGCCGCCGAGCCAAAGGGTAAACAGGTAGGTGCTGAGCAGGGCAAAGGCCAGGATCAGCAGGCCCGACCAGCCGATGCCGAGAATCTCGGCCAGGGTGACCTGCAGCCCAAGGAGGATGATGCCAAGGCGCAGCGGGCCGCGCAGGCTGAAGGCGAGCCCCGCACGCGCCGCCTCCGGTCGACCCAGGGTGTTCCGGACCAGCATCCCGATCATGATCGCGAGCATCAGAGGGCTGAGTCGGGTGAGGCCGGGGAGCTCCAGCGAGCGCAGCAGGAAGGCGGCGGCGGTGACCGCGCCGCCGAGAGCCAGCCCGGGCAGCAGGCGTTGCCAGCGGTTCCCCGCCGGGCTTGGACTCGATGCGGTTGTGACCACGGCGGACTCCCCAAAACGAGGGGCGAACTATACCGAAGCAAAAAAGCCTTGCGGGCGAGGGACTTGTGTTAGACTCCCGGGCGATCGTTGGCTTTCTGTCTGCATCTCTGGGCGTCAAACACGCCGGTCTGCATTGCCGAATCGACATCGATCAGGTGGTCGTCGGCAATAACCGCGGCCGTTATGTGTGTGTTACTAGAGAGTGTTTCCAGAGATGGCGAAAATTTATGTAGGCAATCTGCCGTTTTCGGCAGACGAGGCGGCGGTTCGTGCGCTGTTCTCGCAGCATGGTACCGTCGAGTCGGTGTCGCTGCCGGTTGACCGTGATACCGGTCGTCCGCGCGGCTTCGGCTTCGTCGAAATGCCGCAGGATGATGCGGCTCGTGCGATTCAGTCGCTGAACGGCTACTCCATGGGCGGGCGTCCGCTGCGCGTCAACGAAGCGCAGGATCGTCCCCGCACCGGTGGTGGTGGCGGTCGTCCGGGCGGCGGTGGCGGTGGCTACCGCGGCGGTGGCGGCGGCGGCGGTGGCGGTGGCTATCGCGGCGGCGGCGGTGGCGGCGGTGGTGGTGGCGGTCGCTGGTAAGCGATCGACCCACGACAGCCGAACAGCTGATCGAACGAAAAAGCCCGCGGCAACGCGGGCTTTTTCTTTATCTACTGTTTTTTCGAGTCTGCGACCCCGTCCTGCTCGTTACCCGTTGCTCACGCGTACCAGTTGCTTGCCGACGTTGCGACCCTCGTAGAGCCGAATCAGGGCGGCCGGCATCTGTTCGAGTCCCTCGAGGATGTCTTCCTGATAGTGCAGCCGTCCGGCGCCGATCCATTCAGCGAGTTGGGCTTCGGCGCGCTCGAAATGCGCATCGAGTTCGTAGATGAAGAAAGCCTCCATGCGCGCCATCTTCTTGAAAATCGCGAAAGCGTTGCGCAAGGCATAGGGCCGCTCGACCCCGTTGATGTACTGCGAGATGGCGCCGCACAGCACCACGCGGGCGTGTCGTCGCAGATGCGCAAGGCCAGCGTCGAGAATTTCGCCGCCGACGTTGTCGAAGAACACGTCCATGCCATCGGGCAAGGCGCGTCCAATTTCCTGTTCGACGTCCTGCTCGCGGTAGTTGATCGCCGCTCGATAACCGAGTCGCGAGGTCAGCAGCTCACACTTGGCATCTGACCCGGCAATACCGATGGCGCTGGCGCCGAGATTGCGCGCAATTTGTCCGACGTTCGATCCCACACCGCCTGCAGCGCCCGAGACGAGCACTTGATCGCCAGGTTTGACGGCGCCGATGTCGACGAGCCCCAGGTAGGACGTGAAGCCGGTGAGTCCGAGGACGCCGAGCGCGGTGGAGACGGGCGCGACGCGTTGACGAACCTTGAACATCAGGAAGTACGTTGAACCGTCGGCGATTGCATAGCGTTGCCAACCGAGTTTGCCCTGCACGATCTCACCGACTCGCCACGCGGGATTGCGTGATTCGACGATGCGACCGACGCCGCGGCCATGCATGACATCGCCGATTTCGAGCGGTCGCTCGAAGCGCTCGAGATTGAGCATGTAGTTGCGCATGACTGCTGCGACGCCGAGATACAGCGTCTCGATGCGGAACTCGCCCTCCTCAAGTGGGCGAAGCGGCGTCTCGATGAGTCGAAAGTCGCTGACCTTGACTGGCCCCTGGGGTCTGGCCGCGAGCACCCATTGGGTGTTGCGCAGGCTCACAACTGCCGATCGCGAGTCTCGGGCATCAGCCACAGCGCGAGCACGAAGGCGCTCGACATGACGATGACCGGGTACCAGAGACCGGCCAGTACGTCTCCGGAGCGGGCCACCAGCCATGCAGCCGTCAGCGGCATGAAACCGCCGAACCAGGCGCTCGTCAGATGGTAGGGGACGGAGAGCGCTGTGTACCGAATGCGCGTCGGAAAGATCTCTGCGAGCCATGCCGCTCCCGGTCCACAGGTGAGTCCTGCGCCGACGATCAACGACAAGATGAGTCCCACGAGCGCGAGATGACGCAGGTCCAGATCATCGAGAGAGTCGATCGAGGCGACCGCCGAGTTGCGCGGATAGCGCGCTTCGGCCAGCGCGGCATCGAGAGCCGTGCGATCGAAGCCAACGAGGTCGCGTCCCGCGATACGGATCACAAGCGGCTCTCCAGCAAACGCGCCATCGACCAACGGTTCGCCGTTGGAATACGAGATACCGCGTTTGGCCAGATGGTCGCGGGCCCGCGTGGCGTCATCGAGCGTTGCTGGATTGGCGAACGGATCGAATCGAGTCGGCGCCGCGTGCACGACAATGGGTGACTGCTGCTGCGCCGCAGCGAGGGCTGGATTGCCGACGGCGAGCAGTGCCTCGTAGGCCGGCATGATCGATATCGCGGAGATGAGCATGCCGGCGAGAATCACGGGCTTGCGGCCGATGCGGTCGGACAGCGCGCCGGCCCCTACGTAGATCAGCATGCCCACGAGCAGCGCGACCACGATGAGGGCCGACGCCGTCGCCGTGTCGACCAGCAGCGCCGTTTGCAGGAACACGAGGGAGTAGAACTGTGCCGTGTACCAGCTGAGGGCCATCGCGGCAGCAACCACGAGGGCCGCCAGCATCGGGCGGGTGTGCTTGCCTGACAGCAGGGTCTCACCGATCGGCGATTCGGCGAGTTCGCCGCGCGCCTTCAACTGCGCAAACAGCGGTGATTCCGAGATGCGCGTGCGGATGTACACCGAGAAGGCCAGCAGCAGCACCGAGGCGAGGAAGGGGATTCGCCAGCCCCACGCGCGGAAGTCCTCATCGCCGAGCACACTGCGGCAGATCACGATCACGAGCAGCGAGAGCACGAGTCCCATGGTGGCCGTGGTCTGGATCCAGCTGGTGTAGAAGCCGCGCTGTCCGGTGTCGCAGTGTTCAGCGATGTAGATGGCCGCGCCGCCGAACTCGCCGCCGAGGGCAAGCCCCTGCAGCAGGCGCAGCAGCACGAGCAGTGCGGGTGCCCACCAGCCGATGGTCTCGTAGGTGGGCAACACGCCGACCAGAGCGGTGGTCAGGCCCATCAGCACGATGGTGACGAGGAAAGTCCGCTTGCGCCCCACGCGGTCGCCGAGGCGACCGAAGATCAGTGCGCCGAGCGGTCTGATTGCGAAGCCCGCACCGAAGGCGGCCAGGCTTGCGAGGAGCGCTGCTGTCTCGTTGCCCGGCGGAAAGAACAGCGCGCCGAAAAAGGTGACAAGACTGCCGTAGAGCAGAAAGTCGTAATACTCAAAGACGGTGCCGGTCGATGCAGCGAGCACGACCTTGGGCATGGGAGTACGGGTAGCGGGAGTAGTGCTCATGTTCATGCTGAGGAAGTCTGCGTCGATTGTATGCGCAAACCGACTGCCTACCGATAGACTCGGTGCATGGATTCAATCAACTTGGGTTTGCCCCTCATTCGTCGCGGGTACTGCGAGGGTCGCACCGGTCAAGTTCACTATCGCCGTTGTCGAGTGGAAGCGTCCCGGGCGCGCACGCGCCCTCTGGTGCTGCTGCATCAGTCGCCGCTGTCATCGACCCAATTCGAACGTGTGATGCCCGCTTTGGCGGCGAATGGTTTCGATGTCGTGGCACCTGACATGCCCGGTTTCGGCATGTCGGATGCGGCTCCCGAGGGGGCGGGCCTCGAACTTTTCGCCTCGGTGATTCCCGCGGCGCTCGGGGTACTCGGTTGCACGCGTGCCGACATCGTTGGACATCACACTGGCGCTGTCCTTGGTGCGGTGTTCGCCGCAGAGCAGCCGCAGGCGGTCAATCGACTGGTCCTCAATGGATTCCCGTTGCTGAGTCAGGCGGAGCGCGAACATTTCGCGACCTTCTATTTCGGGCCCAAGGAACCCAAGCCGGATGGGAGTCATCTGCTCGTGGCCTGGGAAAACCGCTTGCGGTCGACACCCGGCTGGACGGACATCGCCTTGATGCACCGTTACACGGTGGAGGCGCTACATCGAGGCGGCACCAACTGGAAGGCGTTTCCGCTCGTCATCGGCGCCGATCTGCACGAGGTGCTGCAGCGTCTGCGGGTGCCGACCCTGATGTTCACGAACACGGGCGAGGATCTCTACGATTCGACGCGTAGGGCACAGGCCATGCGCCCCGATTTCTTTGCCTACGCCGAGTTGACTGGGGGCTCTCACGACATCGTCGATGAGCAGCCCGACGCATGGGTTCGCGTCGTGACCGATTTTCTCTCCAACTAGAGGCGGCTGCCGAGCGGCGGCGCGGCGGCGCTGACGATCTCGCGCAACACGAAGCTCGATTCGACCCGCGCGACGCCGGGTAGCTTCGTTAGAACCTTGCCGTGCAGACGCTCGATGTCCTCAGCCGAGCGTGCGAGCACGCGCAGCACGTAGTCGGCTTCGCCGGTGGTCAGGAAGCACTCGCAGATCTCCGGCACCGAGCGGACGGCGGTTTCGAAGTTGCGTAGATCGCGCTCGGCTTGGCTCTTGAGCGTGATGCGCACCAGCAGACTCATGTTCCAGCCAAGCTTGCGCAGGTTCAGATGCGCAGCGTATCGCTCGATGTAGCCCTCGGTCTCGAGACGGCGAACCCTGCGCAGACAGGCGGACTCGGACAAGCCGACCCGGGCAGCGAGCTCGGCATTGGCCACTCGTCCGTCCTGTTGCAGTTCATGGAGTATTCGCTGATCCAGTCGGTCGGTTTCCATTGGCAGATTATTGCGCTTTACAATCATGACGCGCAATTTAATTTCGATAAGTGCGCTGCAGAGACTGCACTCCGCAAGTCCATGCGAGCGTGGCGGTCGCAAAATGACTGCATGAAAATCGGCGTGCCTAAGGAAATCAAAGTTCACGAGTACCGTGTCGGACTCGTGCCCGCAGCGGTTCGCGAGTTGGTCGCGGCCGGACACGAAGTGCTGGTGGAGCGTGCCGCCGGGTCCGGGGTTGGCTTCGACGATGCCGCCTACGAGGCCGTCGGTGCGCGGATCGCCGCCGACGCGCGAGCGGTATTTGCCGCGGCGGATCTTGTGGTCAAGGTGAAGGAGCCGCAGCTCGTCGAGTGCGCGATGTTGCGCCCCGGGCAAGTGCTGTTCACCTATCTGCACCTGGCGGCTGATCGGCCGCAGGCCGAGGCTCTCATGCGCTCCGGGGCGCATGCCATTGCCTACGAAACCGTGACTGCGCGCGACGGCTCGCTGCCACTGCTCACGCCCATGAGCGAAGTGGCGGGGCGCATGTCGGTACAGGTCGGTGCGACGCTGCTGCACAAGTCCGCGGGCGGTCGCGGCATGTTGCTCGGTGGCGTGCCGGGCGTGGCTCCGGCCAAGGTCGTCATCTTGGGCGGGGGCGTGTCCGGGACTGCAGCAGCCGAGATTGCCTGCGGCATGCGAGCCGACGTGACCGTGATCGATAAGTCCTTGCCGCGACTGCGCGAACTCGATGGATTGTTCGGTGGCCGATTAAAGACCGTGTTTTCAACTGCAGCGTCCATCGAGACCGCGGTAGCGAGTGCCGATCTGCTGATCGGTGCCGTGCTCGTTCCTGGCGCGGCGGCACCGCGGTTGGTGACGCGGGCGATGATTAAAGCCATGCGGCCGGGCGCGGTGGTGGTGGATATCGCCATCGACCAGGGCGGCTGCATCGAGACGAGTCGACCCACGACCCATGCCGACCCGACCTACGTGGAGGAGGGCGTGGTGCATTACTGCGTCACCAACATGCCGGGCGCCGTGGCACAGACCTCGACCCTCGCCCTCAACAACGCGACGCTCCCTTACGTGCGGGCACTCGCCAACGACGGGTTCGAGGTCGCGTGTGGCAAGGATCCGGGGCTGGCCGCCGGATTGAACGTCTCGCAGGGGCGCATCGTGCACTCGGCGGTGGCCGAGGCGCTGGGGTTATCGAGCCGCTGAGGCTGCTGCCGAGCGGCTCGGGGTCTCAGAGTTTCTGCAAGCCGCGTCGGTCGGCCTCGATCGACAAATTGGCCAGCGTACGTGCCACGGCGGTCGGCTCGCGGACGCTGTCGAAACCGATCATCCGTGCCTCGAGTCGCTCCTGACTCAACTGCAACCAAAGATAACCGCGATGACTGCCGTCGGCATGATGCACGTTCAGCGTGTCGCGGTTGTAGGCGTCGATGACCTTTTGCGGCGGCGGACCTGATGAGATCGAGGTGGTGACAAGTTCACTGGCAATGATGGGCGAGTTGCCATCGTTGGCCTCGAGGCGCTGGTCAGCCGCAATGAAGGCGTGGATGTCACCGCCGAGGATCACGGGATTGGCGACGCCGCTGTCGCGCACGGCCTCAAGCAGTCGCAGCCGAGCGGCCGGGTAACCGGCCCAGCTGTCGTTCCAGTGTAGTTGCCTCGGTCCCGGATCCTCATCGACCAGCGAGAACACCACGCTCTGCGCCAGCAGGTTCCAGCGGGCGCGCGACTGTCCGAGCTGCTGCTGCAACCAGCGCTCCTGTGTCTCACCCAGCATCGATCGAGCGGCGTCGTTCCAGGTCGGGCAGGTGTCGACGAAGACGCGGCTGCCGCCTTGTCGCGGTGGCGTCGGGCAGGGTTGGGGGCTTCGGTATTGCCGCGTGTCCAGGATATGCAGCCCGAGCAGATCGCCGACCGTCTGGCTGCGATAGAGCTGCAGGCCGCCACCCGCCAGCAGGCTGTCCCGCGGCAGCGGCATGTGCTCGTAGTACGCCTGATAGGCCGCGGCTCGGCGGGCCACGAATCCGGGCTGCTCACCCGGGTTCTCCGCCTGCTCGCCGGCATAGTCGTTGTCGACCTCGTGATCGTCGTGAGTCAGAACCCAAGGGCAGGCGGCATGGGCTTCGCGAAGCGTGGGGTCGCTGCGATACCAGGCATAGCGCAGCCGGTAGTCGGCGAGACTCTGGCACTCACCCCGATCGTGACGTCGCACGGGCTCGGCCGTGTTGCCCTCGTAGATGTAATCACCGAGGTGGGCGATCAGATCGACGCCCGTCTCGAGCATGTGCCGGTAGGCGTGGTAATAGCCTTGTTCGTAGTGCTGACAACTGGCCACGCCGATTCGCAGCGGCAACTGGGGTTGTCCCGCAGCCGGGCAGGTCCAGGTTCGACCAACGGCGCTGCGATGTTCGCCTGCGCGAAAGCGGTAGTAGTAACTGCGGCCCGGTTCGAGCCCTCGCACTTCGAGGTGCACGCTGTGCGCGAAGATTGCCTCGGCACGCGTGAGACCGGTCTGCACGGTCTGACGAAAACCAGGGTCAAGAGCGATTTCGAAGCCCACTTCGATGTCGTCCGGGCCGACTCCGCCATCCGGCGCCAGCAGATCGGCGATCAGTCTCGTCCACAGCACCATCCCGTTCGGATGCGGATAGCCCGAGGCGACTCCGAGCAGGAAGGGATCGCGCCGGAAGACGGCAGGGCGCAGCCTCGCAGAGGCGAATGCCGCCGGGGTCAGGCCGAGTCCACCGAGGTAGAGGGCCGAGGCGAGAACGACGCGTCGATCGATCATGGCTCGCGAGTGTAGCGCTGTGATAGCGTCGCGTCTCATGAGCGCGCCTGCTGACCCGATGTTGCCGCGAGACGATGGGCGAGCCGTGCTCGTCGAGCCGCTGGCGGCTGTCACGCTGACGACAGGCAATCTGGCTGCGGCCCGCCGCTTCTACCAGGGCGCGCTCGGCATGAGTCCGGAATTCCATCGCGTCGAGGGCGAGGCGGCGACGCGACTCGCCGCGCATTGGGGCTTGCCGACGCAGGCGGCCTACGAGTACGTGCGGCTGTTTCGGCCCGGGCTCGAGGGCGCGTTGCAGATTCGCCTGGTCGCCGTCGATTCCGCGTTACCCACCAAGCGTCCGGCTCTCGACTCCCGCTTCGATGGACCGCTGGGTGTCGGCTACCCGGTGCGTGACCTCAAGGCCCGCAACGTCGTCGTCGAGGCGCTGGGGTTCGGTTCGACGGCGGGCTTGACGCTGATGGCGTTCCCGCGCGCGGACGGGTCCACCTACGACATTGGTGAGGTGCACTGGGTTGCACCCGATGACGTGATGGTTCTTGGCGTGGATCGAGCCCACCTGCAGCCCGTTGGGCCGATCGATGCGGCGATCGACATTGGCGGGCCGGCGTACTCCAGTACGCTCATCAGTGACGCCGCGCGCTTCGCCCCCTTTTTCGGCGAGGTGCTGGGCTTCGAATTGCGTCGTGAGTTCACCTTTCAGAGCGAAGGTCCCTCGGGTGGCATGCGTCTGCCGGCCGGTACCCAAGTGCATTTCCAACAGTGGTTCGCTCCGGGGTCGCGCTCGGGGTATTTGGTCGTGATGCAACTGCTGCAAAACGCGCTGCGTCCACCCGCACCACTCGCAGCCTCTGGTCGTGGCATCGCGCTGTGGTCGTTTCCTACTTTGGATCTCGAGGCAACGTTGCTTCGTGCGCGCGCGCACGGCACCGCGGTACTGCAGGATGCCGCGTGGATCGAGACTCCCGGTGTGGGCTCGGTGCGCTCGGCAGTGCTCGCGACACCGGACGGCTTTCCGGTGGAGATCTACCAGCGCTGAGTCATTTACCGATCGCGCCGAAGACGTTCTTCAGGATTTTGCTCGACTGGCCGAGTGGGTCCTTGCGAATGGCGCGTTCCTCCTCGGCGATCATCACGAAGAGCCCATCGAGCGCCTTGCGCGTGACGTACTCCTCGACCTTCGCGTCCTTGGCATCCAGCAGGCCGTACTTGGCGGCTTGTCCCGCGAACTCGTTGTACTGCTGCGCGACGTTAGTTTTTGCGGTGGTCTGACGAACGATCGGCAGGA
Source organism: uncultured Pseudomonadota bacterium (assembly GCA_903885195.1). Lineage (GTDB taxonomy): Bacteria > Pseudomonadota > Gammaproteobacteria > Steroidobacterales > Steroidobacteraceae > UBA964. The sequence continues at coordinate 7,464 of CAISHQ010000159.1, read as the reverse complement.
ACAGGGCGGCGAGTTTGTCGTAGGAGGAACGCTTGAAGAATTGCGTCGCCGCCTCATCGCCGCCGGTGAGGATCTGCCGTGCATCGTCCACGCTCATCTGCCGCACAGAATCGACCAGCAGGGTCTTCGCCTGCGGGACGGCAGCCTCGGCAGCGCGATTCATCGCCGTGACGAGTTCGTCCGCTTCGTCGTTGAGCCCCAGGAGCTTGAAGGCTTTTTCGCCTTTTTTGAGACCGGGCGGCAGCGGGATCTTCACCTTCGGGTTGCCGAGGAACCCGTCGGTGGCGCCGAGGCTCGCGACCGCACGCGTCGCACCTTGATCGAGCGCTGCCTTCAGACCTGCGACACTGTCCTTGCTGGAGAGCGCATCGAGTCCTGCGCCGTGCGTGATCGGTGAGAGCACCAGAGCAACGAAGACCGTTGCGATCGATAGCATTCTGTTCATGCCGGGCAGTCTAGCGCATGCCTCCGTCGCGATCAGCAAGGCATAATCAGCAATCAGTCATCGAACGCCTCCCCGTGGGGGCGACGGAGTTTGCATCATGCGTATCGTCGGCAAGATCCTGCTGTGGATTTCGGGCGTGCTGGGCGTTGGCCTTCTGGGCGCGGCCATGTGGTTCTGGGTCACCCCGGCCGGCATCAACAATTACGTCAACAAGATCACGATCCAGCTCGCACTCGGATCGCCGCAGACCTTGACCCAGCTCGGCGTGATCGACAACACGCTGCTCGATTTCCACAGCGACGAGCTGGACGATCAGACCAAGGCGTTCGAGGACAAGATGACCGCGAAGCTGCGTGCCGCGCGCGAAGGTCTCGATCGTTACGGACCGGAAGGGCTGGAGGGTCAGGAGCTGCTGACCTACAAGATCACGGCTTGGTTTCTTGATGACGCCTTGCGTCAGGCCGAGTTCGACGCCGACGGCTATCGCGTCAATCAGATCTCCGGCGTAACGGTCGACACGCCGCAGTTTCTCACCGATGCCCATGTCATTCAGGATGCGCGCAGTGTCGAGCGGTACCTGTCGCGGCTGCGCGAGTTCGGGCGGATCCTGCGCGAGGCGCGCGTGCGCGTCGAGGAGGATCGGGCCAAAGGGGTCGTACCCCCGGACTTCGTCATCGATCAGGCACTGACCGGCATGCGTTCCTTCATCGCCGCAGGTGCTGCGGGCAATGCGCTGGTCACCACCTTGCCTGCCAAACTCGACAAGCTCGAGGGCGTCGATGCCGCGCAGCGAACCGCGTGGCTCACGCAGGCCGAGTCGCTGGTCGACAACGAAGTGTTGCCGGGGTATCGCGCGATGATCGCGCTCTTCGAGGACATGCGCCGTACCGCTACAAACGATGCGGGGATTTGGCGTATCCCGAACGGTGACAAGATCTATGCGGCCGCGCTCAAGTCGAATACGACGACGGATCTCACCGCGGAGCAAATCCACACGCTCGGGGTTGAGGAGGTGGCGCGCATCGAGGCAGAGATGACGGCCATCCTCACCGCGCAAGGCTACGAGAAGGGCACCATCGCCGAGCGGCTGCGGACGCTGAACGAGGATCCCGCGCAGCGCTTCGCCAATACCGACGAGGGTCGCGCGCAGATGCTCGATTACCTCAAGGCCATCGATGCGCGGGTGATGGCGGTGGCGCCGAAGTTCTTCGCGACGATTCCTCCGCAGCCGCTCGAAATTGTTCGGGTGCCGGTGTATTCGCAGGATTCTTCGCCGGGCGGCTACTACAACCCGCCGGCTCTCGATGGGTCGCGTCCCGGTCGCTTCTACATCAATCAAAAGGACACGGCGGACAACCCCAAGTATTCGCTTGCTACCCTGATGATCCACGAGGGATCGCCGGGTCACCACTTCCAGTTGTCTGCGGCGCAACTGATCGAAGGCGTACCGCTGCTGCGCAAGGTGATGCCGTTCAACGCCTACGCCGAGGGCTGGGCGCTGTACGCCGAGCGCATCGCCAAGGCTGACATGGGTATCTACGCAGACGATCCGCTCGGTGATCTGGGGCGCTTGCAGGCCGAGATGTTCCGCGCGGTGCGCCTCGTCGTCGATACCGGCTTGCACGCGAAGCGCTGGTCGCGTGAACAGGCCATTGCCTACATGGTCGAAAAGACCGGCATGAGCGAGGCGGAAGTCACGCGCGAAATCGAGCGCTACGTCGTGTGGCCGGGTCAGGCAACAGGGTACAAGGTCGGGCAACTGGCTTTGCTCAAGATGCGCGCCGATGCCGAGCGCGAGCTTGGCGCAAAGTTCGACCTGAAAGCGTTCCACGAGGTGTTGCTGATGAACGGTGCCATGCCGCTCGGCATTCTCGAGGGTTTGGTGCGCGACTGGATTACGGCCCGAAAGTCGGCCGCCTGATCCAGCCGGCGCGGCGGATTCGAACCATGGTGTTGCATTGTCTCGACGGGAGCTGCGTGGCGGAGGCATCCGCCGTACTGCCTGCGGACAGTGCGCTGGTGCGATTCGGCGAAGGCTGGTTCGAGACGCTGCGCATCGAGCGCGGCCGGGCCATGTTCCTCGAAGCACATCGGACGCGCCTGCACCGATCGGTGCAGGCTGCGGGTTACGACTCGCATCAGCCGCTGCAACTGTTCGATGCCACGGCTGCAGCGCTGGTCGCAGCGCATCGTGAACGCTCATCTTCTGATGAAGAGACTCCGACGATCGGTCGGTTGCGCATTCTGGTCACGCCGCGCGACTCGGGCGGCTGGTCTGCGCTCGGGCGCTGCGAGCCCTATGCCCCACCGATGGAGGCATACCGGTCGGGCCTGCGCGTCAGCATCGCCTCGCTGTCGCACCCGCAATCGGGTCGCATCGGTAAGTCCGCGAGCTATCACTGGTCGCGCTACGCCCAGCGCGAGGTCGAGGCGCGCGGAGCCGATGAAGCGCTGCTCGCGCGCGAGGGTGTGCTGATCGAGGCGGCAAGTGCCGCGTTGCTCTGGCGCGAGGGTGGGCAGTGGTACACGAGCGAAGGGCACGGTGAGTTGCCGAGCGTGACACTCGCCGAGTTGCGCCAAGCGGGCATCAACATTGGGGCCGGTGTGCTGCGCGAGACTGCCTTGCCGCGCTTGCAGGCACTGTGTCTCGTCAGCGCGCTGCGGCTGGTGGTCGCAGTGCGCGAGGTCGACGCGCTGTCTCTGCCCGAAGCGACTGTCGAAGCGCAGTCGCTGCGCAAGTTGCTGCTGGCGAGGCATGACGCATGAGTGAGGTTCTGGCACTCGAGGCGCAGGGGGCCTGCGCCGCCGATGAGCCTTTCGCCGCGTTGGTGTCGGCCGCAGGGCACGTCGATCGCGGACGTCGCAGTCTTCTCGCTCGCGAGTTACGGCACGAGTTGTCGCTCGACTCGGCGGCAACGCCAGCCGAGGCGAGTTCAGCCTTGCGCGATGCGGCCGCGGCTGCTTTCGCGCGCGGCGCATCGGGTGTTCTCGTGCTCGTGGCGCATGAGGCGGCCTCGCTCTTCGATTGCATTCCGACGCAGTCGCCGTGGCTTGGCCTACCGCGTGTGCAGATGTTTTCGACCACTCGGGTCATCGAGGCGGCCGCAGGTGTCGGCTGGCCTGCACCGCCGAGTGTGCCGCGTTGGGCGATGCGCGCGCGCGTCGATGCTGCATGGCATGCGCGGGCCGTCGAAACCATTCGCAGCGCGATCTCAGCCGGTGACATCTACCAGGCCTGTCTGACCTTTCCGCTGTGGGCCGAGGCACCGTCAAATCTCGCAGACGCATTCGCCGCGTTGGTTGCCAGTCATCCGGTCGATCATGCCGCGTGGTGCCGCGTTCCAGGCTTGGAAATCGCCTCGCTTAGTCCCGAGCGTTTCTTCGGTCTGCGGGGGCGGACGGTGACTGCGCGGCCCATGAAGGGAACGCGCGGACTCGTTGGGGCGTCCGATCGGCAGCGTGTTGCGACGATGCGTGAGCTCGCCGAGTCCCCGAAGGACCGGGCCGAGAACGTGATGATCGTCGATCTGCTGCGCAATGATCTCGGACGAATTTGCGCACCCGGCAGCGTGCGCGTCGAGGGACTTTGGGAGGTGGAGGAGTACCGCAGCGTCGCGCAGATGACTTCCACGGTGCGCGGCGAGCTTGCCGAGGGGCGGGATCTTTGGGATGCGCTCGCCGCCTTGTTTCCACCGGGGTCGATGACGGGTGCGCCGAAGATTGCAGCCTGCCGAGTGCTCGAGACGCTCGAGGTTCTGCCGCGGGGTCTCTACGGCGGTGCCATCGGCTGGGTGGAGCCGAGCGGCGATGCCGAGTTCAGCGTGGTGATCCGCACACTGCAATCGCGCGCGGGGCAGTTGCGTTGGGACATCGGCGGCGGGATCGTCAGTGATTCGACGCCTGCCGGCGAGTGGGCCGAGGCTTGGGCGAAGGCGGCCTTGCTCTCACCGTTCGTGGACTTGCGGCATGCCTGATGCTCGCGGCGACGGGTACGTAGACGACATCCCCTACACGCACGGATACCACGCGGCCATGAATCCGCGGGTGATGCAGTGGACTCTCGCGCAGGCGGGCTACCGGCCGCCTGAGGTGCGTTCGGCTTGCGAACTCGGCTTCGGGCAGGGCGTGAGTCTCGCGATCCATGGCAGTGTCGGTGCGGTCGCGTGGCAGGGGACGGATTTCAACCTCGACCATGCGCGCAACGCCCGGGCGCTTTGCGAGGGCTGTGAGCCTCAACCCAGGATTTACGCCGAGTCGTTTGCCGAGTATTTCGCCCGCAGCGACCTACCCGCGTTCGATTTCATCGCGCTGCATGCGGTGTGGAGCTGGGTATCGCCTGAGAATCGGGCGAGGATCGTGGAGTTTATCCGTCAGCGCCTGCGCCCGGGTGGGGCGCTTTATCTATCCTACAACTGCTTGCCCGGTTGGCAGCCGATGCTGGCCCTACGCGAGCAGCTCGTTGAGCGAGCGGCGGCAGCGCAACGTGAAGGCCTTCCACTCGCCGAGGCGATTCGCCGGGCCGTCGTCGAACTCGAGCGTCTCGAACCCGAGCACGATGTCATCCTGCACTCGCTCAAACGCCGTAGCGTCAGCTACCTCGCGCACGAGTTCTTCAATCGCGACTGGCATCCGATGGAGCCCGAGGCCGTGGCCGCCGAACTTGCCGCAGCCGGCGTGCATCGCATTTGCTCCGCGCAGACGCAGCCCTCGCGATCGTTTCGAAGCGAGTACTGGTTGCGCGACGCCACGGTGCTCGATGCCTCAAGCCTCGATGCTTCAACGCAGCCGTGCGAACTCGCTCGGTTCGAGACCCTCGACTGGGCGGGCGAGTCAGCGCAGCGGCTCGTCCTGCAGGAGGGTTGGGGCCATCCGGGGGCGGGCGCCATCGACGGGACTGCGGCAATACGCAACGCGCAGCGCATCAACGGTCAGCTGCTCACGCTCGCCGAGCGATGCGCGGAACCCTCGGTCCTCGCGTGTCCAGCGACGGGCGGCGGAATCGAGCTCGGCTGGGTGACGCTGCTTCTGTGCAGCGCGCGTCGCCATGGACTCACGGGTCCCGAGGCCTGGGCCGACTATGCGCAGCAGCGCCTCGAGGCGCTCGGTCAGCGACCGATCGAGCAGGGCGTCGTATTGCAGGGCGGCCCCATGGTGCGACGTTTCCTGCGTGATGCCGCAGCTCGATTCGCCGAGCAAACGCTACCGCGGCTACAGGAACTCAGGGTGCTCGACTAGCGGCGTGCTCGGCGGCAGCAGCGCTGAACAGCTTGGCCGCCCATGCCCAGAGCGCGGCAAACACGCACATCAGCACGAAGGTGTAGGCGCCGCTCAGCACGAACACCATCACCGAAGCCAACACTTGTGCCGTCGTCATCGCCACCAGCGCACGCGACATGCCGGCGGGCTCGAAGCGGGACCACAGAGCTCCGATGAGACCGCTGAGCGGCACCAGCATGAACCACTGGTTCATGGGGTTGCTCTCGTTGCCCACGATGCCTACGGCCGCGTTACCCGCGATCAGCACCACGCAGCCGACGATTGCGAGCAGGCAGGCGAAGAGGTAGGCGCGACTCGAGGAGGCGCGTACAGCCATCTCGTAGCCGATCCCTATGGTGCCGAGCAGAATCGCGGCGAGGGTAAAGTCCTCCGGCCCCCAGTTGACCTCGCTTGAAAAGATCATGGCGACCGCGGGCGCGAGCAGCGCCACGGCGCAGGCACCCCACACCCAGCGACGGGCACGACGAAGTTGAGTAGGCATGCCCCATAATACGACGATGCAAAACGATGTGCCGGTGTTGGTCGTGGGGGGCGGGCCGGTGGGCCTGACGCTTGCCATCGACCTCGCGCGGCGCGGTCAGCGGGTGTTGCTCATCGAGCAGCGCAGCGGTCCGAGCGAGCACCCGAAGGCGACGCTGCTCGGCTCGCGGTCGATGGAGCTGTTCCGCCGTTGGGGACTCGACGAGGAGATCTTCGCCGCGGCCATCCCCAACGAGCACCCGTATTACATCGTCTTCACCACGCAACTCGCCGGGCAGGAGCTGCATCGTTTTCGATCGCCGTCGATCAATGAAGGTCGCTGGCGTGACCCCGCCGCACTGCAGCGCTTTCGGGAACTGCAGTGGTCGCCGTATTCGAAGACCCAGATCGGCCAACAGGCCCTCGAACCCGTGTTGCGTCGACATGCGGAGCGACTACCCGGACTCGAGATGCGTCATGGCTGGCGGTTCGAGGGCTTCACCCAGCAGGACGATGGCGTGCTCGTCACCCTCACCGAGTTGGCCACGGGCGTCACGGAGACGGTGCGTGCCGGGTACCTGGTGGCCTGTGATGGCGGCAGTGGCGAGATTCGTCGCACCCTCGGCATCCGTCGCAATGGACGCGGGCGGATGCGATCGAACGTCAGTTTCTTTTTTCGCAGCAAGGACTTTCTTCCCGCGCATGGGCTTGGCCTTGCGAATCTGTACTTCGTGTTCAATCCCGGCAGCTTCGGCGTGTTCACCGCCATCGATGGGAACGAGCTCTGGAATTACCAGTACTACTTTCTCGATCCGACACGCAGCACCGAAGAGCTCGATGCCGCAGCGATTCTCCATCGGGCCATGGGCAAGCCCTTCGAGTTCGAGTTGTTGCAAACCATGCATTGGCATCATCACCAGTCGGTGGCGCGTCAGTGGCGTGTGGGGCGGGTATTCCTCGCGGGCGATGCCGCACACCTCTTTGCACCGACGGGTGGCGTCGGCATGAATACGGGCATCGGCGATGCCTGTGATCTGGCGTGGAAGCTCGATGCGGTGCTGCGGGGCTGGGGCGGAGAGGCGCTACTCGAAAGTTACGAGATCGAGCGTAAACCGATCGCGATTCGGAACAGCCTCATCTCGGCGACCAACTCCGACAAGATCGACATGGTGATGGACGAAACCCCCGAGCACATCGGGCAGAGCACAGCGTCTGCCGATGCGGCGCGACGGGAGCTCGCGCGCAAGATCCGCTGGCTCGCTCGCCAGTTCAACAGCGCCGGG
>CAISHQ010000158.1 GCA_903885195.1 uncultured Pseudomonadota bacterium | reverse complement strand
CTCATGTGTACGCTCGTTTGTTTCTGTAATGAAACATGGGACTTGCTTTGGATGGTCTTCGACTCGCCCGAGAAACGAAAACACGGGCAACGGGTCATCGGCGTGCTGCGTCGCCATGACGGAAAAATCGATCGTCCGCCCGTCGATACGCGGCGGTGTACCAGTCTTCAAGCGGCCGACTCGCAGCGGCAATTCGCGCAGCCGGGCGGCCAAACGGTTCGACGGAGGATCGCCGGCACGACCCCCCGCGTACTGGTCGAGACCGACATGGATGCGCCCGCCGAGGAACGTCCCGACGGTGAGCACCACCGCAGCGGCCGTGAACTCGATCCCGGTGATGGTGACGACGCCGGTGACCCGCCCGCCTTCGAGGCGCAGGTCGGCGACTTCCTGCTGAAAGAGGGTGAGGTTCGGTTGGTTTTCGAGTTGCTGCCGAATCGCCTGGCGGTACAACACCCGGTCGGCTTGGGCACGGGTGGCGCGGACCGCCGGGCCCTTGCTGGCATTGAGGGTGCGGAATTGGATGCCGGCCCGATCCACTGCCCGGGCCATGCCACCCCCGAGGGCATCGATTTCACGGACCAGGTGTCCCTTGCCGATGCCGCCAAAGGCGGGGTTGCAACTCATTTGGCCCAGCGTCTCGATGCTCTGTGTCAGCAGCAGCGTGCGCCGGCCCATCCGGGCGGCAGCCAGCGCGGCCTCGGTCCCGGCGTGACCGCCACCGACGACGATGACTTCGAAAGTGCCTGCACTGTACATGGTAGGTGCGCGATTCTAGTGAATCGCAGCGGGTTTGCCATAACCGACGTACGAATCCCGAAAGACCTTCGCGCCTCCGGCACGGGCTGCGGCGTACCATCGGTGCATGAACATCCTGAACAAGATCTTGCTCTGCGTCGTGCTGTGGTTTGCTGCGACCTTCGTGCAAGCTGCGGGGCTCGAGGTGCAACTGCCGGCGAATTTCCGCGAGGGCGCGCAGGATGGACGCCTGCTGCTGATCCTCGCCCCAGCCGAGCAGTCGCCCAGTCGCGAGCCGCGTGAACTCGTCAACTGGGATGGGGACGCCATCCCGTTTTTCGGTCTTGATGTCGATGCCTGGCGGGCGGGTACCACACGCGTCGTTGACGACGCCGCGTTCGGGTTTCCAGTGCGTCAGTTGTCGAAGTTGCCGCCCGGCAGCTACCGCGTGCAGGCGTTCCTCAACCGATATGAAACCTTCCGCATGGGTGACGGACGCGTACTGAAGCTCGCCCCCGACAAGGGCGAGGGCCAGCAATGGCGGCACAAGCCCGGCAACCTGTATTCCAGGCCGCTCACGCTGCGCTGGAACGGTAGCGTGTGGAGCACGGCGAACGGTGCGCCGCCGCCGCGGCTCAGTCTGAGCGAGCAGATTGCGCCGGTTGCCGCGTTCAAGGAAACGCCCTGGGTCAAGTACGTACGTATCCGCAGCGAGCGATTGTCGAAGTTTTGGGGTCGCGACATGTATCTCGGCGCCTTCGTCACGCTGCCAGCGGGCTTCAACGAGCATCCTGCCGCGCGTTATCCGCTCGCCATCTACCACGGGCATTTCCCGTCAGGGCCATCAACGTGGCGCGAATCACCCCCTGATCCGGACCTTGTGCCCGAGTACAGCAAACGCTTCAAGCTCGAGGGCTACAACCGCATCGAGCAGCAATTGGAATGGGAGCTGTTCCAGACCTGGACTGGCAAGGGGTTTCCACGCATGTTGCTGGTCGAGATTCAGCACCCGACGCCGTTCTACGACGATTCCTACGGGGTGAACTCGGCCAACAACGGACCGTACGGCGATGCGATCCAGTACGAGCTGATTCCGGAAATCGAAAAGCGTTTTCGCGGCGTCGGCGAAGGTTGGGCGCGAGTCGTGTTCGGTGGCAGTACCGGCGGCTGGATCGCCATGGCCGTGCAGATGTTTTATCCGGACGAGTACAACGGCGCCTGGGTTGCGTGCCCGGATCCGATCGATTTTCGCCACTACATGACGGTCAATATCTACGAAGACAAGAACGCCTACTACATGCCGAATCGCTTCAAGCGTACGCCTCGTCCGGCGCATCGCAACTGGCTCGGCCACATCGATACGACCATCGAAGAAAACAATCTTTGGGAGTATGCACTCGGCACCAAGGGTCGCTCGGGCGACCAGTGGGACGTGTGGGAGTCGGTGTATTCCCCCATAGGCGATGACGGTTATCCGCGCCGTATATGGGATCGATTGACCGGTGAGATCGACCCAGTGACTGCGGCGCATTGGCGCGAGAACTACGATCTTGGCCACATTCTGCGCCGCGACTGGGCGAAGCTTGGGCCGAAGCTGCGTGGCAAGCTCAGGATCTACGCGGGCGATATGGATAACTACTATCTGAACAACGCCGTGTACGTCGTCGAGGAGTTTTTGCGCAACGCCGAGCCCGCTGCCGATGCCGTGATCGACTACGGTGATCGTGACGAGCATTGCTGGAACGGTGACCACACTCGGCCGAATGCGTACTCGCGACTGCGTTACGTGCAGATGGT
>CAISHQ010000157.1 GCA_903885195.1 uncultured Pseudomonadota bacterium | reverse complement strand
CTGGTACTCCACGTGAGCCGTCGAAATCGTGATGCCGCGCGCCTTCTCTTCAGGCGCCTTGTCAATCTGGTCGTAGGCCTTGAACTCACCACCGTGAGTCTCCGCCATCACCTTCGTCAACGCCGCCGTCAACGTCGTCTTGCCATGGTCAACGTGACCAATCGTCCCAACGTTCACGTGCGGCTTGATGCGTTCGAATTTTTCCTTGGACACGTCTGCTTCTCCTCAAAAAAACAAAGCGATTAGCGGTTGATAATGGTGTCGGCAACGTTCGGCGGCACTTCCATGTACTTTTCGAATTCCATGGTGAAGGTCGCCCGACCCTGGCTCATCGAGCGCACGGTCGTGGCGTAGCCGAACATTTCTGACAACGGAACTGATGCGTTGATCTGCTTGCCCGACGGCGAATCGTCCATGCCGGTGATCTGGCCGCGACGGCGGTTGAGATCACCGATGACATCGCCCGAATGATCTTCCGGCGTCACGACCTCGACCTTCATGATCGGCTCGAGGATGACCGGCTTGGCGTTGCGCACGCCGTCCTTGAAGCCGATCGACGCAGCGATCTTGAACGCCATTTCGTTGGAGTCGACGTCGTGGTACGAGCCATCGAACGCAGTGACCTTCACATCGACGATCGGGTAACCGGCGATCACGCCCGTATCGATAGCTTCGCGAATACCCTTATCGATGGCCGGCACGAACTCGCGCGGCACGGCGCCACCGACGATGCCGTTGACGAACTCGTAACCCTTGCCCTGTTCGTTCGGCTCAAGCTTCAGCCACACGTGACCGTACTGGCCGCGTCCGCCCGACTGGCGCACGAACTTGCCTTCCGACTCGACCTTGCCGCGGATGGTTTCGCGATAGGCGACCTGCGGCTTGCCGACGTTTGCCTCGACCTTGAACTCGCGCTTCATGCGATCGACGATGATTTCGAGGTGCAGCTCGCCCATCCCCGAGATGATCGTCTGCCCGGATTCCTGGTCGGTATGCACGCGGAACGACGGGTCTTCCTTGGCGAGGCGCTGCAGCGCAAAACCCATCTTTTCCTGATCGGCCTTGGTCCTCGGCTCCACGGCCACCGAGATCACGGGGTTCGGAAACACCATCTTTTCGAGGGTGATCACCTTGCCTTCGGCGCACAGCGTGTCGCCCGTCGTGACATCCTTCAGGCCCACCGCCGCAGCGATGTCACCCGCGCGGACTTCCTTGATTTCGGTGCGCTCGGAGGCGTGCATCTGCAACAGTCGGCCGATGCGCTCGGTCTTCGACTTGGTCGGCACGTACACCGAGTCACCGGAGTTGAGCACGCCGGAGTAGACGCGGAAGAACGTGAGGTTGCCGACGAAAGGATCGTTGAGGATCTTGAAAGCCAGCGCGGCGAACGGCGCCTCGTCGTCCGCGGTGCGCGTCGCAGGGCCGCCATCTTCGGCGAGACCCTTCACCGGCGGCATGTGCACGGGCGAGGGCATGAACTCGACGATCGCATCGAGCAGCGCCTGCACGCCCTTGTTCTTGAACGCGCTGCCGCACATGCACAGCACGACCTCGTTACGCCAGGCGCGCTCGCGCAGCCCGGCTTTGATCTCCTCGAGGGTGAGCTCTTCGCCCTCGAGGTACTTGTTCATCAGCGTTTCGTTGGCTTCGGCCGCAGCTTCGATCATCTGCGTGCGCAGACGACGCGACTCCTCGAGCAGGTTGGCCGGGATATCCCGGTACTCGAAGTTCATGCCCTGGGTGTCCATGTCCCAGTAAATCGCCTGCATGCGCATCAGGTCGACCACGCCCTCGAAGTCGTCCTCGGCGCCGATCGGCAACTGCACCGGCACGGGATTACCGCGCAAACGCGTACGGATCTGCTCGACGCAGCGCATGAAGTTCGCGCCCGAGCGGTCCATCTTGTTGACGAAGGCGATGCGCGGCACGCCGTAACGGTTCATCTGCCGCCACACCGTCTCGGACTGCGGCTGCACGCCCGCTACCGCGCAGAACAACGCGACCGCCGAGTCGAGCACGCGCAGCGAACGCTCGACTTCGATGGTGAAGTCGACGTGGCCCGGCGTGTCGATGACGTTGATGCGATGTTCGGGGAAGGACTTGTCCATGCCCTTCCAGAAGCAGGTGGTGGCTGCGGAGGTGATCGTGATGCCACGCTCCTGCTCCTGCTCCATGTAGTCCATCACGGCCGCGCCGTCGTGCACTTCACCGATCTTGTGGGAGACCCCGGTGTAGAACAGGATGCGTTCGGTCGTGGTGGTCTTGCCCGCATCGATGTGCGCCGAAATACCGATATTTCGGTAGCGCTCGATTGGAGTGACGCGGGCCATGGCAGCAACTGTTCCGCTCGATTACCAGCGGTAGTGCGCGAAGGCCTTGTTGGCCTCTGCCATACGGTGCGTGTCTTCGCGCTTGCGCACGGCGGCACCACGGTTTTCGGCGGCTTCCATCAGTTCGTGTGCAAGGCGGAAGGCCATCGACTTTTCGCTGCGCGCGCGCGCTGCTTCGATGACCCAGCGCATGGCGAGCGTCTGGCGACGCGTGGCACGCACTTCGACCGGCACCTGATAGGTGGCACCGCCAACGCGGCGCGACTTCACTTCGACGACGGGCTTGACGTTATCGAGAGCCTGCGAGAGCAGAGCAATGGCGTCGCCGCCCTGCTTGCCGGTCTTCTCCGAAATACGATTGATCGCACCGTAGATGATGCGCTCGGCAGCCGACTTCTTGCCGCTCTTCATGACGACGTTCATGAACTTGGCGAGCATGTCGTTGTTGAACTTGGGGTCCGGCAGGATGTGGCGGACCGGGGCTTGAGCACGACGTGACATCGTTCGATCTCCTGAACCTTACTTGTTCTTCGGACGCTTCGCGCCGTACTTGGAACGACTCTGCTTGCGGTCGTTGACACCCGCACAGTCGAGCGTGCCGCGCACCGTGTGGTAGCGCACACCCGGCAGGTCCTTGACGCGTCCACCGCGGATGAGCACCACCGAGTGCTCCTGCAGGTTGTGTCCTTCGCCGCCGATGTACGAGGTGACCTCGTAACCGTTGACGAGCCGGACACGGCAGACCTTGCGCAGGGCCGAGTTGGGCTTTTTCGGGGTGGTGGTGTACACGCGAGTGCACACGCCGCGCTTTTGCGGGGCTGCGCCGAGGGCCGGCACCTTGGTTTTCTCGGTGCGCGTACGGCGCGGGGCGCGAATCAGCTGACCTGTGGTGGCCATGCAGTCTCCAGATCTACAGCGTTGCAAAACAAAAACGACCGGACAGGAGACGCCGTTCGCAAAGCCCGCTAAAACATCCCTGATCGGGAGAACCCGGACCTACGACCGACAGCTCGACGACCGGCTGCGGCGGGCGACCTCCGCAGACAACCCGGGCCGCCCCCTTGCGAGGGCGGCCCGGTACTTCGAAGATCGCTGTTTTTCGGCGGCCCACCTTGAGCGGACCCACCGAAGAAGGCCGCGGATTCTAGGGATCGGACCCCGGACTGTCAATCCGCCGCAGGCCCGACTCGTACAGAGCGGGCAACTCCTGGACCCCGGTACCCTGCAGGAACGGGTTCACCACACGGACTCGGCCGTAGTGCCGCCCGTGCTGAAAGTCCTCCGAGAGGATCTCCTCGAGCCCATGAACCTCGGCGACGGCCCAGATCTGGGCATCGAACCAAGGCAGCCCATACAGCGTGGCGCCGCGCATCGCCGTATGCAGCACGTCGTGAGACGGGAACAGCACGGGAAATTGGCGCATCAAGACAGGTCGCGCGCCTTTCGAGTCGGTCGAATCAGAACCAGTTGAAATTGAACGACACGCTGACCCGGGGGGTCGCCGATGGGTTGGGCGGCACCTCGTGGCGCAACCAGCTCTCGAACAGCACCACCTGACCGGTCTTGGCCGCCACCGTGTGCCAGGGCTGCAATTCGGGTGGCGCATCGGTACGACGGGGCGGTGCCGCCATGTAGCGATCGAGGCGCGGGTCTTCAAACTTGAGCCCCGATGAGCCCGCGGGGGTACGCAGGTAGTAGGTGCCACTGAGCGTAGACAACGGATGCAGGTGCAGGCTGTGCACCACGCCCTGCGGCATGATGTTCACCCAGCAATCGGTCATCGCCAGAGAGCGCCCCTGCAGATCGAGCGCCAGGGCAGCGGCGAATCGGCGTACGTGCGGCTGCAGACGGCGCTCGAGCTCGGCAAAGGTGGGCGAGACTTGCTGCAGCCGACACACTGACCCGTAAGAGGTGTAGCCGCCCGGATAGCGGCGCTCCGACCAACGCTGTCCGGCGAGATCATCCCGCTGCAATTGCCAGCTCTCCGCCAACAGCCGTTTGTTGAGTGCGGCGACCGCACGTCGCGCGCGTGGACCCGCGAGCGGCGCCACGTGGATCAGGGTCGGGAACAGCGCTCGCGTCGGCACGCTGGCCTCAGGCCTTGGGCGCACGCGGCTCGGGTCGCGCCTTGTAGACGCGCATGCCAAACCACCGCAACAGACCCGAGAAATGCCGGGCCATGAATACGATCAACTTGCCATGGCCCGTGACGACGATTTCGGGACGGCGACGCTCGACGCCGCGGATGATTTCCCGCACCGCCACCTCGGTCTTCACGCGAACCCACGCTGGAATTGGATCCGGCGCATCGGACTGTAGTTCGCCGCGATTGTTGGTGCGGCGGATATCTGAATCGACGAATCCCGGTGACACCAGCGTCACGGCGATGCCGTCGGCGGCCAGATCGCCGCGCACGGCTTCGGCGAGCGCACGGACGGCGAACTTGCTCATCGAATACGCCGAGGAACCGGGTGCCGCGACGTGCCCGGCCACGCTGCCGACGAGCACGAGCGTGCCGCGCGTCGCTCGTAACGCGTCGAGCGATTCGTAAATGGTGCGCAACATGCCAAACACATTGGTGTCGAACTGGCGTTGGTAGTCGTCCAAGGTCAGGCGCTGCAGCGCACCCGCCACGCCGAAGCCCGCATTGGCATAGACGATGTCGATGCCGATTCCGTCCGCAGCCAACTCGCGAACCACGGCGGCCACATCGCCGTCACGACAGACGTCACCGGTGTGGATGCTGACCTCGGCGCCCTGCGCACGCAGCGTGTGCTGCAGCGCCTCGAGACGTTCGCGCCGACGCGCCAGCAACGCCACCCGATCGCCGCGGCGCGCATGCTCGCGAGCGAGCCCCTCGCCAATTCCCGATGACGCCCCGGTAATCAGCACCGTGCGCCGTCCTGTCTGTGTCATGAACTCACTCCTTAAGAAAGCTTCGGCGAGGTGGCTGCAACGGCCGCGATCTGCATTCGACGGCGCCACCACCCGAATCCGCCGAGCAGCAACAATGCCAGCGGATCGAAGCTGCCGCCACCGCCACCACCCGAGGACGCGGGAGGCGTAACAGGCGTTGGGGTCGGCGTGGGTGCGGGCGAGTTGCCGCCGATCGCGATGGCCACCGGACACGCGTTACCCGCAACACTTGCGCGAGCGGTCGTGCTCGCAGACGTGGCGCTGAGGTTCACGTCCGCGCGATCCGTCGCGCCGGAGGAATCAGTGATTGTCAGACGAACTTGCAAGGTGCCGCTCGAGGGAGCGACGACGGTTGCGGCCGCGCTGTTGACACCGGCGACGAGCGCCCCACCCGTGCCGCTACTGAGCACGCTCCATGCATAACTCGTCACTGTGCGACCGCAGGCTGCGGCAGCGCCGCCCTGCAGCAGCACGTTCTGGCCTGCGGCCACGCCCGTCGGCACCACCACGGTGGCGATGGGGCGCAGCGCCTCGCTCACCGCACCCGGCGCATGCGCCATGCCGGCGCCACAGGCCGCGGTCGTACATACGCATTCGCTCGGTTGCAAATCATTGGTCCCGCTCGGCACCCGACACACGGGCAGCACTCGATCCGTGGGCGCGGCAGGCCAGGCCTTGGTGCCGGCTCGCAGTCGAGCTGTGACTTCTGCGGGCGAGAGGTTCGCGTTCACCGACAGCATGAGGCCGGCAATGCCCGCCACGAGAGGTGCCGAGAAACTCGTGCCGACGTTGTAATTGAACTGGTCGGTGTAGCTGTTGTTGACCGGCCCCGTGCGACCGCTGTTGGTGGTGGTGTCGATCGAGAACAGACAGGGCTGGTTGGCGCCTTCGTTGACGCAGTTGCCACCCGGAGCGCCCAACGTGGCGCGCGCGCCGAGGTTGCTGAATCCAACTTTGGTCCCGACGTGGCGCAGCGCCACTACCGCCACGACCCCATTGCAGTTGGCCGGCGCACTGACGGGGCCTGACTCGTTGCCGGCCGAGGCCACTACCACCGCACCGCGCGCGACCAACTCATCGATCACGCCTTGATATGAATTGCTGCAGCGCTCGCTGGAGCCAAGGCTGAGGTTCAGCACTCGCGCCGGATACGGGTTGACCTCGACGCCGCTCACCTCGAGCCCCGCCGCCCAGCGCATCCCCGTGAGGATGTCCGAGTCGTAGCCGCCACACTTGCCGAGCACTCGTACCGGCAAGATCCACGGCGACCAGGTGGTACCCGATACCCCCACCGCATTGTTCGATCGCGCGCCGATCAGGCCCGCGACGCGCGTGCCATGCCAGGACGAGTCCGATGCGCCGTCGCAGGCGCCACCGAACACCGAGGAACTTGCCTCGCTCGCCGTCACCCAATCACCGGGATCCGTCGGATCGGCATCTCGACCGTTGCCGTCGTTGGCGGTGGTGAAGCTGCCGTTGTTGTCGCCCGAGACGAAGTCGTAACCGGGAAGCAACCGCCCGCCCTCGGCCGCACGCCCAAGATCCGGATGATCGAAGCGCACCCCCGTATCGAGCACGGCGATGACGATGCCGTTGCTGCCCGTGGTCGTATCCCAGGCCGTCGTGACCGACATCGAGGAAGGCTGTGTGGCCTGCAGATACCACTGATTCGTGAACAGCGGATCGTTCGGCAGGGCGTGCGCGTATCGACGACGATCGGGTTCGGCGAAGGCGACGGCAGGATCCGCGCGCAAGTCCTCGAGCGCAGCCTGCACATTGTCTCGCGACAACGGGATGGCGAGGCGCACGACACTCAAGGTCGGCGACACTTCACCGACCAGCTGCAACGGCACGCGTGCGCGATCGCCGATGCTTGCGACCGCCTCGAGCAATTCCTCGCGGCTCCGCATGGAGGGCGCGGCACGCCAACCGAGCAACACTCGCGACGTGACGTCCTCACCGCGCGCCTCGCGCAGCACCGGTTGATACTCGGCCGAGACCGCCATGGCCCCCGACCACAGCCATCCGGTCAGCAGGACCGCCCAAAAGCCCCAGTGACGCCTGGACCTCGCTGCGCCACCGGCAACACCGTTGCGACAACCGCGCGCGGATTTTTTTGGCATGGACACCGTCCGGAGGTTGACAGACCTGTGGCAAGGCGCAAGATACCAAAAGGTCGATCGCGCCGGGTCAGGGGGGTTCGGACGGACGACCACGGGGGTGGATGATGAACTATCGTCTCGTGCGCGCGGCATGCGCCGCGTTGTTCCTGCCCTGTGTTGCGCTGGCGGCGTCCACCGCGGATGCCACAACCAGCTCGACCAGCACCCAGGCTAGCGGCCAAGCCAGAGAGAGTCGGCCTCAAGACCCACTCGAGCCCGCTCTGCACTCACCCGAATCACGCACGCTGTACACGCTCGGCCAGCTGATCTCGCGCACCCTCGATGGTTTTGCGCTGACGGCCGAAGAACTGCGCTTCGTACGGCAGGGCCTTGAGGACGGAGTACTCGGTAAACCGCCGAAAGTGGACCTCGCCGCCGAGGCCGACGGCCTGCACACTCTTCAGGCCGCACGTCGCGCCGCGACACTGCAACGCGAGAAGCAGGCGGCCGAAGCCTTCCTGAAGCAAGTCACGACAGCACCCAACGTCGCGCGACTCGATAACGGCGTGATCCTGCAGCCGCTCGCTGCGGGACACGGAGCCGTACCCACGCCCGCCGATCAGGTGAGCGTCCATTATGAGGGCGCGTTGGTCGATGGCACGGTATTCGACAGTTCTCGGCAGCGCGGCCAGCCTGCCACCTTGCCCGTCAAAGGCGTCATCCCCTGCTGGACGAGTGCGTTGCAGCAGATGCGCGTCGGCGCACGCACCCGCATCGTCTGTCCGCCTGAACTCGCCTACGGCGAGCGCGGCGCGCCGCCGACGATCAAGCCGGGCGCCACGCTCGTATTCGACATAGAGTTGCTAGCGATCGTCCGCTAGCGCGAAGCCGACGCCGGCGAACTCGCCGGGCCGTAGGCGCGCGTGAGGTACTCGACGATGGCCTTCGCCTCATCGTCGCTGAGCGGCGCCTTGTAGGCGTTGCGCATCTTGGTGACCTCGGCTTCCCACAGCGCGCGCGTGCCGAATCGCGCATGCATCTCCATGTAATCGAGACTGTGGCAAGACGAACAGCGCGCCACGAACAATTCACGCCCCTCGCCATCACGCGCGGCAGGCTCGCCCTCCGCACGCGAGTCAACCGCTGCGACGGCGATACCGAAGGCCAAGACGATCATCGCGATCCAGCGCGCACTCATGACTTGACCTCGATGCGATGTCGGTGAAACGCGTTGTGCTGATACCCCGAGGGGTTGGCGATCGGCTGCTCGACCTGCGTCTGCCCGGCGCGATTGCTCGCGCGAGACCAGACTTCCTGCGCACCGGCAGCGACGGGTGCCCACTCGAACAGCCAGGGACGAAACGAGTATCGACCCAGATCGTCGCCGAGCTCAGCACGTTGCCAACTCCGTCCGCCATCAGCCGACACGTCCACCCGATCGATGCCATGGCCGGCATCCCAGGCGATGCCACGCACCCGCATGCGCCCTCCGGGCAATATCTCGCTGCCAGTGATCAAAGAATTGACCGCAATCTCGGTGACCGGCGCCCGCTCGCCGCTTTCCTGCGACGGGAAGCGCTCGAGCAGCGGAAACGCCGCGCGCGGCATGCGGTAGGCGCCCGCCATCCAGAAACCACTCGCGGGCGTGTTCAGCACCTCGATCCGCGTCACGTGTTTGATCCAGTAGGTCGCCGTCCACCCGGGGACGACGAGACGCAACGGATGGCCGTTGAGCTCGGGCAGCGGCGCGCCGTTCATCTCGTAGGCGAGCAGCGTGTCAGGATGCAGCGCCTTGCCGAGCGGCAGCGACTTGATGTAGTCGGGCGCGCCCTCGAGCGGCGCTGCATCCGCCGCATCGAAGGCGATCTCCACGGCGCCGCTGCGCAGACCGGCACGCGCCAGCACATCGGCGAGGCGCACGCCGCGCCAGCGTGCATTGCCCATCGCACCGTGACCCCACTGCAGACCAGGCACCGGCGGCTCGAAGAGCCCGCGCCGATTTCCAGAGCATTGGCAGACGGCGACGAGTTCGACCGGCGGGAATTCCGCGCGCAACTGCGCGAGAGTCAGGGTCAACGGCCGCTCGAGCGCCGCGCCGACCACCTCGAGACGAAACTCCGCTGCCTCGATCTGCGGGATCACGGCATGGTGGTAGCGCACGAAGAACGCCTCGTTCGGCGTGAGCACGGAGCGAAAGTATTCCAGCGGGGTTTCATAGTTCGGCGGCCGGTGGGTGAGGCGACGCAGCGCACGTTTGCCGGGCAGCGCCTCGAGCATTTGAGCCGCCGCGCGCGCCCAGGTGCTGCCCGAGGCGAGCAGCGCTGTCCCCGCAGCACCGAGCGCTGCCAGCACCGTGCGACGGGCCGTGGGCCGCCGAGATACCGTCGTACGCGATGAACCCATCGATGTCTCCCCGTCAGCGACTCGATCCGGCAATCACGCCGTGGACAGAAACTCTAGCACGCCGGCCTCGCCATGCACGCCCGCGCCGGATGCGCGACAATCGACGCTTGGCGCCACCTGGCGCGCCGGCTCGTGATCCATCACCTCTGGAGGTCATGCCATGTCAAAGATCCGTACCACCCTCTTCCGTCTAGCAGCCGTGTTGCTCGCGCTGCCGCTGGCCGCACCGCTGTCGGCACAGATGGGCAATGCACCGCCGAAAAGCGAGATTGCGCAACGCATCGAGAAGGCTCTCGCCAGCAATATCCGCACCCCTGAGGAGCGGGCGCGCGATGCGGTCGAACGCAAGCCCGTGCAGACGCTCGAATTCTTTGGACTCAAGGAAGACATGACCGTCATCGAAATCATGCCGGGCGCCGGCTGGTACACCAAGGTGCTCGGTCTCGCCCTCGCCGAGAAGGGTCAGCTGCACCTCGTCGGTGGTGCCGCGCGCCTCGCCCCGCGCCTCAAGGAGTGGGGGCTCGAAAAGGTGCAGATCTCCGAGGGCAAGTTCATCACCCGCGCTTCTGGTCAGCGCGGGGTGTTCGACGCCGAGGCCATCGAGATTCCGCTGAAGAATGTCGACATGGCTCTCACCTTCCGCAACGTGCACAACATGACCCCTGCTGCACGCGCCATGCTCAATAAAGCAGTATTCGCTTCGCTGAAGGCCGGTGGCGTCTACGGCATCGTCGATCACACGCGCCGGCACAACGATCCGACGTCGGACGAGAACTGGCGGCGCATCGACCCCGTGATCATCATCAAGGAAGCGCTCGATGCCGGCTTCCAGTTTGAGGCCTTCAGCAACCTGCACTACCGCCCCGACGACGAGTTGCGCTATGACAGTCAGCGTCCCTCGATCGCCGGCTACAGCGACCGTTTCACGCTGAAGTTCCGCAAGCCCGCCCAGTAAGCGGCTCATGTCCGGCTACACGCTGTACATCGCCAATCGCAACTACTCCTCGTGGTCGTTGCGGCCGTGGGTGCTGATGCGCACCCTCGGCCTCGACTTCGAGGAGCGGTTGATCCCTTTCGCGAACGCGGGCGAACCGAATCCGCTCCCGGCTATCTCGCCGACGGGCCGCGTGCCCTGTCTGCATCATGGGGAGCTGCGGGTGTGGGACTCATTGGCCATCGTGGAGTATCTCGCCGAACGCCACCCGGGCGTCTGGCCCACCGACCCCACGGCGCGCACCTGGGCGCGCTGTGCCGCAGCCGAGATGCACTCGGGCTTCGGCACGCTGCGCTCGGTCTGCAGCATGACCTGCGGCCAGCGCGTTGTATTGCGCGAGCGACCGGCGGCGCTCGAGACCGAGCTGCAGCGCCTGCGCTCGTTGTGGACCGAGGGTCTCACCCGTTTCGGCGGACCGTTCCTCGCCGGTGCGACGTTCACGGCCGTGGATGCGTTCTTTGCTCCCGTCGCATTTCGTCTGCAAACCTATGGGCTGCGGCTCGACACTGCACCCGATGCACCCGCCGATGCGTATACCGCGCGACTGCTCGCCCTGCCCGCGATGCGCGACTGGTACGAGGCCGCGCTGCGTGAACCCTGGCGCGAAGCGAGCCACGAAGAGGACATCGTGCGGGTCGCCGCATCGATTACGGAGTTACGTCATGGACCGCCGTGATTTTCTGACCGTGGCCAGCGCCACGGCGGCAGGCAGTGCCACGGCCGCAGGCAGTGCGGCACTCGGGGCTGCCGACGCCGCTGCCGCGGCAACGCCGCGCAACGCGCGACCCACCGCTCGTGAGCGCTCACGCGTGTGGCGCATCGGCACTCCGCCCTCGATCGGCAACTTGCAATTGACCACGCGCGAGACGCCGCTGCCGCAACGCGGCGAGGTGCTGGTGCGCGTCGTCGCCACCTCCATCAACGCACGCGATCGCGGCATTGTTGCCGGCTTTTTCCCCATCGGCACAAACAAGGCGTCGATTCCGCTGAGTGAAGGCGCCGGGGAAGTCATCGCGGTCGGCGAAGGCGTCAGCGAGGTGGCGGTCGGTGATCGCGTCACGGCCTGTCATTTCCCGGACTGGACCGAAGGGCGTTGGCGCCCGTCGGTGTACGAACGCGACATCGGCAATACGCTCGATGGTTGGCTCGGTGAACGAGTCATCTTGCCGGCGCAGGGGCTCGTGCGCCTGCCCGACGCAGTCAGCTACGAATCGGCCGCGACGCTCGCCTCATCGGGCGTCACCGCCTGGCACGCTCTCTTTGAAATCGCGCGGCTGCGACCCGGTCAGACCGTGTTGTCGCTCGGCACCGGTGGTGTTTCGACGATCGGCATGCAGCTCGCCAAACAGGCCGGCGCACGCGTCGTCGTCACCTCATCACGCAACGACAAACTCGCGCGCATGCGCGAGCTCGGCGCAGATCTCACCGTCAATTACCGCGACACGCCGGCCTGGGGTACGCGGGTGGCCGAGCTCACCGGCGGCGGCGTCGACGTGGTGCTCGAGAACGTCGGCCGTCCGACGCTCGATGAGTCGATGAATGCCTGTGCCCCGGGGGCCTGCATTGTGATGATCGGCACCGGACCTCTGCCGAAGGAACTGCCGAAGATGCCTGGGTTCTATCAGAAAAATCTGATGCTCAAGGCGATCAGCAACGGTAGTCGACAGATGTTCGCTGACCTGCTCGGCGCCATGGCAGCAAATCGTTTGCAACCGGTCATCGACAAGACCTTCGCCTTCGACGATGCGATCGCGGCATTTCGCGAAATGGAAGCCAGCGATCACATCGGCAAGGTGCTGATCCGCCATCCCTGAGGCCGCCCCGCCTAAGGGCGAGCCCGTCACATCTGCGGACGGGCCTCGTTGCGCGGCGTAATCGCGCAGTTGCCGAGCATCCATTTCAGGTTGATGGCGATGCGTTCCGCGTCCGGATCGGTGAACGCGTACCCATGCTCCTTGATGCTGCCGTCCGGCAGCCGCTCGAGCACCGACAGCACCAGAGAATTGCGATTGAAATAATCGTTGGCTTCGTTGAGTACGTGCCAGGTGACCGCGCGCAGGTTCAAGGCGATCTCGCGCGATTCGAGGCCGCGCGCCGGTACTGCGCTGGAGCGAAACCAGTGCGTGCCGCCCTTGTCGTTCAGCAGGATGTTGTCAAAGCGCTCGAACGGCACATCGACGCCGCCGCCCACCCCGGGCACGTCCGCATAGCAATGGAACACCCTCGCCCGCTCGAGCCAGAACGGCTCGCCTGACGCGACTCCGCTGATGCGCTTGCCGGTCTTGATGACCCATTTGTGATCGTGGAACCAGAGACTGGTGGGCGAGAGCGAAATCTCGTTATCGGTGTACACCTGCTCGCCGTCCCACTCGAACTTGCAACTCTTAGCACCCTGCAAGCCGCGATAGTGATCGGCACGGCGCTTGAAGAAGTAGTCGCAGCCCTCGGTACGTCGCAGATCCGCCGGACGCAGCGTTGCAAACTCGGCGGGCGTGATCTCGCCCTGCATGCGCAAGTAGTGACGCAAGGTGACCTCGTCTGCGCCGGGTCCTGCGCTGAGGGTTGCGATGCGCCAAGACATGGAGGGTCCCTTGTCCGTCTCGGTGCGACTCACCCAGAGAAACGCATATCGACCGAAAGCCGGCGCCTCGATACGCGTGATCGTCGTCGACATCCGCGGATGGCGATCAGCCTGCGGCAACTTGCGACGTCCGTCGAAGTAACTCTGGTTCACGTTGTCGTAGAGCCCGGGCAGCAGCTCTGCCATCACGCGAAGATTCCGCTCGCCCGGCGTCGAGTCCTGTCCTTGTGCGAGCGCGCGCGGCCCGCAAAGGGTCGAGCACAGAACTGCTCCGATGATCAGCAATGTCGTGTATCTCATGGCCGCATCATGCCCGAGGCCCATGCGGTATGCGAACATGGCGCCATGAAACGATCCCTGCTCTGGCTACCGTCCCTGCTCGTCTACGCGCTGCTCGCCTCGCTCCTCGCCGCACCGTTGCGCGGTGCCCCCGCAGCCATCGCCATTCCGGATAACCATGGCGCGGAAGTGGCCGAGGCCGTGCTGCGCGACGGTGGCAATGCGGTTGATGCGGCCGTCGCCACCGCCTTCGTGTTGGCCGTGACCTATCCGGAAGCCGGCAATCTCGGCGGTGGCGGCTTCATCACCCTGCATCATCAGGGCATCGATCGCTTCCTCGACTTTCGCGAGGCCGCGCCGGGACGTGCGAGCCGCGACATGTACCTCGATGCGCAGGGCAACTACGTCGCCGAATCCAGCCTGGTCGGTCATCGAGCCGCAGGGGTCCCGGGCACGGTCGCGGGACTGTGGGAAGTGCACCGTCAGTACGGTAGCCGCCCGTGGAAGACGCTGCTGCAGCCGGCGATCCGTCTTGCGCGCGAGGGCTTCGTCCCCCATCCGCAACTGATCGAACGTACCCGCGAGGCATTCGCCGATTACGAGGGCAAGACCAATTTCCGCGAGTATTTCGGCGAAATGGCCGAGGCCGATGCATCGCGGCAGCCGTTCCGCCAAGCCGAGTTGGCCGCAACACTGCAACGCATCGCCGAGCAGGGACCGCGGGACTTTTACGCCGGTCGCACGGCCGAGCTGCTCGTGGCCGAGATGCGCCGCGGCGGCGGACTCATCTCGCGCGCCGACCTGCGGAGCTATCGCGCGATCTGGCGCACGCCGCTGCAGTTTTCCTGGCGCGGCTACACCCTTGTCACGGCACCCCCACCGAGTTCAGGCGGCATCGCCCTCGCGCAGTTGCTCGGCATGAAAGACGCGCTCGCTGCAGAGTTCAAAGACTCACCCTATCTATCCACGCGATACGTGCATCTGATCGCCGAGATCGAAAAGCGCGTGTTTGCCGATCGCGCCGAATATCTCGGTGATCCGGACTTCGTCAAAGTCCCGGTGAAGGAACTCGTCGCAACCGAGTATCTGCAGCAACGCGCGCAGCAGGTCAACCGCACGGCGATCTCGCCACCCCCCAGTGTCAAACCCGGTCTTGCAGAGAGCCTGCAGACCACGCACTTCTCGATTCTCGATAGCGCGGGCAACGCGGTGTCACTGACCTACACGCTGAACGGCAGCTTTGGCAACGGCGTGGTGGTAGGCGGCGCAGGCTTCCTGCTTAACAACGAGATGGATGACTTCAGCGTCAAGCCGGGAGTGCCGAATCTGTATGGCGTCGTGGGCGCCACGGCCAATGAAATCGCGCCGGGCAAGCGCATGCTCTCGTCGATGACGCCGACGATCCTGCTGAAGGACGGCGTGGTGCACGGCGTGCTGGGCACGCCTGGCGGTTCGACGATCTTCACCTCGGTGTTCCAGACGCTCGTCAACCTATTCGATCACGGCATGACGGCGCCCGAGGCGGTATCCGCGCCGCGTTTTCATCATCAACTGATTCCGGGCACCCTCATCATCGTCAGCCGCTGCTGCAATCTGCCGGAGAAAACACGCGCCGAGCTTGTCGCCATGGGCTACGAGGTGCGACAGAACAGCTGGGAGTTCGGCGACATGCAGGTGATCGAGCGCACCCCCAATGGCGGCTTGGCGGCCGCCGCCGACCCACGCGGTCGCGGTCAGGCGCGCGTCATCGAACTCACGTCGAGGACGGCGAAGCCGGTGGAGCCGCGTTCTCGTCCTGCAGCAGTCGCGGAGTAAGTTCCACGGTCTCGAGTTCGGCAAGCTTCTCGACATCGAGTCCTGCGTCGTAGTCACGGAAGCGGCGCGCCGTCACCATCACCCGACTTTCGAGCGAACTCGTGGCGCGGTTGTAACCCTCCACGGCCTGCCGCAGGTTGTAGCCGACCTTGGCCCAGTGATCGCCCATCTTGGCCAGACGCTCGTAGAGTTCCTTGCCGAGCGCACTGATCTGCTCGGCATTGCGCGCGATCTGCTCCTGACGCCAGCCGTAGGCCACGGCGCGAAGCAGCGCAATCAACGAGGTCGGCGTCGCGATCATCACGCCCTGATCGACACCGGCTTCGATGAGCGACGGGTCCTGCTCGAGGGCTGCGCTGAAGAACACCTCGCCCGGCAGGAATAGCACCACGAATTGCGCGCTGTGACGGATTTCTTCGGCGTAGCCTTTGCGGGCCAGCGCCGTGATGTGCGCCTTGACCGCCTTGGCGTGCTCCTGCAAGCGCAGATTCCGCGTGGCCTCATCCGGCGCTTCGAGCGCCGCGAGATAGCCTGACAGCGGCACCTTCGAATCGACGATGACATTGCGACCGCCCGGCAACTTCACGATCAGATCCGGCCGCAGCCGCCCTTCCTCGGTGGTCACCGACTGCTGCTCGATGAAATCGCAATACGCCAGCATGCCGGCGAGCTCGACCACCCGGCGCAACTGGATCTCACCCCATCGCCCGCGCACGGTCGGTTGCTTCAGCGCGCCGACGAGATTGCTGGTCTCGCCGCGCAACAGCACCTGCTCGCGCATCAGCTGCTGCACCTGATCGGTGAGCGACTGGTAGGCGACGGCGCGGACTTTTTCGATTTCCTGCACCTGCGCATCGAAGCGACCGATCGAATCGCGGATGGGCTTCAGCGACTCACCGATCTGCTGCTGACGGGCCGCCAGATCGAGTTTGGCTTCAGACTGAAAGCGCTCGAGCTGCGTACGGGCGAGATTGAGAAACTGCTCGTTGTTGACCTGCAACGCCTCGGCCGACAAGGCTTTGAAGGAATTGAGCAACTGCTCCCGGGCACTCGCGAGTTCCGCGGCCCTCTCGGCCGCTACGCCGCGCTCCTGCTCGAGCGTGGCCGTCAGTGCGGCGTTGCTCGCAGTGAGTTCGAGCACCCGTGCCTGCAACTGCGCAATCTCCTGCACCTGCCCGGGCGAGGGGCGCTGCCGCGCGAAGCGATAACCGATGGCACCGCCCGCGGCCGCACCGAGCAAGAACAGCAGCAACACCGACAACGATTCAAGCACGATCTACCCCGCAGCGTTCGGCAAGCGACCCGGTGGGTCGCCGACAGTCACTATAAGTCCTTCAGGTCGCATCGAGGAAGGCGCGCAAATGCTCACCGAAGCGCTGTGGCATGACATCGATGAAACCGTGGGCGTGATCGGGTAGATCGAGAAACCGGCCGTTGTGCAGCAGAGGGAGCCCTCGCGGCGATTGCTCGGCCAGATCGTCGGCTGGATTGACGATCAACACCGGCTGCTGCACCCGCGGGAGGTCCGGGCGCAGATCGTGTGCGAAGGCCGCGCGATGACCCCAGTGCGCTGCAGGTCCGCCGCGCAGCCCCTCGGTAAAGTTGCGCGCCAGCACCGCGCGCGGCACTTCGGGCCCGTAGAACCGCTGCAGGTTCTGCCATGCCTCGACAAGGTGACCACCGTCCTCGCGCCACTCGCGCGCTGCGTATTCGGCCCGCAGATGCCGCAGTTCCGCGTCTGTGAACACCGGGGAAGAAATCTGCACCACCTTACGAATGCGCTCCGGGGCAAGCAGCGCGAGCACGATGCTGGTGATCGCTCCCGTGTGGTAACCGAGCACATCGACCCTCGGCAAGCCGAGCGCATCGATCAAGGACAGCATCGCGCGGGCGAAGCCCTCGATTCCGACCGGCTCGGGTGGCGCCTCAGATTCGCCAAAGCCCGGCGTATCAGGCGCGATGCAGATTCGATCACGCCCCATCTCGAGCAAGGCCGCCTCGAAAATACGACCAGAGTTCGGGCTCATGTGCATCATCAGCAGCGGCACGGCCGTGGTCGATGCGGGATCGACACGGCGATAGTGCAGCGCGCCGTAGGGACCATCGTGAAAGGCTCGTTGTATGCGCTCAGCCCGCAGAGCCGACTCGGCGGCGGCCGAAGCGGGCGGCAGCGCAGAAACTGAGGGTGGCTGCGCAGAAACCGAGGGCGCCCGCACTATGGCTTCGCGCTGACTCGCCACCGTCGCCGGGTCTTCGGGTTCGTCGAGGAAGCCGCGGACCAACGCGGCCGCGGCCTCAGTACGCACGTCGAG
>CAISHQ010000156.1 GCA_903885195.1 uncultured Pseudomonadota bacterium | reverse complement strand
GGGCTGCTCTTGCGCCAGATGGCGCCGATCGTGCGTGTCGGTGTGGGTTTTGCGAACGGCCGTACGGCCACACCGCGCGTGTGCGCATGGATGCCGCGCGTGGCGAGTTCGGGCAACAGCGTCACACCTGCTCCCGAGGCCACCATTTGTCGCAGCGTTTCGATGCTCGTGGCGCGGAAATCCTGCTTCTCCTCGACGTCGATGCGGTTGCACACATCGAGCGCTTGATCGCGCAGGCAGTGCCCATCCTCGAGTAGCAGCAAGGTTGCGCCGCGCAGATCTTCCACGCGCAACTGCTTTTTTGCGGCGAGCGGATGGCGGATCGGAGTCGCGACGACGAATGGCTCGTCGTACAGCGCCGCCGACGCGAGTCCCTCCATCTCCACGGGCAGCGCGAGGACGCCCATGTCGATGTCGCCGGCGCGCAGTCGTTGCAGCATGGGTTCGGTCTGGTGTTCGTAGAGCAGCAGGTCGAGTCGCGGCAGTGCCTTGCGCAGTAGCGGGGCAATCGTCGGCAGTAGATAGGGTGCGATCGTCGGCAGGAACGCCACCCGCAAACGACCGGCGAGCGGGTCGCGATGGGCCCGTGCGATGTCGACGACTTCGTCGGTGGCCTCCACGATCAGCCGCGCGCGGCGGACGATGTCTGCGCCGGCGGGCGTGAGCAGGGCGTGACGCGGCTGCCGTTCGATCAGCGGTACACCGAGGTAGTCCTCGAGTTTCTTCAGCTGCGCCGAGAGTGTGGGCTGGCTGACGAAACAGCGTGCCGCAGCCTTGCCGAAGTGGCCGGTGTCGGCCACGGCCACGAGGTAGCGCAAGTCCTTGAGTTTGATGTCAACCATATACGGAATCTATCGGAATCATCACATCAATCGACCGAACTGTCGAGCGATCAAGTTGTCGAGCGACCAAGCTGGCGAGTCAAGACGACTCGCGCTGGCGCTGATATTCTGCGACTCGCCCGCGGGTCTTTGGCCCGCCGATGACCCGCGCCAGAGGAGTTCCGCCATGTCGTCACGCTATGAGAAGCCCGCTTACGTCGTCGTGTGTCGGGATGGGCCGAACGGTGCGCTGGTCCGCGCCGCCCAGAATGCCGCCCACCTGGCCTATATCGAAACCGTGATGGATGAGCTGAATGTGGCCGGGCCGCTCTACGACGAGGGGCGCGATCAGCCGGTGGGCAGTCTCTATTGCCTGCACACGCCGAGCCTCGCCCGCGCGAAGGAAATCATCGAGAACGATCCGTACGTTCGTCACGGCGTCTTCGCCTCGATCGAGTACTTTCCGCATCTGCCGGCTGCCGGGCGCTACATCGGCGGCAAGATCTGGTAGCTCGCTTGGCCACGACGCAGATACTCAACGAGATGTATGCGGACGACGCCACCGTGCGTCCGCATTACAGCCCATACGCCGAGTGGCTGGCCGAGACACCCGGCGATCGCATCCTCGAGAAGCGCGCTGAGGCCGATACGCTCTTCCGGCGCGCGGGCATCACCTTTGCCGTTTACGGTGACGAAATCGGTACCGAGCGGCTCATCCCGTTCGATATCGTGCCGCGGATCATTCCGGCGGGCGAGTGGAGCGGCTTGCAGCGCGGCTTGCGACAGCGCGTGACCGCGCTCAATGCCTTCCTGCACGACGTCTATCACGATCAGGAGATTCTGAAGGCGGGACTGATTCCGCCTGAGCAAGTGCTATGCAATGTGCAGTATCGCCCGGAAATGCAGGGACTCAACCTGCCGATGGACGTGTACGCGCACATTGCCGGCATCGACCTCGTGCGCGCCGGTGCCGGCGAGTACTACGTACTCGAGGACAACCTGCGCGTACCTTCAGGCGTCTCGTACATGCTCGAGGATCGCAAGGCGATGATGCGCCTGTTCCCCGAGTTGTTCGCGCGGTACAGCGTGGCGCCCGTCGAGCACTACCCGGATCTGCTGCTCGAAACCTTGCGTGCCGTGGCACCGGGCGGCGTTCGCGATCCCACGGTCGTGCTGCTGACGCCCGGAGCGCACAACAGCGCCTATTTCGAACACGCCTTTCTCGCGCAGCAGATGGGCATCGAGCTCGTGGAGGGGCAGGATCTCTTCGTCGATGATGAAGTGGTCTACATGCGCACCACGCAAGGGCCGCAGCGCGTCGATGTCATCTATCGGCGCATCGACGACGACTTTCTCGATCCACTCGCCTTCCGTCCCGACTCCATGCTCGGCGTACCGGGCCTGCTCGCGGCGTATCGTGCCGGGCGGGTGGCGATTTCCAATGCCGTCGGCACCGGCATTGCCGACGACAAGTCCACGTACCCTTACGTCCCGGAGATGATCCGTTTTTATCTGGGCGAGGAGCCGATTCTCGCCAACGTGCCGACCTGGATCCTGCGCAGGCCCGAGGATCTCGCCCACGTTCTCGCGCACCTCGATGAACTCGTCGTCAAGGAAGTTCACGGCGCCGGCGGCTACGGCATGTTGATCGGCCCGCGTGCCTCGCGCGCCGAAATCGAGGCGTTCCGCGAGCGCATCATCGCCGACCCCGCGCGCTATATCGCCCAGCCCACGCTCGCCTTGTCGGCCTGCCCGACGTTCGTCGAGAGCGGGCTCGCGCCGCGTCACGTCGATTTGCGGCCGTTCGTGTTGTCAGGTCGGGACATCGTCATGGTGCCGGGTGGGCTGACGCGGGTCGCGCTGCGCGAAGGGTCACTCGTGGTGAACTCCTCGCAGGGCGGCGGCACGAAAGACACCTGGGTGCTCGCATGCTGAGCCGCACCGCCGATCACCTGTATTGGATGTCGCGCTACACCGAGCGCGCCGAGAACCTGGCGCGCATGCTCGATGTGAACTGTCGCATGACGCTGCTCCGTCAGGAGGAAGACGTCGTACGGCGGCGCTGGACGTCGACCCTCGCTACGGTTGGGCAGCTCGAGCCCTTCCTCGCGGCGCATGGCGTGGTGACGCAGGCCTCCGCCATAGACTGGATCTCCTTCGAGCGCAGCAACCCGGGCAGCATCGACCAGTGTCTCGATCGGGCGCGCGACAACGCGCATGCCGTGCGCGGTACGCTGACTTCGGAAACTTGGGAAACACTGAACGCGACCTGGCTCGAGATCCGCCGCTTCCGGCGCGATACGGTGTCGAGTCAGGCGCCGGGCGATTTCTTCGAGTGGGTGAAGTTCCGCTCGCATCTGGCGCGCGGTGTGATCCAGGGGACGATGCTGCAGGACGATGCGCTCGAGTTCACGCTGCTCGGTACCTACCTTGAGCGCGCCGACAACACGGCGCGAATCCTCGATGCGCGCTTCGAGTTTCTGGCGCCCGAGGCGGCTAAGTCGGACGATGCCGGCGATTACTACGAGTGGAGTGCGTTGCTGCGCTCGGTGTCGGCCTTCGAGATCTATCGCAAGGTCTACCGCGATCTCATCACGCCGCGGCGTGTGGCGGAGCTGCTGATTCTGCGTGAGGCGATGCCGCGCTCGCTGCGTCACTGCATGAGCCGCGTGCAGCAGACACTCGTCCGCGTCGCCAACTCGCGCTCGGCCGAGACGCAGCGCCGTGCCGGTGAGATCCATGCGACGCTGCAGTACGGCCGTATCGAGGATGCGCTCGAGGAGGGCCTGCGGAACTATCTCAGCGGCTTTCTCGAGCGCACCAGCGATTTGGGCGCACGTATCGCGCGCGACTTTCTCGTTTCGGAGGCGACGGCCTGACCATGCTGCTGCACATTCGACACGAAACGGTGTATCGCTACGACCGCCCGGCCAATCGCAGCGTGCAGAGTCTACGGCTGACTCCACGCACCGAGGCCGGGCAGCGGGTGCTCGCCTGGGAGTTGCAGGCTCCCGGCCGTCGCTCGCAGCAACTCGACGCCTTTGGCAACGTCATGCATCTGCTCAGCATCGACGAGCCGCACAGCGAGATCCACATCCAGGTTTCGGGCACGGTGGAGACCGAGGACGTTCCCGATTCTTCGCCGTCGGCTCGCGGCGCGCTTTCGCCACTCGTCTACGTGGCGGAAACTCCGCTGACCCGCGCCGATGCCCACCTCGAGCAATTTGCGCGCGAACACGGCCGTCCGCGCCTCGACCGTGAGGGCGCGATGCAGCTGGCCGGTGCAGTGCGATCGACGCTCGAATACGTGCCGGGTGCGACCGAGGTGTATGACACGGCTGCTCATGCGTTCTCGCTGCGCCGCGGCGTCTGTCAGGACCATGCTCACGTCATGCTGGCCTGCTGCCGCGTGCTCAAGGTGCCGGCGCGCTACGTCAGCGGCTATCTGCTCACGCAGCAGGACGAACACATCGCCAGTCATGCGTGGGTGGACGTCTGGCTGGAGCAGGACAATCGCTGGTTCGCCATCGATGTGACTCATCATGCCCCGGGTGGCCCGCATCATTGCCGGCTGGCCGTGGGGCGTGACTACCTCGACGCCTGCCCCGTGCGCGGCGTACGCCGTGGCGGCGGTCAGGAAACCATGACCGCCACGGTGGCCGTATCCGCGGGGGCGGCAGAGCCCCGCATGGCGGCCTCACGACCGCGCTTGCTGCAGCAACGTCAGGCCCAGCAGTAGAATCAGTCATGACCTACTGCGTTGCGACCCTGCTCGACACCGGCATGGTGTTCCTCTCCGACTCGCGAACGAACGCGGGCGTCGATCACATCAACACCTTTCGCAAGATGCACGTCTTCGAGCGAGCGGGAGATCGGGTGCTCGTGTTGATGACGGCAGGCAATCTCGCCGTCTCACAGGCGGTGGTGCATGTGCTGCACGAGGAAGCTGTCCGCCCTGAGCGCGACAGCGTATATACCGCCTCCACGCTCTTCGATGCCGCCGTGCTTGTGGGCGATGCCGTGCGTACGGTGCATCGGCGTGATGCCGAGGCGTTCAAGGAGCACGGTATCGAGTTCAACGCCTCGTTCATCCTCGGCGGGCAAATCCGTGGCGAGGTCCCGCGGCTCTTCAACATTTACGCCGCGGGCAACTTCATCGAAGCGACCGACGATACGCCGTACTTTCAGATCGGTGAGTCCAAGTACGGCAAGCCGATCCTCGATCGGGTGATCACGCGCTCCTCGAGTCTTGCCGAAGCGGCCAAGTGCGCGCTCATCTCGATGGATTCGACGATCCGCTCCAATCTCTCGGTGGGGCCGCCGCTCGATCTGTTGTGCTTCCGCCGTGACGCGTTGCGCGTGCTGCTACACCGCAACGTCACTGTGGATGACGAGTATTTTCGGATGATTCGTTCAGCCTGGAGCGATAGCTTGCGGCACGCGTTCCACGCGCTGCCGAATCCGACACTCTGAGCACCGCGCGAGCGGTCGTGTTCAGTTCGCGGCGACGTCCTTGCCCGCTGCACCCAGCAGCCGATCGACGAGACGCGTCGTGTGCGCACTCGAGCGGGTCTTGCGGGCCACCAACGAGTAAACGGCTGGCACCACGAGCAGGGTAAGCAGCACTGATACCAGCGTGCCGTAGAACACCACGACACCAATCGGTTCGCGCTGCTCCGCGCCGGCGCCGGTCGCGAACAGGAAGGGGATCGCACCGAACGCGGTGCACAGGCTGGTCATCAGCACTGGCCGCAGGCGCGTGGTGGCAGCGGTGATGATCGCCTCGCCAAACTCGATGCCACGATCGCGCAACTGGTTGGCAAATTCGACGATCAGCACGCCGTTCTTTGCGGCGATGCCGATCAGCATTACCACGGCAATTTGGCTGAAGATATTGATGCTCATGCCGTGCAGCTTGAGCCCGAACACCGCCCCGAGCAGCGCCGTCGGCACCGTGACCATGATGATGGCCGGATGCACGAAGCTCTCGAACTGCGCAGCGAGCACGAGGAAGACGATGATCACCGCGAACACCAGCGTGATCCACAGCTGACCGCCGCTGCGCACGTAATCGCCCGAGTCGCCGTCCCACATCAGCGTCGCGCTCGCAGGCAGTTCACGCTTGACGGTGTCTTCGAACCAGCGGACCGCTTCGCCCATCGAATAGCCTTCGGCGAGGTTGGCGCTGATTTCGACCGATCGCAATCGGTTGAAGCGGCTGAGCTCGGTGGCACCGGCTGCTTCGGTCAAACGCACGACGCTCGCGAGCGGAACGAGTTCGCCGGTGCGATCCGAGCGTACCTGCAGGTTGGTGAGATCG
Organism: uncultured Pseudomonadota bacterium; assembly: GCA_903885195.1. Classification (GTDB taxonomy): domain Bacteria; phylum Pseudomonadota; class Gammaproteobacteria; order Steroidobacterales; family Steroidobacteraceae; genus UBA964. The sequence goes on along the minus strand of CAISHQ010000156.1, from coordinate 3,624 downwards.
GTGGTGGTCGAGCGCTCATCTGCGCGGCCCTGAAGGATCACGTTGTATTCGCGACCTCGGTCGATGAAGGTGGTGACGATGCGCGAGCCGAGCATGGTTTCGAGCGTACGTCCCACCGTCTGCAGCGAGACGCCGAGATCAGCGGCACGGTCACGGTCGATGGCGACGCGGATCTGCGGCTTGCGCGGCTTGTAGCTGTTGTCCACGGCAACGAGTCCCGGATTGTCCTCGGCGAGTCTGACGAGCTTTTCCGACCACTCGCCGAGCTGCTCGAAGTCAGGTCCGCCGATCACCGCCTGCACCGGCTTGCCCCAGCCGCCGCGCAAACTGCCCGGCACCATGGTGTTGGCGCGTACGCCCGGCAGGCTCGACAGCTTACGGCTGATCGAGGCTGCGATGTCCTGCGCACTGCGATCGCGTTGGCTCCACGGCACGAGGGTCAGGATCACGCGCGCCGAGTTGACTGCGCCGGCGCCGCCGTCCATGCCGCCTGGCACGCGCAGCGTCACGCGCACGATGTCACCCTTGGCCGTCTCTGACTCGACGATTTCTTCGAGCTTGCGGCCGTACTCCGCCGTGTACTCGAAACTCGCACCTTCAGGGGCTTGCGCGACGATGAACAGTCGACCGCCGTCAGCGGCGGGGGCGAACTCCTCGGGCAGCGCCTTGAACGTCAGCGCGCCGATCAGTGATAGCGCAAGCACGCCGCCGACCGTGAGCAGCGGGCGACGCATGATGCTGCGCAGCCGTCGCTCGTACAGTGACGTGAGCTGCTTCATCAGCCGTTCGACCATCATGCCGAATCGGCTGTGTTTCATTTCGCTGTCGGGAGGCAGGCGCGAGGCCATCATCGGCGTGAGGGTGAGCGCCACGAGAGCCGAAAACAGCACCGCGGCCGCGAGCGTCAAGCCGAACTCGCGGAAGAGCCGGCCGGTATCACCGGGCAGGAACGAGATCGGTACGAAGACTGCCACGAGCGTCAGCGTCGTGGCGACGACCGCGAAGCCGATTTCCTTGCTGCCGCGCACGGCCGCCACCATCGGAGACTCGTTGAGTTCTGCACGGCGGTGGATGTTCTCGAGCACGACAATCGAATCGTCGACCACGAGTCCGATCGCCAGCACGATGCCGAGCAGCGTCAGCACGTTGAGTGAATAACCAAGCGCCTGAAGCGCCATGAATGCCGCGATCACGGATACCGGGATGGTCACTGCCGGGATGATGGTAGCCCTCGGCGTGCCTAGGAAACCGTAGATGACGAGCAGCACGGAGAAGAAGGCGAAGATCACCGCGATCAGCACCTCGCGCAGTGCCGCTTCGATAGCGATGCCGTTATCGACGTTGACGACGAGGCTTGCACCCTTGGGCAAAGTCGCTTGCAGTTTGGCGACCTCAGTGCGCACGCCGCGAACAACGTCGAGCACATTGGCTTTCGACTGCGCCTCGATGCCGACGCCGACGCCTGCGCGGCCGTTGGTGCGCATCATGGTACGTTCGGTTTCGGCGGCGAGCTGTACGTCGGCCACTTCGCCAAGACGAACCAGGTGCCCGTCCGGGCCACGCCCGATCACGAGGTTGCGAAAATCTTCTGGCGTGTCGAGGCCCACCTCGGTGCGCAGCGAAAACTCCCGTGACTGCGACTCGAGCCGACCTGCCGGCAACTGCACGTTTTCGCGGCGCAGCGACGTTTCGATGTCGCCAACCGTCAGTTGCCGAGCCGCCAGCGCCTGTCGGTCGATCCAGATGCGCATTGCGGCGCGTCGTGCGCCAGAGAGTGCCGCGCGCGCGACGCCCGGAATCGTCGAGAGCCGATCGACAATGTAGCGCTCGGCGTAATCGGTGACCTCGAGTTGGGTCATCACGTCGGAGTTGAAGCTGAGAAACATCACCGACTCGGCGGTGGAGTCCGATTTGGCGATCTGCGGTGCATCGGCCTCTGGTGGCAGCTGCGACAGCACGCGCGAGATACGATCGCGCACGTCGTTGGCGGCGGCATCGATGTCGCGCTCGACGTCGAACTCGATACGGATATTCGAGCGTTCGTCCTCGCTGTCGGATTCGAGCTTCAGCACGCCCTCGATGCCGGCGATGCGATCCTCGATGACCTGCGTAACCTTGTTTTCGACGACGTTCGCCGAGGCACCGCGGTATATGGTGCTGATGGAGACAACCGGTCGGTTGATATCCGGATACTCGCGCAGCGGCAATCGCTCGAGCGCGATGAGGCCGAAGATCACCAGCATCAGGCTGAGCACGGTCGCGAAGACCGGCCGCCGGATGCAAAACTCAGAGATGTTCACGGGCGCGCCTGGGCGGTGACCGCGCCGCCCTCGCGGATGCGCTGCGTGCCTTCGACGATGACGTCCTCACCGCCTGCAAGGCCCTGCACGATCGCGACCCAGCCACGTTCACGGCCGCCCGTGCGCACTTCACGCCGCTGCGCTTTGCCGTCGACGACGAGGAACACGTAGGCCTTGCCTTGTTCGGGCACCAGTGCTTCTTCGGGCAACATGAGCGTTGGCACAGTCTTGCCCGCAAGGCGTACGCTCATGAACAGACCCGGGCGCAGCACGCCCTCGGCGTTGGGTAGTTCGGCGCGTACGGTCAACGAGCGTGAGACCGGATCGATGCGCGAGTCGATGGCCGTGATCTTGCCGCGGAAGACGCGATCGCCGAGTCCTTCGGCACGCGCTTCGACGGGCAGACCGGACGACAACTCACCGAGGAACGATTGCGGCACGGTGAACTCGAGCTTGATCACCGACAGGTCGTCGAGGGTGGTGATGACGGTGCCCGGCGTCACGAGGCCGCCGAGGCTGACGCGGCGCAGACCCACCCGTCCGGCGAAGGGCGCACGGATGACGGTGTCGTCGAGACGCGATTGGGCTGCGGCTACCCGGGACTCTGCGGTCTTGACGGCAGTCTCGAGTTGGTCGAGCTGCGCTTTCGACAGGGCCTGGGTCACTGACAGGTCGCGCCCGCGGCTGAACTGGTTGCGGGCCTCCGCCAGGGTCGCCTTGGCTTCGGCGAGCGCGGCGGCCGTCTGCGCCCGGTCGAGTTCGACGAGTACGCTACCGGAGACAACCCGTTGCCCCTCGGCGAAGCGGATTGCAGTGATCGTGTTCGAAGACTTCGAGGTGACGTCCACCGATTCGCGCGCCAGCGCCGTGCCCACGGCTTCAAGCGTCGGCCCGAACGGCCGTTGCTGGGGTTTGACGGTCAGCACGTTGGCGGCGCGGTTGCCACCGGGCCCCATGGGCCGATCACCCGTACGCGCGGCGTTGCTCTCGGGCTGAGCCGAGCAGGCGACAAGGAGCGACAGTGCGGCGCACGCTAACAGCGGCGCCCGCCATTGAGAAAGGATGCTCATCGAGGGTCGCACCAAAAAAAGACGCCCCGATACAGGGGAGGCGCATTTTAGCCGAAAGGCTTCCAACCCGTGCGGGCCGGTCTGAGGGGCTGCGCGTAGTGGTCACCGGCCTTGGCGAGGCCGTCAGCGTCGTTGACGAGGGCGGTCAGCGAGTCTGGCGAGCGGCGTCCAGACTGTCGCGTAGGCGCGTAGCCCAGCCGCGCAGCACCCGTTCTGCCTCGGCACGATTGGTCACGCTGTTGGCCACCGTGAAT
>CAISHQ010000155.1 GCA_903885195.1 uncultured Pseudomonadota bacterium | reverse complement strand
CTCACGCCCTATGGGTTGCGCGAGATGCTGCAGCTCGCCCGTCCGATCTACCGCAAGACGGCGGCCTACGGCCACTTTGGCCGGGAAGATCGCGATTTCACGTGGGAGCGCACCGACAAGGCGGCGGCCTTGGCGGCCGATGCCGGCCTGAAGGCCGGCGCCCGCAAATCGGGAGCCAAGACCCGCTGACCCCGCTATAATCCGCGGCCGCAGGAGCGAGGGGCGCTGCAGCATCGGGTTGGCCGATGCCAGGCTCGCACCGCGGAGTATTGTTCGAACGGCGCCCGTCAATCTTCAACCAAAGATTAACGGAGCCAAAATGAACGCTGTCATCAAGCCCGCGCCCGGCAAGGGCGACTTCCACGTTGCCGACCTGTCCCTCGCCGAGTGGGGCCGCAAGGAGATCCGCATCGCCGAGACGGAGATGCCGGGCCTCATGGCGATCCGCGAGGAGTTCGCCCCGACGCAGCCGCTGCGTGGTGCGCGCATCACCGGTTCGCTGCACATGACCATCCAGACCGCCGTACTCATCGAGACGCTGCAGGCGCTCGGTGCGCAGGTGCGCTGGGCCTCGTGCAACATCTTCTCGACGCAGGACCACGCGGCCGCCGCGATCGCCGTCAACGGCACGCCGGTGTTCGCCTACAAGGGCGAGTCGCTGAAGGAGTACTGGGATTACACGCACCGCATCTTCGAATGGAAGGACGGCGGCTACTCGAACATGATCCTCGACGACGGCGGTGATGCCACGTTGCTGCTGCATCTTGGCACCAAGGCCGAGCAGGATCTCTCCGTGCTCTCTCACCCGGGCAGCGAAGAGGAAGAATTCCTGTTCGCCTCCATCAAGGAAACGCTCAAGCGTGATTCGAAGTGGTACTCCAGCCGCATCAAGCACATCCGCGGCGTGACCGAAGAAACCACCACCGGCGTGAAGCGCCTGTACCAGATGGCCAAGGACGGCGCGCTCGCCTTCCCCGCCATCAACGTCAACGATGCCGTCACCAAGTCGAAGTTCGACAACCTCTACGGTTGCCGCGAGTCGCTCGTGGATGCCATCAAGCGCGCCACTGACGTCATGATCGCCGGCAAGGTGGCGGTCGTCTGCGGTTACGGTGACGTCGGCAAGGGCTCGGCCCAGGCGCTGCGCGCCCTCTCGGCGCAGGTGTGGGTCACCGAGTGCGACCCGATCTGCGCGCTGCAGGCGGCGATGGAAGGTTACCGCGTGGTGACCATGGAATATGCGGCGGACAAGGCCGACATCTTCGTCACCGCCACCGGCAACTTCCACGTCATCACCTTCGATCACATGAAGGCGATGAAGGATCAGGCGATCGTCTGCAACATCGGTCACTTCGACAACGAGATCGACTGCGCCTCGCTCAAGCAGTGCACGTGGGAAAACATCAAGCCGCAGGTGGATCACGTGATCTTCCCGGACGGCAAGCGCATCACGCTGCTGGCCGAAGGTCGCCTCGTCAATCTCGGCTGCGGCACGGGTCACCCGAGCTACGTCATGTCGTCCTCGTTCGCCAACCAGACGATCGCGCAGATCGAACTGTGGGCGAACCACGACAAGTACCCGGTCGGCGTCTACGTGCTGCCGAAGCACCTCGATGAGAAGGTCGCCCGTCTGCAGCTGAAGAAGCTCGGCGCCCAGCTCACCGAGCTTTCGGACCAGCAGGCGCGCTACATCGGCGTCGAGAAGCAGGGTCCGTACAAGCCCGAGACCTACCGCTACTGATCGGCTGATCTGACACGACGGCGGCCATGGCGCTACGATGCGCGTCATGGCCGCCGTTCGTTTTTTAAAGCCCGCAGACGCCCCTCTCACGGGTGATCCGCAACGGTGGGCCGCATGAAACGCCTGCTAGCACTATGGCTGGGCTGCACCCTCTGCGCAGTCGCTGCGGTGCCGCTGTGGGCAGCCGCCGCAAGTTCAAACGGCGCAGGTCTCGTCTATCAGGTGGAGGGGCCCAATGGTCGCTTCTACCTCGCAGGCTCCATGCATCTGCTGCACGCCGAGCGCGCTAGCTTGCCAGCCCCTCTCGAGCGTGCGTACCGCAACTCAGCCTCGATCGTCATGGAAATCGACACCGACGACGGCGATGCGCAGGACGCCGGCGCGCGTCTGCTGGAGGCCGCACAACTCGCCCCCGACACGTCGCTCCAGGCACTACTCGGCGAGGCGCGCTGGAACACCGTGCGCTCCGCGCTCGCGGAGGCCGGCTTCGATGCCGAGCGCGCCAGCCGCTTCGAACCCTGGGGGCTGGCGCTGCTGCTGACTCAGGCCGGTTTTGCACGTCAGGGCTACACCTCCGCCGCCGGCGTCGAGCAGCAATTGACCGAGCGCGCCCGACGCGATGGCAAGCCGATCAGCGGGCTCGAGACCGCCGCGATGCAGATTGCACTGCTCGATGGACTCGACATGAACGTGCAGCGGCAGATGCTGGATCTCACGCTCGAGGAAGTGCAGGAGATGCCGCAGATGCTCGATGAGCTCGACGATGCCTGGCGCGCGGGCGATCTGCAGCGACTCGAGGCACTGCTGCTCGAGGGCTATCGTCAGATGCCCGAGCTCTACACGGCGCTGCTTGTCGAGCGCAATCGGCGCTGGGTGTCGCAGATCCGCGCCTGGCCGACCACCTCGCCGCCGCGCCTGGTGCTTGTCGGCGCGCTGCACGTCGTCGGCGAACAAGGCTTGCCCGCGCTGCTGCAACGCGCCGGCTACACAGTCCAGCGCCTGACCGGCGGCCCCAAGGTTGGAGAGTAATTCGGATGCGCGCTTTCGCTGTATTCATCGGTCTCTTCGTGATCGGCTTCGCCTGCATGGCGTTCTTCGCGTGGCCCGTGTACGAGTGGCTCACGCCGGAGTTCGACGTCAAATTCCATCGTGTGGCCAATCGACTCGGCATGCTGGTGCTGCTCGTCGGCTTCATCCTCGTGGCGCGGCGCATGCGACTCGCAGATCGCGCGAGCCTCGGCTACGGCCTGCCGCGCAAGCGATTCTTGCGCGAGGCGTCCATCGGACTCGCGCTCGGCGTGGCCACCATGCTGCCGATCGCCTTGCTGATGTTTGCGCTCGATCTGCGCGAACTGCGACCGCAACTCGCCATCGACGCCGGTTGGCTGCTGCGCCTCGCAGTGAGCGGGTTCGCGAGCGGCATCGCCGTGGCGCTGATCGAGGAAACCTTCATGCGCGGCGCCATGCACACCGGCATCGCGCGCGAGTCGGGCGTCCGCGCTGCCATCTTGCTCACCTCGCTGCTCTACGCAGCGGTGCATTTCGTCGGACGATATCGGATACCGCTCGAGGAACTCGGCCCCGACAGCGGTCTTCGCCACGTGCTCGGCACGCTCGCCGACTTCGCCACACCGCTCGATATCCTCGACGCCTTCCTCGCCTTGTTCGCAGTCGGCGTGCTGCTCGGCATGGTGCGGCATCTGACGGGCAACATTGCCGCCTGCCTCGGTCTGCACGCGGGTTGGGTGTGGATCATCGCCTTCCTGCGCGAATCCTCACAGCCGCAGGCGCAGCATCCCTGGCGCATGCTGCTCTCCGAGTTCGATGGCGTGGTCGGCTGGCTGGTGCTCGCCTGGACCGTGGTGATCGGCAGCGTGCTGTGGTGGTACTACGCGCGCGTCAGTCCGTCTCTTCGCCCGCGCGACGAATCAGCGGCGAGATGAGCTCAAGGCGCTCGAGTGGATCCAGCAACTCGAGGCAGCGCTGCTTGTCGGCCAGATTGATCGGCAGAATTTCGACAAGACGCGCGCCCACCCACTCGGCATCGTCGAGCCGCGGCTCGATGCCCTCATAGATCCCACCGAGTTCCGGCAACACTTTGCGCAGCAGATCGGCTAGATGCCGATGCTCGCCGGGCAGCGACACCGTCGGTGCCGCACCGCCCGCCGGATCGATCCACTCGACCTCGCCCATGTTCAGCTGATCGGCCGCGCGCCAGCGACGCAGCACGCGAAACCGCCGCTCACCACGACAAGTGAGGCCAAGCAGCCCATCGGGCAGCAGGTTGAAATCGACGATGCGCGCGGTAGTGCCGATGTCGCTGTAGCCGGCGACGGGCCCCGTCTCGCCGCCACCCTGCACGAGCACGACACCGAAGCAGGATCCCTCGCGCATGCAGCGCTTGACCATATCCACATAGCGCGTCTCGAAGATGCGCAGCGGCAGCGGCCCGCGCGGAAAGAGCACGGTGTTGAGCGGAAACAGCGGCAGCTCGCAAGTGTCGCTCAAGCGCCGCGCCCCCAGCGCTTCATCAATTGATGCTCAACGTCGAGTTGGTCGAGGATGCGCGCGACAATGAAATCGACGAGCTCGGCGACCTGCGTCGGCTGATTGTAGAAACCGGGGTTGGCCGGCAGGATGGTTACACCGAGCCGCGACAACTTGAGCATGTTCTCGAGATGGATCGCCGAAAACGGCGTTTCGCGCGGCACGATGACAAGGTGACCGCGCTCCTTGATGACCACATCCGCCGCGCGCTCAAGCAGATTTTCGCTCGCGCCCGTGGCGATCGCCGAGACCGTGGCCATGCTCGCGGGGCACACGACCATGCGCCGCGGCGCGCCCGATCCGCTCGCCACCGGCGAGGTCCACTCTTCGTCGCCGTACACCCTGAGCTGACCCTCGCGAGCACCGTAAAGCGACGACAGATAACGCGTCTGCTCGGCCGTGCGACCCGGCAACTTGCAGTCCGTCTCGGAGCCGACGACGATCTGCGCAGCCTTGGTGAACATCAAATAGACCGTGTAGTCAGCTTTGATCAGGCACTCGACGAGCCGCAAGCCGTATTGCGTACCCGAGGCGCCGGTCATGCCGACGGTGACGATGCGTTCATCCTTGCGCGTCATCGCGTTTCCTCCTGCAGGCGTGTACCCGCGAGCGCCGCGAGCAACTTCTCGTGCAGGCCGCCAAACCCGCCGTTCGACATGATCAGCGCATGCTCACCGGGGTGCAAGCGGCCTGCGAGTTCGGTGGCGAGCGCATCGACGTCGTTCGACACGTGTCCGCGTCCCCCTAGCGCCTGCAGCACGGGACTCGGATCCCAACGAACTTCCGCAGGCACATGCAGCCACACCTCGTCGGCCAGCGTCAGTGAGGGCGCAAGCTGTTCGCGATGCACACCCTGGCGCATGGTGTTCGAGCGTGGCTCCAGTACGGCAACGATCCGCTCATCGCCCACTCGCCGCCGCAGTCCCTCGAGTGTGGTGGCGATTGCGGTCGGATGGTGCGCAAAGTCGTCGTACACGCGAACGCCGCGCACCTCACCGCGCAACTCCATGCGCCGCTTGATGCCGCTGAAGAGGCACAGCGCCTGACACCCCACCTCAGCGGGCACACCGGCATGGCGCGCCGCCGCAATGGCGGCGAGCGCGTTGTCGACGTTGTGACCCCCGATCAACGACCACTCGATACGTCCAACGGGCGCGCCATCGCACAGCACCTCGAACGCCGATCCGTCCTCGTGCCCGGCCGCAAGACGGGCACTCCAACCGCTTGCCGCCGCGACGGGCTCACGCGCGAACGCTTCGCGTGTGCTCCAGCACCCCATCGCCAAGACCTTGGCGAGGTGCGGATCGCTGCGATGGTGAACGATCAGGCCGGACGCCGGGATCGTGCGCACGAGATGGTGGAACTGCCGCTCGATCGCCTCGACATCGGGAAAGATGTCCGCGTGATCGTACTCGAGATTATTGAGGATCGCGGTGCGCGGACGGTAGTGGACGAACTTCGAGCGCTTGTCAAAGAAAGCGGTGTCGTACTCGTCGGCCTCGATCACGAAGAACGGCTGCTCGCCGAGTCGTGCGCTGACACCGAAGTCCTGCGGGATGCCGCCGATCAGGAATCCGGGTGAGAGCCCTGCGTACTCCATGATCCAGGCCAGCATGCTCGAGGTCGTGGTCTTGCCGTGCGTGCCGGCCACCGCCAGCACCCATCGATCACGCAACACCTCGCGCGCCAGCCACTCGGGCCCGGAGGCGAACGGCAGGTTCGACTCGAGCAGCGCCTCGATGACCGGATGACCGCGCGACATGACGTTGCCGACGATCACGACATCAGGCGCCGGGTTCAATTGCGACGCCTCGAAGCCCTCGACAAGCTCCACGCCGAGCGCCTCGAGCTGTGTGCTCATCGGCGGGTAGACGTTGCGATCAGAACCGGTGACGCGATGTCCTGCGGCCTTGGCGATGGCGGCGATGCCACCCATGAAGGTGCCGCAAACGCCGAGGATGTGTACGTGCATCAGGCGCCGCCGAAACCGACAACGAGCATCACGGCGAAGACGAGAAACTCGCCGAGCAGGAACAGCGCCACGCACTGAAACATGGGCCGCTCGATCGCTGCGCGCAGGATTCGTGCGTTGATGAACACGAGGAAAAAGCTCAATGCCAGCGTCAACAACACCGCCGGGGTGAACTCGACCGGCTGCCCCGCCTGCGGCCGAACGAGGCTCACGAGCGGAATGCTGATCGGCGCAAGCAGGCAAGCGACGCCAAGCATCGCACTCGCCGTCTGCAGGAAACGCTCCGGATGCGCAAACAGTCGCAGCAGCAGTGCAATCCAAGCGAGGGTTACGAGGCCCGAGACAATGGCCTGCGGCAGGATGGCCTTGTCCTCAGGCATCAACCACGCGCCGAGCAGCGCCTGCAGTGACACGAGCAAGCCCAGCAAACCCCACATGAGTCGCGGCGAGGTCGGCAAATCAGCCGGGCCGCTTTTCAGGCGCAGGATGTCGAACAGGGTCTTCAGGGTGTCGGTCATTGGAATCCTTTCCCTAGGGAGTGGAAATTGTTGCATAGTCTCGCGATGTCGTCGTCCAGCCCCCTGATTGCGAGCCACGCGGCCCTCGAGGACCTGCGCGGTCGCCTTGACGGCGTGCCGGCGATCGGCCTCGATACCGAGTTCCTGCGTGAGCGGACCTATCGCGCCGAATTGTGCCTCCTGCAGCTCACCACCCCGCAGGGACCGGTCTGCGTCGACCCGTTGGCGCTTGGCGAACTCGAACTGCTGCGCGGGCTGCTCGGCACCGCTGGCCCACTCAAGGTACTGCACGCCGCCCGTCAGGATCTTGAGGTACTGGCGCCGCTCGTCGGTGCCGTGGGGCCGCTGTTCGACACCCAGGTGGCCGCCGCCCTGGCGGGTCACCCGGCCCAAGTAGGCTACGCCGAACTCGTGAGGCGTCTGCTCGAGCGCGAACTGCCCAAAGCGCATACGCGGACCGATTGGTCGCGACGTCCGCTTGCCCCGGAGCAGATCGAATATGCACTCGACGACGTTCGTTATCTGTTGCCGCTTCAGGAACGGCTGACCGCAGAAATCGAGGCGCTCGGGCGTGCCGAGTGGTTGGCCGAGGAGCTCGCTGCGCTCACCACACCGGCCGGCGTCGGCATCGATCCGGAACTGGCTTGGCAACGCTTCAAGGGCGTGGAGAACTGGGACGCAGGGCGCCTCGCGCTGCTGCGCACCCTCGCCGCCTGGCGCGAGCGACGCGCCATCGCAAAGAACCGTCCGCGCGGTTGGATCCTCGATGACACCGTGCTGCGGGAGATGGTGCAGCGCGTGCCGCGCGATCGGGCGACGCTCAGCAGCATCAACGAAATTCCCGAGGGCGTGGTGAAGCACTCGGGCGAAGAGTTGCTGACGATGATCGAAGCTGTGGGCATCAGCGATCCGCCACCGCCGCTGCCGCGCCGCGAACGGCCCGATCCGCAGTTTATTGCCCTGGTCAAACGGCTGAGCGAAGTGGTGCAGGCCTCGGGCCGCGAGTTGAACCTCGCTCCCGAAGTGTTGGCGACGCGACGCGATCTCGAGGAAATCGCTCGAGGTACCGAACCGGAGATCGTGCTGCAGGGCTGGCGCGTCGGCGTGCTCGCAGACCGACTGCGCGCCGCGGCTTAGTCAGCGAGCCGCAGCCTTGTGGCGCGTCGCGGCTTAGCCGAGCGCCGCTTCGACGCGCTCGGTCACCTGCTCGAGCGAGGCGTCGGCATCGACCCGTCGCAACAAGCCACGCGCCTCGTAAAAACCCACCAGCGGACTGGTCTGCGCCTCGTACACCGCGAGTCGTTTCGCGACGGTGTCCTCGCTGTCATCCGGCCGCTGCACGAGGCGCGGCGTGGTGCACTGCCCACTGCAGGGCGGCGGTACCGGCACGGGTGCCGTGTGTACGTTGAAGACGCGACCGCAGTCCTGGCAGCTGCGCCGACCCGAGATGCGCTTGAGCAGCAGGCCGTTGTCCACTTCGAACAACACGACTCGATCGAGCGGCTGGCCGATCTCACCGAGCATCGCGGCGAGACCCTCGGCCTGCGGAATGGTGCGCGGAAAGCCATCAAGGATGAAGCCACGCGAGGCATCCGGCGCGGCCAGGCGCTCACGCACCATGCCGAGGATGGTGGCATCGTCGACGAGTTGACCCGCGTCCATGACAGCCTTCGCCCGACGACCGAGCTCGCTGCCATCGCGTACGTGGGCACGCAGCAAGTCTCCCGTGGAGATCTGCGGGATGCCGTGCCGTTCGATTAACCGTTGCGACTGGGTGCCTTTGCCGGATCCCGGGGCCCCAAGGAAGACTATTCTCATGCGCGCTCTCTGGCGGACAAGGCACGCACAGTAACTGCCCCGTTTCGGCAGGTCAAACCGTGGGGTATGCTCCGCGGCCATGAAAAAGTCCGCCCCCCGCAACGCGTTTTACGCCCAGTCCGGCGGTGTGACCGCCGTCATCAACGCCTCCGCTGCCGGTGTCATCGAGACCGCAGCCCGCTATCCGAAGAAGATCGGCAAGGTCTATGCCGGGCGCCACGGCATCGTTGGCGCCCTCGAAGAAGACTTGATCGACTGTTCGAAGGAAAGCGCTGCGACCATCCGCGGCCTTCGCTACACGCCCTCGGGAGCCTTCGGCTCGGCCCGCTTCAAGCTGAAGGGGCTCGACAAGAACCGCGCTGAATACGAGCGGCTGATCGAGGTCTTCAAGGCCCACGACATCGGCTACTTCTTCTACAACGGCGGCAACGACTCGATGGACACCGCGCACAAGGTGGCGCAGATGGGCGAGGCACTCGGCTATCCCATCACCTGCATCGGCGTGCCGAAGACGGTGGACAACGATCTGCCCTTCACCGATGCCTGCCCAGGGTTCGGCTCGGTCGCCAAATACGTCGCCGTCTCGACCCTCGAAGCGGCGCTCGATGTCGCCTCCATGGCCCGCACCTCCACCAAGGTGTTCGTCATGGAAGTGATGGGTCGGCATGCCGGCTGGATCGCCGCCGCGGGTGGCCTTGCGGGCAAGGGCGCCGACGCGCCGCCGCACATCATCCTGTTCCCCGAAATCCCGTTCGAGCGCGAGGCCTTCCTCGCTAGAGTCAAAAAAACCGTCGAACGCGTGGGCTACTGCGTGATCGTCGTCTCCGAGGGGACGGCCTATGCCGACGGGCGCTTCCTCGCCGATGCCGGCACCAAGGACGCCTTTGGCCACACCCAGTTGGGTGGCGTGGGCCCGGTGGTTGCGAACATGGTGCGCGAGGCGCACGGCTACAAGTATCACTGGGCTGTTGCCGACTATCTGCAGCGGGCCGCGCGTCACATCGCCTCGAAGGTGGACGTCGACCAGGCCTATGCCATGGGCAAGGCGGCGGTGGAACTCGCAGTGAAGGGTCACAACGCCGTCATGCCGATCGTAGTGCGCAAATCATCGAAGCCCTATCGGTGGACCGTGGGCCACGTCGAACTCGCCAAGGTCGCCAACGTCGAGAAGAAGGTGCCGCGCGATTTCATCACCGCCGACGGCTTCGGCATCACCGAAAAATGCCGCAAATACTTGCTGCCGCTCATCGGTGGCGGTGACCCACCGCCGTACAAGGACGGCCTGCCCGCCTACGTGCGTATCAAGGGCGTGGCGGTCAAGAAGAAACTCAAACCGTTCAAGGTCTGACGATCCGGGTGACCGGCAGGGCGGCGGCCTGCCGGGCGGACACCCTGTGCTATATTGCGCCGCCTTTTTTGCTTCGTTTTTCTTTCGGGGGGACTACTCAACATGGATGCCAACCTCTGGCTGTGGGTCGCCATCGGCGCCGGCCTGCTCGCGATTCTTTACGGTGCGGTTGCGGCCGCCTCAATCAACAAACTGCCGGCCGGTAATGCCCGGATGCAGGAAATCGCCGGAGCCATTCAGGCCGGCGCACAGGCGTACCTCAATCGCCAGTACTCGACGATTGCCGTCGTAGGCGTTGTGCTGTGCGTGGTGCTCGGCCTCGCTCTCGATTGGGCCACGGCCGGCGGCTTCGCGGTCGGTGCCATCCTCTCGGGTGTGGCGGGTTACGTCGGCATGAACGTCTCGGTCCGCGCCAACGTGCGCACGGCCGAGGCCGCCAACAACGGGCTCAACGCTGCGCTGCAGGTTGCCTTCAAGGGCGGCGCCATCACCGGCATGCTGGTGGTCGGTCTCGGCCTGCTCGGCGTCGCGGGCTACTACCTCGCGATGCGCGGAGTGGTGGGCGATGATCACGCACTGCACTCACTGGTCGGCCTCGCCTTCGGCGGATCGCTGATCTCCATTTTTGCCCGCCTCGGCGGTGGCATCTTCACCAAGGGTGCAGACGTCGGTGCCGATCTCGTCGGTAAGGTCGAGGCTGGCATTCCGGAAGATGATCCGCGCAATCCGGCCGTGATCGCCGACAACGTCGGTGACAACGTCGGTGACTGCGCCGGCATGGCGGCGGATCTGTTCGAGACCTACGCGGTCACGCTGGTCGCCACGATGTTGCTCGGCGGCGTGATGCTCGCTAGCAGCGACGGTGCCGCAGTGCTTTATCCGCTCGCGCTCGGCGCAGCCTCGATCGTGTCCTCCATCGTCGGCACCTTCTTCGTGAAGGTGAGCGACGGCGGCAAGATCATGAACGCACTCTACAAGGGCGTAATTGTCTCGGGAGTCGTGTCGGCGGTGGCGTTCTGGTTCATCACCGGCTCGATCATGCCCGACAACCAGCTGAGCCTGTTCGGCTGCACGCTGATCGGTCTCGCATTGACGGCGGCGATGATCGTGATCACCGAGTACTACACGGCCACTGAGTTCAGCCCAGTGCAGAAGGTCGCTGAGGCCTCGCAGACCGGTCACGCCACCAACATGATCGCCGGTCTCGGCGTGTCGATGAAATCGACCGCCCTGCCCGTGATCGCGGTGTGCTTTGCCATCTGGGCGGCGTACTCGCTGGAGGGCCTCTACGGCATCGCGATCGCTGCCACGGCCATGCTCTCGCTGACCGGCATGATCGTCGCACTCGATGCCTACGGTCCGATCACCGACAACGCCGGTGGCATCGCCGAGATGTCGGGACTCGACAAGAAGGTGCGCAACATCACCGACCCGCTCGATGCCGTGGGCAACACGACCAAGGCCGTGACCAAGGGTTACGCGATCGGCTCGGCGGGCCTCGCTGCGCTCGTGCTGTTCGCCGACTACACGCACAACCTCGAAACGCATCTCGCGGAGACGGGTCGTGCGATGGTGGAGTTCTCGCTGTCGGATCCGGCCGTGATCATTGGCCTGTTCATCGGCGGCCTCGTGCCCTACCTCTTCGGCGCGATGGCGATGGAGGCCGTAGGTCGTGCGGCAGGCTCGGTGGTCACCGAAGTGCGCCGCCAGTTCCGCGAGATCAAGGGCATCATGGAAGGCACGGCGAAGCCGGACTACTCCAAGGCCGTCGACCTGCTCACCAAGGCCGCGATCAAGGAAATGGTCATCCCCTCGCTGCTGCCCATCCTGGTCCCTGTGATCGTCGCCTTCGGCATGAATGCGCTGATGGGCCCGGGCGCCGGCATCAAGGCCTTGGGTGGTCTGCTGATTGGCACGATCGTCACCGGCCTCTTCGTCGCCATCTCCATGTGCACGGGTGGCGGTGCGTGGGATAACGCCAAGAAGTACATTGAGGAAGGTCACTTCGGCGGCAAGGGCTCGGATGCCCATAAGGCCGCGGTGACGGGCGACACCGTCGGTGATCCGTACAAGGACACGGCGGGCCCGGCCATCAATCCGCTCATCAAGATCATCAATATCGTGGCGCTGTTGCTGGTGCCGCTGCTCTGACGAGCCATCGCCTGATGGCAACAAAGGCCCCGGGAGACCGGGGCCTTTTTTTTAATCGTCCTGGCGCCAGCGACATCGTAAGCCGATGGCTAGAAAATCCGTCCAGGCTCGCCGATTTGCGAGCGATACGCCCCGGGCGGCGGCTGCGGATCGTCGGGACTGCGCGGTCGACTGACCTCGTTGGGGTCGGGCGCCAGTAAGCGCCACGCCTGCGTCGGATTGTTCACGCCCCACCACAAGCCACTCAGCCCCTTCGGCAAGACGCGCTGCTCGGGAATGTCGTCAGGCAGGGGCCGGCTGCGGATGATGATCTCGTCGAGATCGCGTGGCAGCGGGGTGTACAGGTCCGCCGGATCGACATGGCGACGCAGATCGCCGAGTCGCAGGTCGAGCTTGGCCGCGGGCTTGGCCACGGACTCGGCCGCGGCTGCCGTGCCAGAGAGTATTGCAGCGCCTGACCACGACCCAAGCAGCACCACAAAGCAAGCGCTTGCATTGGCCGTGGCGGCCGCTACATTGGCCGTCCTGTATTCCATCGCCGGAGACCGTCTCGTGACCACCCTGACCTCCCGCTTGGGCGCGCTGCTGTTCGCGCTCATTCTCAGCGCCGCCCCGCTGCATGCTGCCGCGGCAGCCAAGTCTCCCAAACTTTCGCCCCCGGAGAAAGTGACCTCCGTCGAGGGCATCACAGAGTATCGACTGGCCAACGGCCTCAAAGTTCTGCTGTTTCCGGACCCGTCGAAGTCGACTATCACCGTCAACGTGACCTACCTCGTCGGTTCGCGGCACGAGGCCTACGGCGAGAGCGGCATGGCGCATTTACTGGAGCATCTGGTCTTCAAGGGCACGCCGCGCTTCCCTAACATCCCGCAGGAGCTGACGGCGCGCGGCGCGCGGCCGAACGGCACCACCTGGTACGATCGGACGAATTACTTCGAGACCTTCGCGGCCACGGACGACAACCTGCGCTGGGCGCTCGATCTTGAGAGCGACCGCATGATCAACTCGTTCATCAAGGAAGAGGACCTGCGCAGCGAGTTCTCGGTGGTGCGCAACGAGTTCGAGGCAGGCGAAAACGACCCGGGCGGCGTGTTGCTCGAGCGCGTGATGTCGACGGCCTATCTTTGGCACAACTACGGCAAGTCGACCATCGGCTCGCGCGAGGATATCGAGCAGGTTCCCATCGCCAACCTGCGCGCCTTTTACAAGAAGTTCTACCAGCCCGACAACGCCGTACTGACCGTCGCTGGCAAGATCGACGAAGCAAAGACCATCGGCTGGGTCAACGAATTCTTTGGCAAGATCCCGCGCCCCACGCGCGTGCTGCAGCCCACCTACACGGTCGAGCCCGTGCAGGATGGCGAGCGGCACGTGGTACTGCGCCGGGTTGGCGATGTGCAGGTGACCGCAGCCGGCTATCACATCCCGCCGGGCGGGCATCCGGATTTCGCCGCCGTGCAGGTGCTGGCGGACGCGCTCACCAACGAACCCTCGGGTCGTCTCTACAAGGCTCTCGTTGAAACCGGCAAGGCGAGCAGCGTCGGCGGCTTCGCCTTCGGCCTGAAGGACCCCGGTTACATGTATTTCGCAGCCGAGGTGCTCAAGGACAAGCCGGTCGCCGATGCCACGCAGACGATGCTTGCGGTGCTCGATGGCATGAAGGCACAGCCTGTCACCGACGAAGAAGTGCAGCGAGCACGGAACAAGTTTCTGAAGTTCTTCGAGCAGACCTACAACAACAGCGATCGCGTTGGTCTCGGCCTCTCCGAATACATCGCCAAGGGTGACTGGCGCCTCTGGTTCCTCTCGCGTGACCAGATGGAAAAAGTCACGGCTGCCGAGGTCAACCGCGTCGCCGCCGCGTATCTGAAGCCTGCCAACCGTACCACGGGCCTCTTCGTCCCCGAGGCCAACCCGGATCGCGCCGCGATCCCGCAAGCTCCGGATCCGGCAGTCGTACTCAAGGATTACAAGGGCAAGCAAGCGCTGAAGCAGGCGGAAGTGTTCGACCCGTCTCCGGCGAATATCGTCTCGCGCACCCGCTCGGAGAAATTCCCGGGCGGCGCGGAGTACAGCTTCCTCACCAAGTCCACGCGCGGTGGATCGGTCAACGCCACCTTGACGCTGCGCGTCGGCAGTCTCGCCACGCTCGATGGTAAGGCCACCGTGGCCGAACTCACGGCAGCGATGCTGCGCCGCGGTACCAAGACCCGCACGCTGCAACAGATCAACGACGAACTCGACAAGTTGAAGTCGTCGGTGGGCATTGGCGGCGGCGGCCAGACAGTCTCGGTCAACGTCACCTCCACGCGCGAAAATCTGGTCGCAGCGCTCGAGATCGTCGGTGACGTGCTGCGCAATCCCGTGTTCCCGGCTGCCGAACTCACCAAGCTGCGGGACGAGGCACTCGCCGGCATCGAGCAGCAACGCAGCGAGCCGCAGGCGATTGCGCTGCAGCAAGTCAGCCTCCTCACCTCGCCTTACCCGGCCAACGACTTCCGTCGCACGCTAAACTTCGACGAGCAGGCTACGGCAGTCAAAGCCGTCAACGTCGAGCAATTGCGTCGCTTCCACGCCGATTACTACGGTGCAAGCCACGCAACGGCGGCCGTTGTGGGTGACTTTGACGAGACGGCGGTGCGCGCCGCACTCGGCGCCATTCTCGCCGGCTGGCAGGCCAAAGTGCCCTACGAGCGAGCGGTCTCACCGTACTTCGACGTGCCGGGCAGCGCGCGTCAGATCAAGACGCCGGACAAGGCCAACGCGGTGATGTTTGCGGGCGTCAACCTGCTGCTGCGCGACGACGATGCGGACTACCCTGCGCTCGTCATCGCCAACTACATGCTGGGCGGCGGCTTCCTCAACTCACGCTTGGCGGTGCGGATCCGTCAGAAGGAGGGCATCAGCTATGGCGTGTCCTCGTTCCTGACGGCCGATCCGCTCGACAAGGACGGCAGCTTCGGCACTTTCGCCATCTACAACCCGCAGAACTCCGCGCGACTCATTGCAGCCTACAAGGAGGAGCTCGCGAAAATGCTGGGCGAAGGGTTCACCGAAGCCGAGCTGAAGGATGCCAAGAGCGGTTGGCTGCAGAGCCGCAACGTCAGTCGTTCGCAGGATCGGGAACTCGTCGGACGGTTGTCCACGTACCTGTTCCTCGATCGTACGCTCGAATGGGACGCCGACTTCGAAAAGCGACTCGGGGCGCTCACGGTCAACGACGTGAACGCGGCGGTCAAGCGCTGGATCAAGCCCGACAACCTCACCATCGTCGAAGCGGGCGACTTCGACAAGAAGCCCTGACGCAGAGCGCAACCGGGAGAGTCCATCGTGAAAGTCCGAGCTGCCATCGCGTATCAGGCCAAGGCGCCACTCGTGATCGATACCATCGATCTCGACGGGCCCAAGGAGGGCGAGGTGCTGGTGGAGGTGAAGGCCACCGGGATCTGTCACACGGACGAGTACACCCTATCGGGCGCCGATCCCGAGGGCCAGTTTCCCGTGATCCTCGGACACGAGGGCGCAGGTGTGGTGGTCGAGGTGGGCAGAGGCGTCACCTCGCTGAAGAAAGGCGATCACGTGATCCCGCTTTACACACCGGAATGTCGACAGTGCAAGACTTGCCTCAGTCGCAAGTCGAATCTCTGCACCGCGATCCGCGCGACGCAAGGCAAAGGTGTGATGCCAGACGGCAGCAGCCGCTTCTCCTGCAGCGGCACACCCGTGCTGCACTACATGGGTTGCTCCACGTTTGCGAACTTCACCGTGCTGCCGGAGATCGCCCTCGCCAAGATCCGCCCCGATGCGCCATTCGACAAGGTCTGCTACATCGGCTGCGGCGTCACAACCGGCATCGGCGCGGTCATCAACACCGCGCAGGTCGAGCCGGGTGCGAATGTCGTGGTGTTTGGACTTGGCGGTATCGGCCTGAACGTCTTGCAAGGTGCGCGCCTCGCGGGCGCCGACATGATTGTCGGTGTCGACATCAACCCTGCGCGCGAGGCGATCGCGCGCAAGTTCGGCATGACGCACTTCGTGAATCCAAACGACCTCAAGCAGGACGTCGTCGCGCATATTGTCGAACTCACCAAGGGCGGCGCCGACTACTCGTTTGAGTGCGTGGGCAACACGACGCTGATGCGCCAAGCGCTCGAGTGCTGTCACCGCGGCTGGGGCGTTTCGGTGATCATCGGCGTGGCGGGCGCAGGTCAGGAAATCGCCACTCGACCCTTCCAGCTGGTCACGGGTCGTACCTGGAAGGGCACGGCGTTCGGCGGTGCTCGCGGTCGCACGGACGTGCCGCGCATCGTTGACTGGTACATGGACGGCAAGATCAACATCGACGATCTCATCACCCACGTCATGCCGCACGACCGCATCAACGAAGGCTTCGATCTGATGCGACGCGGTGAGTCGATCCGCACCGTGCTGACCTACTGACGCGTCGCGCGGGCGATGACCGGTTCATTGAACACGCGATCCGAGCACGCCTGCTTTGGCGGGATTCAGGGCTTCTACCAGCATGACTCGGCCTGCTGCGCAGGACCGATGCGTTTCGCGGTCTATGTCCCGTCGGCCGCTCGTGAACGACGACTGCCCGCGGTGTACTGTCTTGCCGGACTCACCTGCACCGAGGAAACCTTCACCATCAAGGCCGGTGCCCAAAGAATCGCTGCAGAGCTTGGCTTGATTCTCGTCATGCCCGACACCAGCCCGCGCGAACCGCAATTGCCGGGCGATCGCGAACACTGGGACTTCGGCCAGGGCGCAGGGTTCTACGTCGATGCCATCCAGCAGCCCTGGCAGCGGCATTACCGCATGTTCTCGTGGATCAGCGAGGAGTTGCCCGCGCTGATCGACGCTCACTTTCCCACTGATCCCCGTCGACGCGGCATCTGTGGTCACTCGATGGGCGGACACGGCGCTCTTGTGCTCGCGCTGCGACGCCCCGACGTGTTTCACAGTTGTTCGGCCTTCGCGCCCATCGCAGCGCCCTCGCGCTGCGCCTGGGGACATAAGGCCTTCGGTCACTACCTCGGCGACGATCACTCGGTTTGGGAGTCCTACGATGCGAGTGCGCTGATGCGTGTGACGCCCTTCCCCCGCGAGATCCTCGTCGACCAGGGACTCGCCGACAATTTTCTGAGCCAGCAGTTGCTACCGGAGTGCCTCGAGGCCGCCGCGGCCGAATCGGGTCAGGCCCTGAGACTGCGTCGCCATGCTGGATACGATCACGGCTATTACTTCATCCAGTCCTTCGTGGCGGACCACCTGCGCCATCACGCGCTCCAACTGGGCTAAGCTCGCGCCGCGCCGCGCTGCGCCGCGCTGTGAGAGAGACTTGCGGCCCGGGACGAAAGTCGCGAGGATTCCGATTCATCCGAATCCCAAGGAGTCTGAATATGAACACCCGTAACTCGTTGATCATTGCTGCCGTGGGCAGCCTGATCGGCCTCGGCGTCGCCCAGGCGATGGGCCCGAAGGAAGGCATGGAAAAGTGCCACGGCATCGTCAAAGCCGGCAAGAATGACTGTGGCGCCAACGGCCACGGCTGCGCGGGACAAGCCAAGACCGATGGCGACAAGAACGAGTGGATCACCCTGCCGAAGGGCACCTGCGAACGTATCGTCGGCGGCAGTCTGACGCCGGGCGGCTGATGCCGCGAGGCTGGCAGGCCGGCCCGGCGCCACTGCGAGCCGGGATCGGCCTGCGCGGCGTCCACCACGCCGAGTGGGACGCAAGACCCGCCTGCGGCTGGCTCGAGGCACACGCCGAGAACTATTTCGCGGACGGCGGCCCGTTGCCCGCACTGCTCGAGTCGCTGCATCGCGATTACCCGCTTTCCCTGCATGGGGTAGGTCTCGGCCTTGGCAGTTTCGATCCCCCTGACGCAGAGCACCTCTCGCGGCTTGCCGCCCTCGTGCGCCGGCACCAGCCCGAGGTCGTATCCGAGCACTTGTGCTGGGGCCATCGGGACGGCCTGCATTTCAATGATTTGCTGCCACTGCCCTTCACCGAGGAGACGCTGGCGCTGCTGACCGCGCGTGTGGACCTGCTGCAATCGACGCTTCGTCGCACCGTGTTGATCGAGCATCTGGCGAGTTACCTCACCTTCCCCGAGTCGACGCTGGCCGAAGCGCAGTTTCTGAGCGAACTCACTCAGCGCACCGGCTGCGGATTACTGCTGGATCTCAACAACCTGCACGTCAATGCGGTGAACCACGGGATCGACCCTGACGCCTTCCTGCGCGCATTGCCGGCCGCAGCGATCGGCGAAATCCATCTGGCGGGATACACACGCGTGCAACTCGATGGCGAAACGCTACTGATCGACACGCATGGCAGTGCGGTGGACGAAGCGGTGTGGGCGCTCTATCGGTACGTGCTGCGCCTGATCGGCCCACGACCGACGTTGATCGAGTGGGACACCGACATTCCCTCGCTCAATGTTCTGCTGGCCGAGGCCGCGCGAGCGGACGCCGAAGTGACCGAGTTCGGAGAGCGCCTCGAGCCAGTCATGGCTCCATTGCAGTCAGGCCCATGACACGCAGCCTCGCCGACATCCAACGCGATTTCGCTACGATGCTGCGCGCGGATCGCCCCCCGGGCGGACGCGCCGGGATCTATCACAACAATCGCCGAGCCAACTTCTGCAAAGCGCTCGCTCTGACCTATCCGGTCACGGCGCGGATTGTCGGCGAGGAGTTCTTTACCCGTCAGGCTCTCGACTACCTCGCGCTGCATCCCTCTCGACAGGGCGATCTGCATCACGCCGGGCGCCGGTTCCCGCAGTTTCTCGCCTCCGGATTTGCGTCGCGGGGCTCTGATTTCGCCTACCTCGCCGATCTCGCGAGGCTCGAATGGGGTTGGGCCGAGGCGCTGGTGTGTGCGGATGCATCGCCCGTCGAGAGCGAGGCGCTGACAGCCTTCGAGCCGGCGATGTGGCCCCTATTGCGCTTCAGCCTGCATCCTTCCGTGACGCTGATCAGTTCGAACTGGCCAATACACACGATCTTCGATGAGCACCGACGCGACCAGCCGGCGCTCGTCAGCCTGAGCGCGGGCGGCGAGTGCATTGCAGTGCTGCGCCGCGCACAGATCGTCGAAGCGCATCGCCTCAGCGCGGGCGAGTATCGATGGTGGAGCGCGCTGCAGTCCGGACAGACGCTCGGCGAGGCCGTGGAACAGCTTGTCAACGAACCTGCCCCTGCGACCGGGACCGGGTCCAATGCCGCTGAATTCGTTCTACGTGATGCCCTGGCACGCTTGTTTGCTCTCGGCGCAGTCACGGCGGTGACCGTGCCCTAGCACTGAGCACTCAAGCGGACCGTGCTTGGCACTCCTCGGAAAAGACAGTATGTTGCGCGGCCTGAGGTTAGGCACAGATCGGGCTATTCGCATGTCAATGACCGCTATCGACTTGAACGCCGCGCGCGAGCAGATGATCCACCAGCAGTTGCGGGCGTGGGACGTGCTCGATCAGGCAGTCCTCGACACCGTGAGCCGAGTGCCGAGAGAGACATTCGTCCCTCAGGGTTACGCGGAGTTGGCGTTCGCAGACATCGAGTTGCCGCTCGGGCAGGGCGATCGCATGCTGGCGCCCAAGGTCGTCGGACGAATTCTTCAAGCCGCCGCGCCGCGCCCGACCGAGCGCGTCCTCGAAGTCGGCACCGGCTCCGGCTTCCTTACCGCTTGTCTTGCCGCATCCGCGTGCAGCGTTCGATCCCTGGAACGCCGCGAGGATCTCGCGGCCGCCGCTCGGCGCCATCTCGAGGCCGCTGCGGTTCGTAATGCGACCGTGGAGACCCTGGATGCTTACGCCAAGGGGGCGCTCGGCTCGATCGCTTGGGATGTCATTGTACTGACCGGATCGCTACCGATCCCCGATTCGCGGTTCGAGCAACAGCTCGCCGTAGGCGGACGCCTGTTCGCAGTGGTCGGCAACGGCCCCGTGATGGAGGCGACGCTGATCGAGCGACTCGGTTCGGAGCAGTGGCGCCGAACCGTACTGTTCGAAACCTCGCTCAAGGCATTGGTCGGCGCTCGCGCGCCGGAACGCTTCGCGTTCTAATCGGTCCCACGCGCGGCAATCCATGATTTTCGACTGACAGGAGCTGCCATGGTCGAAGAAATCAGCGTCGAAGAATTGAAGGCCCAGGTCGATGCCGGGACGGCGCCGCTCGTCATCGACGTGCGCGAGGGCTGGGAACTCGATATCAGCCGGCTCGACTTTGCCCGTCACCTACCGATGGGCGAGGTCGGCGCACGGATTGCCGAACTCGACCCGCAGACGCCGCTCGTCGTGATGTGTCGCTCGGGCGGGCGCAGCATGCAGGTGTGCTGGTTTCTCGAAAAGCGTGGATTTCGGTCAGTGAGCAACTTGGCCGGCGGAATTCTCGCCTGGGGTGAACGCATCGACCCTTCCCTGCGTCCATACTGACGCCTGTTGAGCCGACTGGCTGCCAACTGTTATAGTGATATATAACACCGTTTGAGGATTCGATATGAAGCGCGTATTCGTGCTGTCGCTGGGTTTGCTGATTTCCGCCTCCGCCGCACAGGCCGAGGACCTGAAGGCCGTATACGAGCGCGCGCTGGCCAACGATCCGCAAATCCGCGAGGCCGACGCCCTGCGCCTCGCCGCACGCGAGGCCCGGCCACAGGCCTGGGCCGCCGTGTTGCCGCAGATCTCGGGCTCAGCCAGCAAGTCCAAGTCGGATACGACAACCCTCGGACAGTTTCCTCAGGAAATTGAACAGCCCACCGGCTCCGGCAACCGCGTGGTATTCAACTTTATCTCCTCGAGCACCGCGGAGCCGGAGACCGAACGCTGGAGTCTCGATCTGCGCCAGAGCCTGATCTCCTGGGACAACTGGGTGGCGATCAAGCGGGCGAGCCGTCAGGTCGCGCAGGCGGAAGCGGATTTCCGCGCCGCCGAGCAGCAACTGATCCTGCGTGTCAGTGAGGCCTACTTCAACGTCCTGGCGGCGCAGGACAACGTCGACGCACAGTCTTCGGCCTTCGAAGCCATTTCACGTCAACTCGAGCAGGCGGAGAAGCGCTTCGAAGTGGGCTTGATCGCCATCACCGACGTGCAGGAAGCCAAGGCCGCGCGCGACAGTGCTGCGGCCGCCGTGATCGCTGCCAAGCGCCAGCTCGCCTCGACGGAGGAGTTGCTGCGCGAAATCACCGCCGAGAAATACACTGTGCTGTCCAAGCCCGGCGACACCATGCCGCTCAAGTCCCCGGAGCCGGCCGACGAAGCGCAGTGGGTCGAGCGCTCGATGGAACAGAACCTCGCCCTCGTCTCGAGCCGCCTCGCAGCCGACATCGCCCGCGACAACGTGCGCGCAGCTTTCGGCGGTCATCTGCCTGAGCTCGACCTCGTGGCCAGCAAGAGCAACACCGACCAGACAAGCCCGATCAAGTTCTCGAGCGGCAACGTGGGTACCCGCACCAACGACAGCGACGATACGACCTACTCGCTGCAACTGTCTGTGCCGATCTTCAGCGGCGGCGGCACCCAATCGCGCGTCCGTCAGACCGAATACCAGTGGCAAGCTGCGCGCGAACGCCTCTCGCGTGTATCGCGTCAGACCGAACGCCAGGCGCGTGACGCCTATCTCGGCGTCATCAGCGAGATCTCACGCGTCAATGCGCTGCGTCAGGCACTCGAGTCGAGCCAGACGGCGCTGAAGGCGACCGAAGCCGGCTACGAAGTGGGCACACGCACGGCAGTCGATGTGCTCGAAGCGCGTCGCAGTCTCGCTGCTGCGCAAACCAACTACTCGCGCAGCCGCTACGACTACATGATCAACGTGATGCGCTTGCGTCTCGCCTCCGGCACCCTCGATCGCGCCACGCTCGAAGAAATCAATGGCTGGTTGGCCGAGGCTCCCTCGGCCCGATAAGCGGCTCGATCAGCTGCAGCAGGCGGCGCGTTGTGCCGCCGTTGCGGGTCACGAACTGCTGACCAATCGAACCGCGGTGGGAACGCTCCAGCGTGTCGGCTACGAGCGTCTCCAACTCCGACACCAAGTCCCCGACGTTGCGCACGATGTGCACCGCACCCGCCTCGACGAGTGCGAGCGAGATATCGGAGGCGTTGTAGAAATGCGGCCCGGTCAACGAGGGCACGGATAACGCCGCAGGCTCGATGAGATTGTGCCCACCCACGTCGGGCACCAGACTGCCGCCGACGAAAGCCACGTCCGCAGCCGCGTAGAACCCCAGCAACTCGCCGAGTCGGTCGAGCAGCAGCACATCGACATAGGTCGGCACCGAGGCTCCCAGAAAGCCGATCGACTCGCTGCGACGGATGAACATCACGCCATCGCGCGCAAGACGCGCAGCGACCGGTTCGAAGCGCGGAGGATGGCGTGGGGCCAGCACCAGCATCACTTCGTGCCCCTGTGCCTTGAGCTGGCGTTGCGCCTCCAGCAACGCCGTCTCTTCCTCCTCGTATGTGCTGCCAGCAACCAGCACGAAACGCGAACCGAGACCGTATTGCGAACGCAGGCGCGCACCGAGTTCGGCGATGTTCGCCGGCAATTCCAGATCGAACTTGATGTTGCCGATGACGTGCACGCGCTCAGCCGGTGCGCCCGCCTCCTTGAAGCGCTCCGCATCACCGCCGGTCTGCGCCGCGATCGTCAATCCATTGGCCAGCGTACGTGGGAATAGACGGAAGAGCAGACGGTAGCGTCCGATCGCCTTTCGCGTGATGGCGGCACTCGCGAGCACCAGCGGCACTCCGCGGTCACCGCATACTCGGAAGAGGTTCGGCCAGATTTCCTTCTCGATGACAATGCCGATTTTCGGTCGTGCTCGGCGCAGGAACAATCGGACACACCAGAGCAGATCGAAAGGCAGGAAACTCACTGCAACGGTTTCGCCGAACAGCGCCCTCGCACGCTCGGCCCCGGTGGGTGTCCCACAGGTCAGCAGCAATGCCGTGTGCGGGTAATGGTTACGGAATTCCTTGACGATGGCGGCAGCAGCCTGCACCTCACCCACCGACACGGCATGCAGCCAAATCGAGCCTTCGGGTTGCGATGGGACGAAGCCGAACCGCTGGGGAATATCCTGCCACCAGCGGTGATCCTTGAACCCACGCCACAACAGGTTACCCAGCGCGAGTGGCAGCGCCAGCAGCAGCAGAACCTGATAGAGCACCTGCAGCATCAGTCGATCATCGCACCGCCGGCCGCGCGATGCCAAAAAAATAGCCATCGAGCAATGCCGACCAGCCGGCTTCGTCCACCGGTACGGGCGGTGACGCATCGGCCACCTTGCAGAGGGAGCGGCGCAGACGCGCCAGAGTGGCGTCCTTCCACCAGCCCGGCGGACGCTGGCGCCCGCGGTCAAAGTCGATCAAACGGACGGTTCCCGAGGCATCGAAGAGGATGTTGTGGGCGTTGAGATCGGCGTGAAAAATACCCTCGGCATGGAACGCGGCGATGACGCCGCCCACTGCGCGCCACTCGTCCGTCGTCAGCCCGCCCTCGCGCAGACGCGTGGCGAGCGTACGCGCGCCGGGTACGCGCAAGGTGAGCAAGTCGCCGCGGTAGCCGTTCACCGCACGAACGAAACGCGCCGCCACGGGCGCCGCCACCGGCAGCCCGACGCGCATGCACTGCCGCAACAAAGAAAATTCTCGAAACGGGCGCGAACGCTGCGGGTCACGCCCAAGATAAAAATCTGGATTGAACCGGCCGATGAGACCGCCGCGACGGTAATGCCGCAAGGCGTACTCGCGCCCCTCGGCCACACAGAACCAGGTGTTACCGCGTCCAGGGGCAGCACCCGCGAGGGCACCGCGCTGCTGCCAATAGACCGGATCGAACCACTCAGCTACGAAATTGCCGCATAGGGAGGGGTCATATAGCATCACTGAGTCGCCGGACTCGAGTCGGGTGATCATCGTCGACTCTGTACCGGATTCCGCCATGCTGCCGCTGTCCACGCCACCTGATTCCGTGTGCCTGTTGCGACTGTCCGCCATCGGCGATACCTGCCACGTGGTGCCGCTGCTGCGCGCTCTGCAGCGCGCGTGGCCCCAGACCCGCTTCAGCTGGGTCATCGGCAAGGCAGAGGCCCGCCTGATGACTTTGCTGCCCGAGGTCGAGTTTATCACCGTCGACAAGCGCGCCGGCCTCCGCGGACTGCGCGAGCTGCGTCGGACACTGGGCAACCGTCGGTTCGACCTTCTGCTGCACCTGCAACTGTCCATTCGGGCGAGTGCGGTTGCCGCCGTGATCCGTGCGCGGTGCAAACTCGGCTTCGATCGAGCGCGAGCGCGCGAATTGCAGTGGCTGTTCACCGACGCACGCATCGAACCCAGGACTCGCGAGCATGTCCTCGACAGCTTCATGGGCTTCGCCGCCACCTGTGGCGTACAGGACCATCGTCT
>CAISHQ010000154.1 GCA_903885195.1 uncultured Pseudomonadota bacterium | reverse complement strand
TGCCCGACGGTGGCTGGGTTCCGCTCGCACTCGGCCTGTTGCTTTTTTTCATCATGGCCACCTGGCGTCAGGGGCGCAGCGCGCTCGCAGCCAAGCTTCGACGGGATGATTTCACGCTCCAGGAATTCCAGCGGCTGATCGCGCAGGTTCAACCTGCCACGGTCGAGAAGACCGCCGTGTATCTGGCGACCGACTCGACTTCGATCCCACGCGCCCTCGTGCGCAACGTGCAACTGAACCGTGTGCTCCATGCACAGACCGTGCTGCTGACGGTGCAAACCGCGGCCTCGCCCCGCGTGCTAGTGGGCTCGCGCACCCGGGTGCAGGAACTGTTACCCGGCGTGTATCGCATCGTCTGCACCGTCGGGTTCATGGACCACGTCGATGTGCCAGCGCTGATGCAGGAGGCCCGACGTCACTTCAAAGATCTTGAACTGAAAGGCGCGGTGTACGTCGTCGGCCGCGACGACATCATCACGTCGCGGCGCCCCGGCATGACGCGCATCCAGAAAGCGCTGTTCGCATTCATGTCGCGCAACGCCGAGTTTGCCGGCAGTCACTTCGGCATCCCCGCGGAGCGTATTCTCGAATCCGGGCAGCAAGTGGAGATCTGAGTCATGCGTGGCATTGGGCAACCTTCTGCACGGTCGCGATGGATTCTCGGCCTGCTCACCGCGGCCACTGCACTCTGCACCACGGCATCGGAGCCGACTTACGCCGCGGCATCGGGCGCATCCGCCGAGCCGATCGTCCGCACTACCACGGGTCGGTACCAAGCGACGGCGGACTCCGACGGCACGCTGGCCTTCAAGGGCATCCGCTATGCCACGGCTCCCGTGGGGGCCCTGCGCTGGCAACCCCCGAAAGCCGCGCCCGCTACGCGTGAGCCGACTCGCGCAGCCGCCTTCGGTCCCGCATGTCTGCAAACGGGCGCACCGTCCGCCGGCACGCCCGCGACAAGCGAGGATTGCCTTTTTCTTAACGTATGGACGTCTGGCCTCGAACGCCAGGCGAAGCGCCCAGTGATGGTCTGGATCCACGGCGGTGGTTTTCGCTCTGGGTCGGGCAACATCGCTGGCGACAGGCTTGCTCGCTATGGCGTGGTCGTGGTCTCCATCAACTATCGGCTCGGCCCGCTCGGATTTTTTGCACACCCGGACCTGCCCAGTGACATCGCCAACTTCGGACTGCTCGACATGGTCGCCGCACTGCAGTGGGTCAAGGACAACGCCCGCGCCTTCGGTGGTGATCCGCAGAACGTGACCATCTTCGGCGTGTCAGCCGGCGGACAGGCCGTCGCCCTGCTGATGGCGAGCCCGCAGGCCAAAGGTCTCTTTCACAAGGCGATCGCGCAGTCCGCGTATGCCACCTGGGCGCTGCCGCGCAATCGGAGTGCCGCAGTGCCCGCCCCCAAAGGACAGGATCTCGGCCCCATCGAATCGGCCGAAGCGTCGGGCCAACGCCTCGTCGAGCGAGCACGGCGGGACGCGCGCTTGACCGGTCAGCCAAACTCGTCGGCGCTGCGCAGCCTCGATGGCCAGGCGCTCGTCGATGCCGTGCAGGGCTTCCAGTTGCCGATCGTCGATCGCAGCACGTTGCCCGACGAACCGGCGATCGTCTTTCGACGCGGACAACATGCCCGAGTACCCCTGCTGACCGGCGGCAACAGCTACGAAGGGTCGGTGATGCCCGAATCCGGGATCGGCACCGAGGACTTCTCCAACATGCTGGGTGCGGACTTCGCCGCACTGCAGCGTGCCTACGCGAGCGACTTCTCCGTCGATCCCGCGCTGGGTGTCAGACGCCTGTTCGGCGACTACCGCTACTTGCTCTCTGCGAGCACCCTCGCGCATGCGAACGCCCGCGTGGGGCAAGACACCTGGCTCTACTACGTCGACCTCGCAGCCGAGCAGCGTCGCCCGCAGTGGCCTGGCACGCCGCACGGCTATGACTCGGCGCTGCTGTTCGATTCGGATACGGCAGCCCCTGAAGCCACGCGCCAACTCGGCGAGCGTTTGCGAAAACATTGGGTCGCCTTCGCACGCACCGGCAATCCCACCGCGGCGAGCGGCATGCGGTGGCCAGCCATTGAGCCTGATACCCTTCGGTGGATGGTGTTTGGCAATCTTGACGTGGTGCGGGACGACGTCCTTGCGGAAAAACTCGAATTGATGTCGGCCCGCTACCGCAAGCGACTGCCGCAATGAGGCCCGCAGCGGCGACTCTGACGGCAAAGATATCGCGGGCTCGGTGGGACAGCCCTCTTGGCGCGATGCTGCTCGAAGCCAGTGAGACGGGGCTCTGCGGTGCATGGTTCGAGGGCCAAAAACACGGCCCCGACGCACGCAACTGGCCCCAGC
>CAISHQ010000153.1 GCA_903885195.1 uncultured Pseudomonadota bacterium | reverse complement strand
GGGTTCTGCGTATCTTCGACGATCCGGCCGTCGAACACGCGGATGGTGCGGCGGCAGTGCGCCGCAATGTCAGGTTCATGCGTGACGACGATCACCGTCTGTCCTTGAGCATGGAGGGCATCGAAAAGGGCCATGATTTCCGCCGAAGTGCGCGAGTCGAGATTGCCGGTGGGCTCATCGGCCAGCAGGATGGAGGGCTGCCCGACGAGTGCACGGGCCACCGCGACGCGCTGCCTCTGCCCGCCCGAGAGCTGGTTGGGGCGGTGATCGAGCCGGTCACCCAGGCCGACCTTGGTCAAGGCTTCGATGGCGAGCCGTCGCCGCTCGAGGGGTGGCATCCGCCGGTAGACGAGTGGTTGCATCACGTTTTGCAGTGCGGTTTGCCGCGGCAGCAGATGGAAACTCTGGAATACGAAGCCGATCTCACGATTGCGAACGGCGGCAAGTTCGTCCTCGCTCAGCGAGGACGTATCACGGCCATTAAGGATATAGCTCCCCTCGCTGGGCGAATCGAGGCAACCTAGTAGATTCATCAGCGTCGACTTGCCCGAGCCCGAGGGTCCTATGAGAGCGACGTACTCGTTGCGGCCGATGTGCAGGTCGACGCCGGCCAGCGCGAGCACGGTTTCCTCGCCGAGCACGTAGCGCTTGACGATGCCGTGCAACTCGATCATTCGTCGTTGTCCGCCTTGTCGCCCTTGTCTGCGCTGGGTTCGACCTTGCGCTCCGAGACCGACTCCCCATCGCGCAAACGACGCAGCGTCTTCGACGGGCCGACGATGAGGCGATCGCCCGCCTTCACGCCCGACTCGATCGACTCCCAGCGATCATCCGACAGCCCGGTGGTGACGGCCGTCTTGCGGGCCTTGCCATCGGTAGCCAACCAGACGTAACGCTTCACCACGTTCTTCTCGGGTGTTTCGCTGACCACGGATTCGACCGGGACGGCGAGTGATTTGCCGCCCTCGCCCAGGTAGATCACCGCGCGCGCGCTCATCCCCGAGCGCAATAGCAGATCCTTCGGCGCTTCGATCGCTAGCGTCACCCGGTAGGAGCGGCCCTGGCCATCCACGGTGGGTGTGAGTGCGATTTTTTCGACGCTGCCTTTGAGCGAATTGTCGGGGTAGGCGGCTGCGAACACGTCAGCGCGCTGGCCCATGCGGATCTTGGCCACATCCGCCTCGTCGACCTTGACCTCGGCTTGAATCGCCGAGGTGTCGGCGATTTTCATCAGCTGGGCACCGGCGAGCGAGGCCGTGGAGGGGATGGCCACTTCGCCGACCTTGATCGGCAGGGACACGATCCGTCCCGTGATCGGCGCGCGGATCTCGGTTTTGGCACGTTGCTCGCGCGCGTCGCTGAGCACGGCAGTGGCACGCCGCAGCGCTTCTTCTGAGCTCTTCAGGTCGGCCTCCGCCACGACGTACTGATTGCGATCCTCATCGAGGCGATTGCGGTCGATCAATTGCGCCTCGGCCAAACGCTGACTGCGCTCATACTGCTGTTTGCGTAGCGCAACGACGGCGCGTTGCCGTTCGATGCTGATGCGGTTCTGCCGTACGCCGGCTTCCTCGCGCGCGATGATGTTGTTGTAGGTCTCAGGATCGAGCCGCAGCAGCAGCTGGCCTTTCTCGACCACGTCGCCTTCTTCAACGGCGATGCTCGCCACGCGCGCTAGCACCTCGGCCGTCAGGTTGACCTCGACCTTATACGCTAGGGTTCCTGAGGCCAGGATGCTGGGGCGCACCTGCTGTTCGGCCACGGTGGCGAAGTCCACGGGTGTGCCGCTGTCGCCGGTGACGCGCTTGAGCGCGAGCGGTACCGCGATCGCCAGCACCAGCACAGCGCCGGCAATCCATCGCTTGTCGATTTTCATGTCAGTTGAGCAGGGCTTTGATCGCCATGCCTCCGTAAATGAGCACGGTTGGCAGCGCAGCGACCACTACTGCGCCAGTCCATTTGTTTGCCTGGCTCCAGAGCTTCCAGGCGAGCGCAGCAAGCCAGATGGTCCAGATCACGAGGAAGCTCGCCGAGGTGGCGAGGCCCTTCCATGGGCTCTCGAGCGGCAATTGCATCAGCATCGGATCGACGCTCGTCAGCACCAGCGATTCGAGCGGTGTCTGCGGGGTCATCGAGAGCACACCGACAAACAGCAACACGGTGCCGATCAGGTTGGGCATCGAGCTCCAGGCTGCGAGGGCCAGACCCTGCTTGTAGCTGAGTGCGAGGCCTGTGACCTTGCCAGCGAGGAAGTAATACAGGCCGAAGGCCAGGAAGCTGACGAGCATGCCGACGGATCCGCCGATCGAGCCCGTCCACTTCAACATGCCGCTGCTCGGGCCGTTGGTGCGGATCGCCTGCAATTCCTTGTCGCTGACGTCTTGACCGGAGGCGACGATGCTGCGCTCCATGAACCAGGCGGCATCGACGCGATCGAAGTAGAGGTAGGAACTCACGGCAGTCAGGCCGACGAGTAGTCCCAGTGGAAGCCAGTAGTTCGGCTGGTCTTTGAGGCGGCCGAGCACGCCCGAGGGTTGCAGGAAAATGTCGATCAGATCTTTCATGTGGGGCCCTCCCGCGGCGCATTGTGCCAGAAGTGCCCCTTGGTACACTTCCCATGAACTTGCGGCCCGGTGCCGCGGTCTCACGTTCTGATTGTCGTCACCTTGGAGGCACGTGCCATGTACAAGTTCCCTTCGCTGGCCTTGATGGCCCTGGCTCTGACCCCGGTGCTGACCTTGACTGGCTGCGCGTCTGGACCCTCGAGGCAGACGGACGATGTGAAACTCAACTACCGCGACTATGCAGGGGCCCCCGTCGATCACATCACCGCGATGCGTGGGGTTGATTCGTGGACCCCGGTGTCGCGGAACGAAATCGTGATCTGGACGGGAATCAACGAGGCTTACCTCCTCAAGGTGTGGGACGCCTGTCCCGATCTGCAGTTCGCCAACACCATCAGCGTCACGCAGACGGGCCGGCAGATCAGCAAGTTCGAGAAGGTCCGCGTGCGCGACCAGACCTGCCCGATCAGCGAGATCCGACCCGTGGACGTCAAGCAGATGAAGGCGGACCGCAAGGCGGCGAAGGAGACCGCGCCTGCCCCATAATGGGAAGATGAGCCAGATCCGCGATGTCGAGGGGTTCGAGGAGATCCGTGCCGGAGTGCGTGCACTCTGCGCCGAGTTCCCCGACGAGTATTTCCGCAAGATCGACGCTGAGCGGGGTTATCCCGGCGAGTTCGTCGACGCCCTCACGCGTGCCGGTTGGCTCGCGGGGCTGATTCCTGCCGAGTATGGTGGCTCCGGGCTCTCGCTCGCCGAAGCCTCGGTGGTCATGGAAGAAATCAACCGCAGCGGCGGTAACTCCGGCGCCTGCCACGGCCAGGTCTACGTCATGAACGTACTGGTCCGGCACGGCTCCGAAGCACAACGCCGTCAGTACTTGCCGAAAATCGCTGCAGGCGAGTTGCGCATGCAGTCAATGGCCGTGACCGAACCGTCCACCGGTACCGACACCACCAAGCTCAAGACCTTCGCTGCCCGCAAGGGCGATCGGTACGTGATCAACGGGCAGAAGGTGTGGATTTCGCGCGTGCAGCATTCGGACTTGATGATCCTGCTGGCGCGCACCACGCCGCTTGCCGAGGTCAGTCGCAAGTCGGACGGCCTATCTGTGTTTCTGGTGGATTTGCGTGAGGCGATTGGCAAGGGTCTGTCGCTGCGCGCGATTCCCAACATGGTCAATCACGAGACCAACGAATTATTTTTCGATAATCTCGAGATCCCGGTGGAGAACCTCATCGGTGAAGAGGGCAAGGGCTTCAAATATATTCTCGATGGCCTGAACGCTGAGCGCGTGCTTATCGCTGCGGAGTGCATCGGCGATGCCTATTGGTTCGTGGCCCGTGCGGCCCGCTACGCCAGCGAGCGCGTGGTGTTTGATCGGCCGATCGGTCAGAACCAGGGCGTGCAGTTCCCGATCGCCGAGACCTACATCGAGACCGAGGCTGCGAGCCTCATGCGCTACAAGGCTTGCGAGCTCTATGACTCCAAGAAGCCCTGCGGCGCCGAGGCGAACATGGCGAAGTATCTTGCCGCGAAGGCGTCGTGGGAGGCAGCGAATGCCTGCATCCAGACCCACGGTGGCTTCGGTTTCGCTGCCGAGTACGACGTGGAGCGAAAGTTTCGCGAAACGCGGCTGTATCAGGTCGCGCCGATTTCGACCAACTTCATCCTCTCCTATGTTGCCGAGCATTTGCTCGGACTGCCGCGGTCGTACTGACGCTCCGAAGTGACGTCGATGACTACGCCGGTCCCTGTGCTGCTCGACGAGGCGCTGGTCGCCGCGGTCCGTCGCATCGCGCGTGAGGCGGGTGACGCCATTTTGCAGATCTACCGTGACCACGAACGCGGCGAGTCGGTGGGATTGCAGCACAAGCAGGATCAATCGCCGCTCACGGCGGCTGATCTGGCGGCGCATCGACTGATCAGTGCGGGGCTTGCGGCGCTCACGCCCGAGTGGCCCGTGCTGTCGGAAGAGTCGGCGGAGGTGCCGTTGGCCGTGCGTCGGCGGTGGTCGCGCTTCTGGCTCGTCGATCCGCTCGACGGAACCAAAGAATTTCTATCCCGCAACGGCGAATTCACCGTCAACATCGCCCTCATCGACTCGCACGAGCCGGTGTTCGGAGTCGTTCATGTACCGGTGAAGGATCTCGACTACTGGGGCGTCGTCTCGGGCGTTGGCGAAGCGTCTACGGGTGCCTGGCGTGCACGGTTGCGGGGCACTGTCGTCGAACCCATTCGTGTCGCGTATCCGGTCGCGCATCCCGTGCGGGTCGTGGGCAGTCGCTCGCATCGCGGTGATTCACTCGATGGATTCCTCACGAGGATCGGCGCCCATGAACTTGTGGCCATGGGCAGTTCGCTCAAGTTCTGCGTGCTCGCCGAAGGCGGCGCTGATGTTTATCCCCGACTCGGGCCAACCTCCGAGTGGGACACCGCTGCAGCCCATGCCGTGGTGCGCGGAGCCGGCGGGCAGGTGGTGCAGCTCGATGGCGCCGCACTCGAATACAACCGTCGGGATACGTGGCTGAATCCACATTTCATTGCCTACGCCGACCCCGATCGTGACTGGCTCGGCCTGCTGCGCGGGAGTGGCGCGTGATTTACGAATACGACGGCCGACGACCCGAGATCGCCGCCGATGCCTACGTTGCGCCCTCGGCTGACGTCATCGGCAGCGTGCGTCTCGGTGCCCGATCGAGTCTCTGGTTTCAGGTGGTGCTGCGCGGTGACAACGACTGGATCGAAATCGGCGCAGACAGCAACATCCAAGACGCCAGCGTCATTCACACCGATCGCGGTGTTCCGACCCGCATCGGCGAACGGGTCACGGTGGGGCATGTCGCCTTCCTGCACTGCTGTGCCGTGGGCGATGATTCCTTGATCGCCAATGGTGCGCGTGTGCTCGATCGAGTGGTCATCGGCCGTCATTGTCTGATCGCCGCGGGCGCCTTGATCCCACCGGATCGAACGATACCGGACGGCTCGGTGGTCATGGGTTCGCCCGGCAAGATCGTGCGCGAGGTCACCGAGCGCGATCTCGCCTTGATCGCCCAGACGGCACGCCACTACGCGGCGCGTGCCGCGAGCTATCGAGCGAAACTCGTGCCGCTTGGCGGCTGATCAACGGAAGCCACTGCTCTTAGCGCGGCTCGAGAAAATCGACGATCCAGTCGCGTACTCGCGCGGTGTCGCGGGCGGCGAGGATGTCGCCGGCCAGCACGTGATTCGAGCGATCGGCGCTGTCGTTCACCGCTTGCAGACGTTTGGTTCGTGAACCAAGACGCGCGAAGGCACGTTCGGTTTCGATGGGTTCCACTACCTGATCCTCGAGCGAGTACAGCACCAGTGTCGGAGTGGTGACGGATTCAAGCGGCGACTCACGCACGATTTTGACGAGGGCCATCATCGGCAGCAGTGCCGTCGAAGGGTATTGCCAGTTCCAGTAGCGGGCCTGCGCGGCGTTGGCGGGATCCCATCGATGCTCGGTCCCCACGGCCGCGCGCAGAACTTGCGCGCCCCAGGGCCCCGCGAGCAACTCTACGCCCGCGCCTCGCGGCCCGAGGTTGGGGGAGATCAGCACGAGTGCGGCGATCTTCTGAGGATCGCGCTGCGCGAGCCACAGCGCCAGCGTGCCGCCCGTAGAGGTGCCGACGAGCACGACGCGCTCGCCTATTTCGCGCCCGATGGCCAGAGCATCGGTGGCATCCTGCAACCACTCATTCCCCTGAACTTCCCCCATGGCCCGAGGATTGCGTCCGTGACCCGCGAGGCGCGCGTAAAAGACGTTGGCGCCGAGTCGCGCACCGAGTTCGTCGCACAGCGGCGCCACTTCCTGACGGGAGGCGCTGAAGCCATGCAGGTAGACGATCGTGAGCGGTGTCTTACGCCGATCCGCATGCGCCCAGACAATCGTTTTTTCGGCGCCGGGGACAATGTCCGGATGACGCCGCTCGGCCGCGGCAAGATACGACTCGAGTGCGGCGGGCTCGCTCGGTACTCGGGCGGGCATTACCGTCTCGTCGATGCGGTGGACGGGGCCGGCGAAAAAGGCGAGCACGAGCAGCACGGGTGCCGTGACAGCGACTATCCAGCGGCGCTTGGCAGGTTGGGTGGTCATCGGTGCGGGTAACATACCGCAAGCAGCGGGGACGGAGAGGTGACAGTGACGCCATTGCGTGCTCCCTCATGGGAACTGGACGGCCAGGACTGGCCGAACCGCGACTGCAGCCGTTTTGTGACGGCGGCGGGTCTGCGTTGGCACGTGCAGTGCGCGGGCACGGGCCCCGTGTGTCTGCTGCTCCATGGCACGGGCGCCTCGACGCATTCATTCCGCGATCTGTTGCCGCAGCTTGCGCAGACTTTCACGGTGGTTGCCCCGGATCTCCCCGGGCATGGCTTCACCGAGCGCCCCCGCGACCTTGCCGGCCTGTCGCTGCCCGGTATGGCGGCCGGCGTGGCCGCTGTGCTCGAAGAATTGCAGCTTGCCCCCGTGCTCGCCGTCGGTCATTCCGCCGGAGCGGCGATCCTGTGCCGGATGTGTCTCGACCGACGCATCGCGCCGAATCTGCTCGTCAGCTTGAATGGCGCGCTGCTGCCGTTACCGGGTTTCAAGCATCCGGCCCTCACGCCCCTCATTCGACCGTTCGTCAGCAGCGCTTGGTTGTCGAGGTGGTTCGCCAAACGACTCGAGAGTCCCGGCGAGGTGGAGCGATTGCTGCAGGCGACGGGCTCGCAACTCGACGCCCGCGGCTTGCAGCTGTATGCGCGTCTGGTCCGATCCCCGGCACATGCGGGCGCGGCGCTCGCCATGATGGGCGTGTGGGATGTACGTCCGCTCGAACGCGAAATGGCGGCCCTGCCCACGCCGCTGCGGCTGGTCGTCGGTGCCAACGATCGGATGATTTTGCCGGGCGAAGCCATGCGCGTGCGTCGTCTGTTGCCGCAGACCGAGATCACGCAGTTGCCGGGCCTTGGGCATCTGGCACACGAGGAGCAGCCGGCGATGCTCGCGCAGTTGATCGTCGATGCGGCCCGCGAGCGGCGAATCGTTCCATCCTGAGCAGCGTCACGGTATCGTGCAGGGCGTAGGTTAGGCAGAGGTGAATGAATGGCTCGGGCAATCGTCATCGGCAGCGGTTTTGGCGGATTGGCAGCAGCGGCACGTCTTGGCGCTCGTGGCTACGACGTCACGGTGCTCGAAAAACTCGATGCACCGGGCGGTCGCGCCTACGTCTATCGGCAGGACGGTTACACCTTCGATGCCGGGCCGACCATCATCACGGCGCCCTATCTGTTCGAGGAATTGTGGCAAGCCTGCGGTCGGCGCCTCGCCGACGATGTAACACTGCGTGCGCTGGACCCGTTCTACGAAGTACGTTTCCACGACGGTGATGTATTCCGTTACACCGCGGACCTCGCCGCGATGCGCGAGCAGATCGCACGCATCGAGCCGCGCGATGTGGCGGGGTTTGATCGGTTTCTCGAAGTCAGCAAGGAAATCTACCGTGTTGCCTTCGTCGGACAGGCCGAGCAGCCGTTCCACGAGCTTGCGACCTTGTTCAAGGCGGCGCCGGATTTGCTGCGACTCGGTGGTTATCGTTCGGTCTACAGCGAGGTGTCGCGCTACTTCCGCAGCGACAAATTGCGCATCCTGTTCAGTTTTCACCCGCTGCTGATCGGCGGTAACCCGTTCACCACCACGGCGTACTACTGCCTGATTGCCCACCTCGAACGCACGCATGGCGTGCACTACGCAGAGGGCGGCATGGGCGCTCTGGTCCGTGGCATCGTCGGTCTGATCGAGCGGCAGGGCGGTCGCGTGCGCTGCAACGCCGAGGTCAGCGAAGTGCTGGTGGAGCGGGGTCGCGCGCGGGGCGTGCGACTCGCTGATGGCGAGGTGCTCGAGTCCGATATCGTGGTGTCGAATGCTGATGCGGCCTGGACCTACGGCAAACTGCTGGCGCGACATCCGCGCCGACGCTGGACCGACGCGAAGCTCGCGCGAGCGCGCTATTCGATGAGTCTGTTCGTTTGGTACTTCGGCACACGACGGCGCTACGACGATGTGTATCACCATACGATGGTGCTCGGCCCGCGCTACAAGCCGCTGCTCGATGACATCTTCAAACACAAAGTGCTCGCCGAAGACTTTAGTCTTTACCTGCATCGTCCGAGTGCCAGCGACAGTACGCTCGCACCGCCGGGCTGCGATTCGTTCTACGTCCTCGCGCCCGTGCCGCACTTGCAGAGTGGCACGGATTGGCGCACCCACGCGGAGCCTTACCGCGCCGCGGTTGAACGACGCCTGGAGTCCACCGTACTGCCGGGTCTCAGCCAGTCGATCGCCACCTCGCACATGCTGACACCGCTCGACTTTCGCGATCGACTCTCTTCGATGAACGGCGCCGCGTTCGCCATGGAGCCACAGTTGTTCCAAAGCGCGTGGTTTCGGCCGCACAACCGCAGTGAGGAAGTCGAGGGCCTGTATCTCGTCGGCGCAGGAACGCATCCGGGCGCAGGCCTACCGGGCGTGCTCTCCTCGGCGCGCATCCTCGACAAGATCGTGCCGCCGCCGCGCTGAGAGGCACGATTGCATTCGACATGACTTGCCTAGTCTGCGTCGACGGCTAGCCTGCGTCGGCGGCGAGACGTGCGGCGGCGAGACGCCCGGATAGCGTAGCCATCGGTATCCCGGGTCCCGGATGCGCGGATCCGCCTGCCAGGTACAGTCCGCCAATTCGAGTCTGCGAGGCCGGCTTCTCGAAACTCGCGAAGGCGCCATGGTTCGCCCGACCGTACAGCGCACCGCCCGTGCACGGAAACAGGCTTTCGAAGTCCTGCGGACGTGTCACCACGGCATCGCCGGCTTGTCGCGCGATGTGCAGATGGCAACGATCGAGCAATTCGAATACCCGTTGTTCCAAGTGCGGGAGGTTTGCGTCGTCGATTCCGCCGCGATCGCCATCGGCCGGCGCGTTGACGAGCAGCAGCATGCGCTCGCGGCCCTGTGCATCAACGGGGATGCCGCTCGCTGCGCCCCGATCCTGGGCGCACAGGTAGACCGTGGGCTCTGTCGTGATGCGGCGATCAGCGAAAATTGCCGAGAACTCCCGCGGGTAGTCATCGGCAAAGAAAACGTTGTGATGATGCAGCGCAAAACCGCTGGTCCGTGCGTGCAGGCACCACGTCACCGCAGAGAGCCCTCGCTGCTGCGGCACGATGGGCCGCGCTGCCGGGCGCACGCCTTCACCCAATGCGCCGCTTGCCAATGCGTTCGCATCGCCGTTGAAGACCACGGCATCGGCCTCGACGACTTCACCCGACTGCAACTCGACTCCAACCACTCGGCCGTCGCGGGTCAGGATGCGGTGTACTGCCACGTCATAGCGGTACGCGGCGCCCTGGGAGCGCCCAAGACTCTCGAGGGCGTCAGCAACCTTGCGCATGCCGCCGCGCACAAGCCACACACCGGTCTGCTCCACGTGGGCGATCAGCATGAGCGTCGCGGGGGCGGCGAGAGGGGAGGAGCCGACGTAGGTGGCGTAACGACCGAACAGCTGTCGCAAGCGCGGATCGCGGAAATGACTGCCGAGTGCCTGCCACAGCGACTGCCACGGCGGTGTGCGCCACATCGCAGCGAGACCCTGGACGCCAAGCTGCGCGACGAGTTGCGCCGGTGAAGGTCGCGCCACCGTCATGAAGCTGTCGCGCAGCGATGCGTACACCCGTGCGCTGCGGTGACAGAGATCGAGGTAACCCTGCGCCTCGCGCGCTCCCGCAAATTCGCGGATCGCGGCTGCGGAGCGTTGCACATCGGCATGCAGATCAAGCACGCCGCCCGAGCTCCAGGAATGTCTTGCGAGGATGTCCGCGCGCTCGAGATCGAGGTGATCCTCGAGACGCTGGCCGCAGTCGCGGAACAGCTGCGCAAATACCTCGTGCATCGTGAATACGGTCGGGCCCGCGTCGATCTGCTGGCCGTTCACGCTGACGCTGCGCAGTTTCCCTCCTGCTGCGGAGGCGCGCTCAAACACGGTGACGTGGCGACCTTGGCGGGCGAGATCGGCTGCGGCGGCAAGGCCACCCATCCCTGCGCCGACGACGATGACGCGATGCACGGCCCGGTTCAGCCGCGCGCCGGTGCCCGGCGAGCGACGGCAGCCTGATGATAGAGAATGAGGCCGAGACCGACGACGAGCGGAATGGCCCACAGCCCGGGGTGCAGGGCGAGCGCGGGCACGGTTCGCACGGCGCCAAAGGCGAAGAATGCGGTGTACACCGAAATGCCCGCGCCGACCAAGGCTTTGATGTGCTCGCGCAACCAGTCGAGGGGTCTACGCTGCGGCTTGTACAAAAACCAAAGATTGGTGGCGACGGTGGCGAGTCCGATGGCGGGCATGCCGAGCATCAGCGGCAGGTCCGCGCGCCACGACTGGTAAGCGCAGTGAATGGAGGCGATGAGCAGCGCCGCTTGCAGCGCGAGATTGCGCCACTCGAGGTTCGCCTCGTGTCGCTCGCGGTTCTGCACGCAGAGCCAGCCATACCAGGCGAGATTCAGTGTCAGGATTGCGAGGCCTTGCATCATCCAGCCGAAGATGCCGCGGATCCACGCCGGATCGGTCAGATGTGGATGCGTGCCGAGTGGATCGAGCAGCGTGCAGGTGCTGATGCCGACCGCGGCCGCACCTGTCACCAGCATGCACACGCTGAATACACGTCCCCATTTACGATGCTGCACTCCGCCCTTGAGGCCAAGCACGGGAACCCAAAATGCGACGAGTCCCAGGCTGCCGAAAAGGATGTGCAGCACGACGAAGATCTTGAAGGCAGCCGGAATCAACGAGTCCATGAGGTGGTGATGCTGCGCTGCAGCCACGCGCCTGTAAAGTCTCTGCCCTTCACGGCGGGCGTCGTGCGCGTTAGGGTACGGCCATGAGTTCGTTGTATGTTCCCCCGCGGCCGCAGCCCTTGGCTGCGCTGGTGTCGTTGTTGCGGGTGATGGCGCAAGGCGATGGCGATCTGCTGAGCCTGCTGCCGGCCAAGGCGTATCGCG
Source organism: uncultured Pseudomonadota bacterium (assembly GCA_903885195.1). Taxonomy (GTDB): domain Bacteria; phylum Pseudomonadota; class Gammaproteobacteria; order Steroidobacterales; family Steroidobacteraceae; genus UBA964. The sequence continues at coordinate 37,768 of CAISHQ010000153.1, read as the reverse complement.
TCAAAACGGGCTGGCTTGGCTACTCGAGACGCTCGATTCTGATCGTCAACGAGCCTGAACTGCTGCGCGACATCCTCACCGATCCCACCGACATCTATCCGAAGAACGACCTGATGGTCGGCGCGCTCGAGCCGCTTGTTGGCAATTCGATCTTTGTCTCGAGCGGTGCCGTCTGGCGCCGGCAACGCCAGATGATCGATCCGGCCTTCTCACACATGCGGTTGAACAAGGCGTTCGTGTCGATGTCGGCGGCCGTCGATGACTATGAGCGCAGGCTGGATGAATCGGCCGAGCGCGGCGAGTCTTTGTCGCTCGATCTGGCGATGAGCCATCTGACGGCAGACATCATCTGCCGCACGGTGTTCTCGACGTCGCTGAAGTCACAGACTGCGGTCGACGTGTTCGAGGCCTTCACCGTGTTCGAGCGGACCTGTGCGCAGGTGGAGTTGAAACGCCTGATCTTCGATGCACCCTTCGCCGCGATCCCGCAGCATCCACAGGTGCTCGAGGCTTGCGAGCGCATTCGGCGGCACCTGGGCGATCTCGTCGATACGCATCTGACCGCCGACGCGACGCAGTACGACGACATCGCCGCCGAAGTAATCGCCGCGCGCGACGTGCAGACGGGCGAGGGATTCACGCGCAAGGAGCTGCTCGACCAGCTCGGCGTCATGTTCCTCGCGGGGCACGAGACCACGGCGAGTGCCTTGATCTGGGCCTTCATGATTCTCGGCCTGCATCCACCTGCGATGGCACGCATTCGGGCCGAGGTCGCGGAGATCGCGGGCGATGGACCCATCAGCCTCGAGCAGGTGCGCCGGATGAGTTACGTGCGCAACGTGTTTCGCGAAGCCCTGCGGCTCTATCCGCCGATCACTTTCATTCCGCGTGTTGCAGCGGAGCCTGCCACCATCGGGCCGCATCGGGTCAAGCGTGGCGCCATGCTGATGATCGCGCCGTGGTGCATCCACCGGCACCGCGACTACTGGAAGAATCCGCATGCCTTCGACCCGGATCGATTCTCTGCCGAACGCGAACACGAGCTCGTGCCAGGCGCCTATCTACCGTTCGGCCTCGGACCGCGAGTGTGTGTCGGTGCTGGGTTCGCGCAACTCGAGGCGAGCCTCATCCTGGCGAGGCTCTGTCGACGCTACGATTTCACGATACTCGATGCGCGCAAGGTGCGTCCCGTGGCGCGCTTGACGACGCGCCCGGCGCAGCAGCTGATGTGTCGTGTCGCGCGCCGCGCGGATGCGGTCAGTTCAACGCAGACCTGATGCCATGAGCCTGCTGCCATGAGCCTGCTGCCATGAGCCAAACCGTGCTGCTGACGCTTGGGCGATTGCCCAAGGCCTTGGAGATGGCGCGGGCCCTGGCGGCGGCGGGTTGCCGCGTCATCGTCGCCGAGCCCTTCAAACGACACCTGACCGGCGCTTCGCGCGCGGTGGCGCGCAGCGTCGTGGTTCACTCCCCGGTCGACGATCACGAGCGCTATCTCGCCGATCTGCTGCGAATCATCGACGAAGAGGGCGTGCAGCTCGTCGTGCCGGTGTCAGAGGAAATCCTCTTTGCCGCCGCGCTGCGCGAGCGGGTGCCAGAGGGTGTGCGGGTGTTTTCCATGCCTTTGGCGACCCTGCGCGTGCTGCACGACAAGCATTCGTTTGTGGGCGTATGTGCTGCGGCGGGTGTTGCTGCGCCGCAGACCCGCGCGCTCGATGCGCCCGACGCGCAGGCGCTGGCGGATGCCGGTCCGACCGTGGTCAAGCCGGTGGCTTCCTGCTCGGGTCGCGGCGTGCAGTTCCTCGAACGTGGCGCTCGTTTACCCCGCGTCGATGAGCCCTGCATCGTGCAGGAATTTTGCCGAGGTCAGGTGCTCAGTACCTTTTCGGTTGCGCGTCAGGGTCGGGTGCTGCTCACGGTGACCTATCGAGGCGCCGTGATGCAGGGCACGGTGGCGGTATGCTTCGAGCGCATCGACACACCGCCCGAGGTCGCCGAGTGGGTGGAGCGCTTCGTCGGACACTGCGAGTTCGACGGATTCGTGTCCTTTGATCTCGTCCAGCAGGTGGATGGTCGCGTGCGTGGCATCGAGTGCAACCCGCGCGCTACGAGCGGCATTCACTTTGTGGCGCCTGAGGGGCTGGCGGCGGCGATTCTGCACCCCGAGCAGCTGCCGACGCTGCGTTATCGCGGGGAGCGTTTGCTGCAGCAGTTCTATCCGTGTCTGACCGAGACGCAGAAGTCGATGTTCACCGAACGATTCGCGCGCAATCTGCATTTTCTGCGCCGCGCACGCGACGTCACCTGGTCACTGCGTGACCCTTGGCCCTGGCTCAGCATGCCGCTGACGTCTTGGACCATCATTGAGCAGGCGTTGCGACGGGGCTGCACTTTCGGTGAGGTCGCCATGCTCGACATGGCCTGGACCGGCGGGCCGGCAGGCGATGCGGGGAAGCGGGTTGCCGCCATACAAACCGCTGACGTAAAGTGATTTGGGGGTCGGCGCGGAGAAATCGGCATGATGGGTGACGGTGGAGTGGCACCTGGCCTGGCGACGCGGGCGGACCTGGAGGCCTGTCGCGAGGCGATTCGCGTGGGTTCGCGAACCTTTCACGCGGCCTCGTTTCTGCTGCCGATCCGCGTACGTGAACCGGCGCTGTCGCTGTACGCTTTCTGTCGCGAGGCCGACGACGCGATCGACAACGCGAGTGATCCGGCCCCAGCACTCGTGGTGCTGACTGACCGCCTACAGCGTGCGTATCGCGGTGAGCCCATCGACAATGCGGCGGATCGCGCTCTCGCCGACGTGATGCGACGCTTTCACATTCCGATCGATATTCCTGCTGCTTTGCTCGAGGGTTTCGCCTGGGATGCCGAGGGGCGCCGCTACGAGGACCTCTCCGACTTGCGCGCCTACGCGACGCGCGTGGCGGGCACGGTCGGCGTCATGATGTCGCTGCTCATGGGCGTGCGGGCGCCGCACGCGCTCGCACGCGCTGCGGATCTCGGGGTCGGCATGCAGTTGTCGAACATTGCGCGCGATGTGGGCGAGGATGCGCGCATGGGGCGCATTTATCTGCCGCTGCGCTGGTTGCGTGACTCGGACATCGACCCGCACCAGTGGCTGCAGCGCCCCGATTTTGATCCCCGGCTCGGACGACTCGTCGATCGACTCGTCGCCGAGGCTGAGCAACTCTACGCCCGCGCGGCGACCGGCGTTGCCGAGCTTCCCGTGGAGTGCCGACCGGCGATTCACGCCGCGAGGCTGATGTATGCGCAGATTGGCCGCGAGGTGCAGCGTCACGGTGGCGACTCGATCAGTTCGCGCGCAGTCGTCTCGGCGCGTCGCAAGATGTTTCTCCTCCTGCAGGCGATCACGGTGTCGAGTCATGGTGGTCCTCCGGTCGATGCCGGGCCTGCCTTGCCCGAGGCCGCGTTTCTGGTGGACGCCGTAGTACGTCACGATCGTCAACACGGCGTGGTGGCAGAACAGCTCGGCGAGAGTCTGCTGGCGCGTGAATTCTCGCTCGCGCTACGCGCCTTCGAGCGCCTTGAGCGCATGGATCAGCGCAGCGGTACAGTCTGATCTCGGCGTCGTAAGGGTCGGCGCGGCAAGCGTACGGGCAGCAGGGTCTGTACCCAGCGTGAGGCAAAACGCTCGAGAGAAACGCTCTCGTGGAAGGCAAGCGTGCGATGTCCATCCACCGTGGTGTCTACGAGCGAGCGCGCGTAAAACGGGCCGTTTTCCAGCGTCTCCTTGACGGAAGCCTCCGCTGTCGCGTCGCAGCGGGTCATGCGCTCTATCCCCCACAGCGTGCGCGGCAGCATTCGCTGCGGCGGTGGGTCGCATGCATGCGTGCCGCTTGCGTCGAAGCGCAGGGCGAGCGAAGTGCCGCCGCCGCCGCGCCATTCGGTGTCGTAGTACACGCGGGCATGGTCGGCGAGTGCGGCGCGCGACCAGTTCCAACTGCGGAAATCGTCCTCGAGCGGACGCAGGCCCTGATTGGCATCGAAGTACGCATGGCCCTGCCAGCGTAGTTGCGGATGCGTGAACTCGACCTCGATGCGCGCCTGGGCTGCGATCGGATACCAGCGGTGAGCGCCCTCGCGGTCGATGTCGTGGCCGTTGCCGATCAAGGTCTGCGGTATCAGTCGCAGCCGACCTTGCAGTCGCGTGGGCCAGGGGGAGGTGATTTCGTCGATCTCGGCCTGCAGTGCCACACCGTCCCAGTGCAGGCTGCTGCGACCGATGGTCAGTCGATCGGCACTGCGGGCGACGTCCGCTGCGCCGCGCTCGGTCAAGGTCCAACGGTGTCCGGCTGCGCCGTAGAGGGCGAGGTTTAAGCCCGAGTGCTCGAGCGGGTCGACGCGCCTTCGCCCGGCGGCCCGGGCCCAGGCATACCAGGGCGAGAACACGCAGCCCAGCATGGCGATCATCGTCAGTCCGTGTTGGCCGCAGTCGCTGAGCGCATCCACGTACCACCACCCATAGCCGTTCGTCGGCAGCGATGCCGCAAAGTCCGGACCGGTTTGACTCGCTACGGGGTGGTGTCTATATTGCATTACATTCAAGTGTGACAACCTAAATTGACATACGCCAGTCTGAGGGCCTGACCATGGAAAGCACCTCCGCGATCGAGCAGGCTCTGGAGGTCGCAGTGGCCTCCTGCGACACGCTAGGTTGCCCGCCGCGCCTTGCCGCGGCGATCCGTTATGCGGTGTTTCCCGGCGGAGCGCGCATCCGACCGCGGCTGTGCCTGGCGATCGCCGCCGGTTGCGGAGAGCCGCATTCACCGCTCGCCGAGGCGACGGCGGCATCGATCGAATTGTTGCATTGCGCCTCGCTGGTCCATGACGACTTGCCGTGTTTCGACAACGCCGCGCTGCGGCGCAACCGCCCGTCGGTGCATCGTGCTTTCGACGAGCGGATCGCGCTGCTGGTCGGCGATGCGCTCATTGTGCTCGCGTTTCAGAACGTCGCGCGCGCGTTCGCTGGGGCCGCACCGCGGCTCCCCGGTATCGTGTTGGCGCTCGGGCGCGCAGCCGGGGCGCCAGGCGGCATCGTCGCGGGTCAGGCGTGGGAGTGCGAAACCGCCACACCGCTCGAGGAATACAGGCGTTTGAAGACCGGCGCACTGTTCGTCGCTGCGACGGTCGGTGGCGCGCTGTCCGCAGGCGCCGATCCGGCGCCCTGGCGAACGCTCGGCGACCGATTGGGTGAGGCGTATCAGCTGGCGGATGACGTGCGCGATGCGCTTGGCACGGACGATGAACTCGGCAAGACCGCACACCGCGATGCGGATCTCGGACGACCGACGGCCTTAGCCGAACTCGGTCTGCAGGGCACCGTGCAGCGCTTCGATGCGTTGATGCGCGAGGCGACCGAGTCGATCCCGCAGTGTCCGGGCGCCGAGTTTCTGCGTGATCTCGTCGAACTTGAGGCGCAGCGCCTGCTGCCCGCGAGCCTGTTGCAGCGCGCGGCCTGAGCGCCGGGCACACGGGGACGCTGTCGTCGATGCTCGGCAAGCGCTCCTGGCGCGATTGGCGCAACCAATGGGTCATGAGCCCGCGCTTCCAGCGCTGGGCCGCTGCATTTCCCCTGACTCGTTCGATCGCGCGCCTCGAAGCGCGAGAGATGTTCGACGTTGTCGCGGGTTTCGTTTACTCGCAGGTGGTGCTCGCCTGTCTGCGCCTCGGTCTGCTGGAGCGTCTGCGCGCCGGTGCCGTGAGCGAGAGCGAATTGCAGGTGCAGATCGATCTGCCGCCGGCGGCACTGCGGACTTTGCTGCGCGCCGCGGCGGCGCTCGAGCTTGTCGAATTGCGCGATCCCGGGGTGGCGGTCAATCGCGAGCGCGAGGATCCCTCGCGTAGTTGGGGTCTCGGTCTGCGTGGCGCCGCCTTGCTCGGCAATCCGGGCGTACTGGCGATGATCGAGCATCACGCGGTGCTGTACGCCGATCTCGTCGATCCGCTCGCCATGCTCGCCGCTCCGCGCGGTTCGACCGGGCTGGCTCAGTACTGGCCTTACGCCGCGGTGGAGGCCCCCGGTGCCGTTGCGAGCGATTCGACCCGGGCCTACACCCGGTTGATGTCCGCCTCGCAGCAACTCGTGGCGGGTGAAATTCTCGATGCCTACGCCGTGCGAGGGCATCGCTGCGTGCTCGATGTCGGCGGTGGTGACGGCACTTTCCTGCGCGCCCTTGCCGCGCGTGCACCGGAGGCGCAGTTAATGCTCTTCGATCTGCCTGGTGTCGCGGCGCAGGCTGAGTCGGCCTTTGCGGCAGCGGGCCTCGCGGCAAAGGCCCGGGTCGTACCCGGTGATTTCAGCCGCGATGCACTGCCAACCGGTGCCGACCTGATCACCTTCGTGCGGGTGCTGCATGACCACGACGATCCACGGGTCGAGCGGATGCTGCGCGCTGCGTACGAGGCGTTGCCGCCGGGTGGACGGCTGCTCGTGGCCGAGCCCTTGGCCGGCACGGCGGGCGCGGGGCGCATGGGCGATGCCTATTTCGGCGTTTATCTCTGGGCGATGGGTTCAGGGCGGCCGCGTACCGCCGCTGAGCTGACCGACATGCTGCGCGCGGCTGGATTTCGTCGCATTCGACGCCGGCCAACCCGGATCCCGTTGCAGACCAGCGTGCTCGTTGCTGAGCGTGGGTAGCGCGGCTTGTTATTTGGTGTCTAAAATAGTTGACACCTTGTAGCGTAAGCGTAGACTGACACATGGATTACAAGGGAAGGGAGCATCCATGTCTCGTGGATGGCATACACATGCGGTGGTGATCGAAGGACCGGAACGCCTTTCGGTGGACCAGCTCGCCCTGCAATTGCCCTCCGAAGACGATGTGGTTGTCGATGTCGAGTGGAGTGGCATCAGCAGTGGTACCGAGCGTCTGCTCTGGTTCGGCCGCATGCCAGGTTTTCCGGGCATGGGTTATCCACTGGTTCCTGGCTACGAGTCGGTAGGTCGAATCGCTGCCGCAGGCAGTGCTGCCCTCGAGCGACGCATTGGTGAGCGCGTGTTCGTGCCGGGCGCGCGCTGCTTTGGCGAAATCCGCGGCCTTTTCGGTGGCGCGGCTTCGCGTCTCGTGGTGCCGGCCGCGCGAGTCACTCGAGTCGACGAGGCGCTTGGCGAGCGCGCGATCCTGCTGGCGCTGGCTGCCACCGCCCATCACGCACTCGCGGCCCCCCACGCGCGTCCGCCGGAATTGATCGTCGGGCATGGCGTGCTCGGCAGGTTGCTTGCCCGCGTCAGCATGGCGCTTGGCGGTCCGTCACCGACGGTTTGGGAATGCAATCCGGCCCGCATGGGCGGTGCAACTGGCTACGACGTGCGCACCGCGGCGAGCGACGGACGCCGAAACTATCGCGCGGCCTACGACGCCAGCGGCGATGCAAGCCTGCTCGATGAGTTGATCGATCGACTCTCGCACGGTGGCGAAGTCATCCTCGCCGGGTTCTACATCGAACCTCTGTCCTTCAACTTCACGCAGGCTTTCATGCGCGAGGCCCACATTCGTGTTGCGGCCGAATGGAAGGACGCCGACATGGCTGCGGTGACTGAACTGTGCGCCAGCGGCCGCTTGTCGCTGGACGACCTCATTACCCATCGCCAAACCCCACAGCAGGCGGATGCCGCCTACCGACAGGCGTTTGGCGATCCCGACTGCCTAAAGATGGTCATTGACTGGAGATCCGCTGCATGACACCTCCCGCCGAAACGGTCTCCATCCCCATTGAGAAACTCAAGCGCAGTTTGCGTGCCGAGGCGGCCGTCGAGCCGACACCGGTCGCACCTGCAGCGGTCACCCGCGAGACGCAGATCATCGCGATCTACGGCAAGGGTGGTATCGGCAAGAGTTTCACGCTTGCCAACTTGAGCTACATGATGGCGCAGCAGGGCAAGAAGATCCTTCTCATAGGCTGCGACCCCAAGAGCGACACCACCTCCTTGCTCTTCGGTGGTCGCGCCTGTCCCACCATCATCGAGACAAGTTCGCGCAAGAAGCTCGCCGGCGAGCAGGTCGAGATCGGCGACGTGTGTTTCAAGCGTGACGGCGTGTTCGCGATGGAGCTCGGCGGACCCGAGGTGGGTCGCGGCTGTGGCGGTCGCGGCATCATCCACGGCTTCGAGACGCTCGAGAAGCTTGGGTTCCACGACTGGGGCTTCGATTACGTGCTGCTCGATTTCCTTGGTGACGTGGTCTGCGGCGGTTTCGGTCTGCCGATTGCGCGCGACATGTGCCAGAAGGTCATCGTCGTCGGCAGCAACGATTTGCAGTCGCTGTACGTCGCCAACAACGTCTGCTCGGCGGTGGAGTACTTCCGCAAGCTCGGCGGCAACGTGGGTGTCGCGGGTCTTGTCATCAACAAGGACGACGGCACGGGAGAGGCCCAGGCGTTTGCCGAAGCGGCCGGCATCCCGGTGCTCGCTGCGATTCCCGCAAACGAAGAAATCCGTCGCAAGAGCGCCAACTACGAAATCATTGGCCGACCCGAGAGCACCTGGGGCCCGCTGTTCGCGCAACTGGCGGAAAACGTCGCGATAGCGCCTCCCGTGCGACCGAAACCGCTGTCACAGGATGGACTGCTTGGTCTATTCAAGGGCGAGGCCGTCGGTCGCGGCGTGACGCTGCAGCCTGCCACCTTCGAAGACATGTGCGGTGCGTCGCAGATCCACAAGCCCTCGTTAGAAGTCGTATACGACACGGTCTGAACCATGAACGATCTCGCCCACGAACCTGGTACCACGGAGGTCATCTACGATGGCTCGCCGTCGTCCGTGGCGGGCGAGGGCAGCGGGTGTCATGGCGGCAAGGAGCAGATGCGTGCCGCTGCCGCGGTCGCTGGCAAGAGCGCGACGCTCGAGCAGTACGCGCGCGATTATCCCGCCGGCCCGCACGATCAGCCGCAAAGCATGTGCCCCGCGTTCGGTTCGCTGCGGGTCGGTCTGCGCATGCGCCGCACGGCGACGATCCTCTCGGGTTCCGCCTGCTGCGTGTACGGCCTGACCTTCACCTCGCATTTCTACGGCGCGCGGCGAACGGTCGGCTACGTGCCGTTCAACTCCGAGACGCTGGTCACGGGCAAGTTGTTCGAGGATATCCGCGACGCGGTGCACTCGATTGCCGATCCGGCCAACTACGATGCGATCGTCGTCACCAATCTTTGTGTGCCGACCGCGTCCGGCGTGCCGCTGCAGCTGCTGCCCAAAGAAATCAACGGCGTGCGAATCATCGGCATCGACGTGCCGGGCTTTGGCATTCCGACGCATGCCGAGGCGAAGGACGTGCTCGCCGGCGCGATGTTGAAATACGCGCGCACCGAGGCTGAGGCAGGTCCCGTGCAGGCGCCTCGTGTAGCGCGCTCGGGCAAGCCCACCATCACGCTGGTGGGCGAGGTTTTCCCCGCGGACCCCGTGGGCATCGGCATGATGCTCGAGCCCATGGGGCTTTCCGCCGGGCAACTGGTGCCGACCCGCGAGTGGCGAGAACTGTACGCCGCGCTCGATTGCGCCGCGGTCGCCGCGATCCATCCGTTCTATACGAGCGTGTACCGCGAGTTCGATGCGGCCGGACGCCGCATTGTCGGCTCTGCGCCGGTCGGCCACGATGGCACGGCAGATTGGCTCGAGGCGATCGGACTGGCCTGCAACGTGCCGCGCGCGGGCATCGATGCGGCGAAGAATCGTGTGTTGCCGGCGATCCGCGCAGCGCTTGCGGCGGCGCCGATTCGCGGACGTATCACGCTGTCCGGCTACGAAGGTTCCGAGTTGCTGGTCGCGCGCCTGCTGATCGAGAGCGGTGCGGACCTGCGCTACGTGGGTACGGCCTGCCCCCGCACTCGTTGGTCCGACGCGGATCGCGAGTGGCTGGAGTCGAAAGGCGTGCACGTGCAGTTTCGTGCGTCGCTCGAGCAGGATCTCGCTGCCATGGCTGAGTTCAAGCCCGATCTTGCGATCGGCACGACGCCCGTGGTTCAGAAAGCCAAGGAAGCGGGCACGCCGGGTCTCTACTTCACCAACCTGATCTCCTCGCGACCGCTGATGGGTCCCGCGGGTGCGGGCTCGCTCGCGCACCTGATCAACACCGCGCTCGGCAGCAAGTCGCGTTTCGATGCGATGAAGGAATTCTTCGGTGATACCGGCAGTGGCGATGTGGCCGGAATCTGGACTGAGCAACCCCAGGCTCGCCCCGATTTTCGTGAGCAGTACCGACGCCGGCTGGAGAAGCAGGCGAAGGCGCGCAAGGCAGAGGAGATGCTCTGATGCTTGTGCTCGATCACGATCGTGCAGGCGGCTACTGGGGTTCGGTGTACGTGTTCACCGCCATCAAGGGGCTGCAAGTCATCATCGACGGACCGGTCGGGTGCGAGAACCTGCCTGTTACCTCGGTGCTGCACTACACCGACGCATTACCGCCTCACGAGTTGCCGGTAGTGGTCACCGGGCTCGCCGAGGAGGAACTCGGTCAGCATGGCACCGAAGGTGCAATGAAGCGTGCGCACAAGGTGCTCGATCCGCATCTGCCCGCAGTCGTGGTGACAGGCTCCATCGCCGAGATGATCGGCGGCGGCGTGACGCCAGAAGGAACGAGCATCAAGCGATTCCTCCCGCGGACCATCGACGAGGACCAGTGGCAGTGCGCGAATCGTGCGCTGTGGTGGTTGTGGACCGAGTTCGGCCCCAAGAAGGTACCGGCGCGCGTTCGCAAGGAAGGCGAGCGGCCGCGCGTCAACATCATCGGGCCGAGCTATGGCGTGTTCAACATGCCGTCCGACCTTGCCGAGATCCGTCGGCTGGTCGAGGGTATCGGTGCCGACATCAACATGGTGTTTCCGCTCGGCAGCCATCTCGCCGACGTCGCCAAGTTGGCCGATGCTGACGTCAACGTCTGCATGTATCGCGAGTTCGGTCGCATGCTGTGCGAGGGATTGGAACGTCCCTGGCTGCAGGCGCCGATCGGCCTGCACAGCACGACCAAGTTTCTGCGCACACTCGGTGAATTGCTCGGGCTCGACCCGGAGCCGTTCATCGAGCGCGAAAAGCACACCACCATCAAGCCGATGTGGGACCTGTGGCGTTCAGTCACGCAGGATTTCTTCGGCACAGCGAGTTTCGCCATTGTGGCCAGCGAAACCTACGCGCGCGGTGTGCGCCACTTCCTCGAATCCGAGCTCGGTCTGCCGTGCACGTTCTCTTATGCGCGTCGGCCCGGTGTCAAGCCCGATAACGCGGCCGTACGTCAATCGGTACGCGAGAAAACCCCCCTCGTGTTATTCGGCAGCTATAACGAGCGAATGTACCTGGCCGAGCTCGGACCTCGTGCGATGTACATCCCTGCGTCTTTTCCCGGCGCGATCATTCGCCGCCATACGGGGACGCCCTTCATGGGATATGCGGGAGCGACCTACCTGGTTCAGGAGGTCTGCAACGCATTGTTTGATGCCTTGTTCAACATCCTGCCGCTCGGCACCGAAATGGACAAGGTTGATCCGACGCCTGCGCGTCTCGCCCGCGAGGCGAGTGTGTGGGACGAGGACGCTCGTTCGTTGCTCGATGAGTACGTGGCGAACGAACCCTATTTGGTACGCATCTCCGCCGCCAAGCGCCTGCGCGATCTCGCTGAACGCGATGCTCGTCAGGCCGGCGAGGAGCGCGTCACGGCGGCCCGCGTTGCACGCGCGCGGGCGGAGCTCGCCGGAGGGCGCGCGGCATGACGAGGGCCACTAGGGAGTGGAGAGGTCGAGGGGGTCAGCATTGTCGAGCGGGTGCCGTTCTGCGGCAGCCGACAATCCCTTCCGTGCGGGAGTGCGCGGTTCGAGAAAAGCCTGAGGAGGTGAATAGTTATGGCAGATGGTAAGAGCATTTCAGGAGCCACACCGGACGAGGCACGCGCCATCAACCGGTTCTTCTGGTTGAGCACGTGGGGCTGGTTCGCGGTTTCCGCAACCGCCCATTACCTGATTTGGAACTGGGTTCCCTGGTTCTAAATTAATTCTTTGAAGGAGTAATTTTATGTGGCGAATCTGGATGGTAATGGATCCCCGTAAGGTGATCATCATTGGCGGCGCTCTCGTCGCCACGATCGTCGCGACGAATCACTTCGTGCAGTTGAGCACGAAGTATTCGTGCTGGCTCGACGGAACTGGCAGTGGTACGTGCCTTGCACCGGCTGAGGCTTCGGCCCACAACGTGCAGCACAACGCTCCGCTTCCGAACTGAGTCCGGATCGCTGAAGGCGACGGGCCGTGTCCCCACTCGGGAACATTGGTCCGTCGCCGGATGCGACGCTCACGCGGGTCTCTGGGTGGGATTTCACGCTGCTCTTGACGGGGAAAAGTCATGGCAATGCTAAGTTTTGAAAGGAAATACCGCATACGCGGTGGGACGCTGGTAGGTGGCGACCTCTTCGATTTCTGGGTGGGAGCGTTCTACGTCGGTTTCTTCGGCATCACCGCGGCGTTTTTTGCGCTGCTCGGCACGGCACTGCTCGTGTACGGTGCCGCGATCGGTCCGACCTGGAACCTGTGGCAGATCAGTATCGCGCCGCCCGATCTGAGTTACGGGCTCGGGCTCGCGCCGCTGCACGAAGGCGGGATCTGGCAGTTGGTGACGATCTGCGCTGTCGGCGCTTTCGTCTCCTGGATGCTGCGCGAGGTGGAGATCTGTCGGAAGCTCGGCATGGGATACCACGTGCCGGTGGCGTTCGGCAGCGCGATCCTCGCCTACGTCACGCTGCAGGTCATACGACCCGCGCTGCTCGGTGCTTGGGGACACGCGTTCCCGTACGGCATCTACAGCCATCTCGACTGGGTGTCGAACGTGGCGTACCAGTATCTGCACTTCCACTACAACCCTGCGCACATGGTCGCCGTGACGTTCTTCTTCACGACGGTGCTCGCGCTGGCTCTGCACGGATCACTGGTGCTGTCGGCACTGAATCCGGCCAAGGGCGAAGTGGTCAAGGGTGCAGAACACGAGAACACGTTCTTCCGCGACAACATCGGTTACTCCATCGGCACGCTCGGTATCCACCGATTCGGCTTGTTGGTAGCGGTGAACGCGGGCGTGTGGAGCGCGATCTGCATCGTCATCAGTGGACCTTTCTGGACACGCAGCTGGACGGACTGGTGGGCTTGGTGGCTCAACCTGCCGATCTGGAACTGAGGGCACGAACATGGCCGAATATCAGAATTTGTTTACCCGGGTGCAGGTCGAAGCACCGCACTATCCGGGCGTACCGCACGACCCGAAGGGCATTTGGAGTCGCGGCGTCAAGGCAAGCGCGAGCTACTGGCTCGGCAAGCTCGGCGACGCGCAGATCGGACCGTTCTACCTCGGTTCCACCGGGGTGATTTCGATCATCTGCTTCATCATCGCCTTCGAAATCGTCGGCTTGAATATGCTGGCGTCAGTGAACTGGAACCCATTGCAGTTCATCAAGCAGTTGCCGTGGCTCGCGCTCGAGCCGGCCGCTCCGCAGTACGGCTTGCGTTTGCCGCCGCTGCAGCACGGCGGGTGGCACCTGATGGCGGGCTTTTTCCTGACGGTGTCGGTGCTGCTGTGGTGGGTGCGGACCTACATGCTGGCACGCAAGCTGCGGATGGGCACGCATACCGCGTGGGCCTTCGCTTCGGCGATCTGGTTGTTCCTGGTGCTGGGCTTCATTCGCCCTGTGCTGATGGGCAGCTGGTCGGAGGCCGTGCCCTTCGGAATCTTTGCTCACCTTGATTGGACCGCCGCGTTCTCGCTGCGCTACGGCAACTTGCTCTACAACCCGTTCCACGCGTTGTCGATCGTGTTCCTGTACGGCTCGGTGCTGCTGTTTGCGATGCACGCCGGCACCATCATGGCGGTCACCCGCTATGGCGGAGAGCGCGAAGTGGAGCAAGTCCTCGATCGTGGTACGGCCTCCGAACGTGCGGCGCTCTTCTGGCGCTGGACGATGGGCTTTAACGCGACGATGGAGTCGGTTCACCGTTGGGCCTGGTGGTTCGCCGTACTGTGCACGCTGACGGGAGGCATCGGCATCCTGCTCACCGGCACGGCCGTGGACAACTGGTATCTGTGGGCAGTGAAGCACGGCGTGGCGCCGAGTTATCCCGCCACGTTCGAAGTACTGCCTGATCCCGCCTTGAATTCGGGAGGCGCGCAATGAATCACTTTGGACGCATCGTGCTGGCGGGCCTCGCCAGCCTCGGACTCCTCGCCGGTTGCGGTGAGCGGCCGCCGATCGAAACCGAGCAGCTCGGTTATCGCGGCACAGGCATGGAGGAGAACATCAACCCACGCCTGCTCGCGGCACTGGTGGAGAAGAATCAGGTACCGGCGTCACTTCCGCCGGCCGATGCCAGCGGGCCGTTGGCTTCGGAGATCTACCAGAACGTGCAGGTGCTCAAGGACCTTAGTGTCGGCGAGTTCACGCGCGTGATGTTGTCGATGACCGAGTGGGTGGCTCCGGCTGACCAGAAGAACTGCACGTACTGTCACAACGGCGAGAACTACGCCGATGAGAGCAAGTACCAGTACAAGGTCGCGCGGCGCATGCTCAGCATGACTCGTGAGATCAACAGTACGTGGAAGACGCACGTCGGCCAGACTGGCGTCACTTGCCACACCTGTCACCGTGGTCAACCGGTGCCTGAGTACGTTTGGTTCACGGACCCGGGTGCGGGTCGTGAGAATTCGTTCGTGGGCACGCGTGCGGGTCAGAACTCGGCGATCACCGGCCTCGGTGTCACGACCATCGGCCACTCGAGCTTGCCGTACGATCCGTACAGCCCGTTCCTGCTCGGCGAGGAGAACATCCGCGTCAACGGACCGACGGCGCTGCCGACCGGCAATCGCAGTTCGATCAAGCAGGCTGAGTGGACGTATGCCCTCATGGTGCATATGTCGAACTCTCTGGGGGTGAACTGTACCTACTGCCACAACACGCGTGCTTGGGCGAGTTGGGAGGAGAGCCGCCCGCAGCGCAGCACCGCGTGGCATGGCATTCGGCTCGCCCGCCATTTGAACAACGCCTATCTCGTCCCGCTGACCGACGTGTTCCCGGATAATCGTCTGGGACCGCTCGGCGATGTGGCGAAGATCAACTGCAGCACCTGTCACCAAGGCGTGTACAAGCCGTACTTCGGCACGAGCATGGCCAAGGACTACCCGGAGTTGCAGGGTGCGAAGGCAATGCCTGTCGCAGCACCGCCAGCGGACGGGACTGCGGCACCTGCAGCCGGTGACGCTGCAGCGCCTGCGGCAACGGCTCCTGCGCCCGCTGCTGCACCGGCTTCGGCGAAAACACTCGGCGCCACGCCCGTGGCGCGGGTGGCCCCCGCCGGACGGCCGATCGGCTGATGAACGTATTGCTCGCCCAGCCGCGCGGATTCTGCGCCGGTGTGGCGCGAGCGATCGAAATCGCCGAGCGGGCATTGGAGACGCACGGCGCGCCGGTCTACGTGTATCACGAGATCGTCCACAACGGTCACGTTGTGGGCGATCTCGCTTCTCGTGGCGCGATCTTCGTCGATGACATCGCAGAGATCCCCGAGGGTTCGTTGACGATCTTCAGCGCTCACGGCGTGGCCAATGCCGTGGTCGAGCACGCCGCGCGTCGTCGGCTACGGGTGATTGACGCCACCTGTCCGCTCGTGACCAAAGTTCACGTGCAAGCAGAGCGATACTCGCAGCGTGGCCACGTCATCGTTGTCATCGGCCACGCCGGGCACGAGGAAGTCGAGGGCACGCGTGGTTCCGTCAGCGGTCCCGTTCACGTGGTCGGTTCTCTGGAGGACATTGCGGCCTTGCCGATGCCCTCGGGCACACCGGTGGCTTATGTGACCCAAACGACCTTGTCGCTCGACGACACGCGGGTACTGATCGAAGCGCTCGAGCGACGATATCCCGACGTGATCGGCCCCGGTCTCGAGGATATCTGCTACGCGACGCAGAACCGGCAGCGTGCCGTGCGCCAGATGGCCCGACAGGTTGACCTCGTAATCGTCGTCGGAGCGCGAAACAGTTCCAACGCCAATCGCCTGCAAGAGGTGGCCGCCGATCACGGTGTGCCTGCGCGGCTCGTCGAGCACGCGGGTGAGTTGGAGCCTGTGTGGCTCGCTGAGGTGCGCACCGTCGGTGTGACCGCAGGCGCCTCGACGCCCGAGATTCTGGTCACGGGGGTGTGCGAACGCCTGCGTGAACTTGGCGCCGGATCGATTCGCGAATTGCCGGGTCTCGCCGAGACCACGCGGTTTCGTCTTCCCGAAATCCTGCGCCGCGCCGGCTGACGCTCTCGCGCTTCAGCCCGTTAGTTGCGCCTCAGCCTTTCAACTGACTACGCGTCAGCAGACGCAGCACACCGTTGAACATCGCGTTCTGACGCAAGCCCGGGGTGCGCCGCGGGGCTTGCCGAGCGAGTGTTATTCGACCGCTGTGGCGGGCAATTGCATCGAAGAGTCCTGGCACGTCGAGGCCCGCATCCTGCAGGCACTGTTCGCGAGTGCCGTGCTCGATGTTCCGATCCGGCAAGCCGAGATTGAGCACGCCGACATCGAGCGCGTGGCGAGCGAGTAGCTCGCCCACGGCAGCGCCGGCACCGCCTGCGATGACGTTCTCCTCGAGTGTGACCAGCAGTTCATGCTGTGCCGCGAGTTCGAGGACCAGTGCCTCATCGAGCGGCTTGACGAAACGCATGTTGACGACCGTAGCGTCGATGATGTCGGCGAGTTCGTGCGCGGTCTCGAGCAAGGTGCCGAAGGCCAGCAGTGCGATCCCGGAACCGCGTCGCTGCAATTCGGCTCGTCCGATGGGCAGGCTGCGCGGCCAGAGGGGCAGGGCAGAACCCTCCTCGGTGGGCAGGGCCGGAGCAACCCGCGCGCCGCCGCCCATGGCCGCGGCCCTCGGGTAGCGTATGGCGCAGGGCACGCCCGACTCGATGCCGGTGCGCAGCATCGCGCGCAACTCGTCGGCATCACCCGGTGTCATGACCGTCATACCCGGAATGCAGCGCATGAAGGACAGGTCCAGACTGCCGTTGTGCGTCGCGCCATCGGGACCGACGAGTCCCGCACGATCGACTGCGAAGGTCACCGGTAAATTTTGCAGGCAGACGTCGTGGACGATTTGATCGTAGGCCCGCTGCATGAAAGTGGAGTAGATCGCCACTACGGGTCGCAGTCCCTGGGTCGCAAGGCCTGCGGCAAAAGTCACGGCGTGCTGTTCGGCGATGCCGACGTCGAAGTAGCGATCCGGATAGGCTTTGGCGAAACCGACGAGACCGGACCCCTCACGCATCGCCGGTGTCACCACCACGATGCGCGGGTCTTGCGCCGCAAGCTCGCACAGCCACTCGCCGAAGATCTGGGTGTAGGTGGGCGCCGCGGGTTTCGCAGGCGGCAGGCCAAGCTTCGGATCGAAGGGCGTGACGCCGTGGTACTTGATCGGCTCCGCCTCGGCGCGGGCGTAGCCCTTGCCTTTAATGGTTCGTACGTGCAGGAGTTTCGGACCCGGACGATCACGCATCACGCGCAGTTCGCGCAGCAGTGCGTCCATGTCGTGTCCGTCGATGGGGCCGCGATAAGAGAACCCCAGAGCGTTGAAAAAACCGTCAACATCGCTGATGGGATCGCGCCCGCGCCGCGTCAGATACCCCGATAGTGCGCCGACGTTCTCCGAGATCGACATGCCGTTGTCATTGAGCACGACGAGCACGTCCTCATCGAGTGCACCGGCATGCTCGAGGGCCTCGAAGGCGAGACCGGCAGTCATGGAGCCGTCGCCGATGATGGCCACCGCTTTGACCGTACTGCCTTGTCTGCGAGCGGCAACCGCCATGCCGAGCGCAGCGCTGATCGATGTGCTCGAGTGCCCGGCGCCGAACGTGTCGTAAGGGCTCTCGTCGCGACGCAAAAATCCCGAAATGCCGTCGCGTTTGCGTATTTGGGCAAGCGCTGCTCGCCGTCCGGTGAGGATCTTGTGGGGGTAGCACTGGTGACCGACGTCCCAGACCAGCAGATCGCGCGGCGTGTCGTACACGTGGTGCAGCGCAACACTCAGTTCGACGGTGCCGAGACCCGCGGCGAGGTGACCTCCGGCGGTAGCTATGGTCTGCAACAGGTAATCGCGCAGCTCGTCAGCAACCTGAGGCAGTTGGGAATCAGTCAGACGACGCAAGTCGGCGGGGGTCTCGATGTGCTCGAGGAGCGTGCGATGGGTGGGATTCACGGTCGGCTGGCTCCTTGTCGATTGGCGAGGCTCCACCGCCAGAAGCGTTCGCTCTGCAGTGGCAGCACCATCAGGATGTGTTCGAGGACTGCGAGGGCGGCGAGGGTGGCGAGGATGGCGTAGCCGCTGGCGGCGAAGCCCGACTCGGCCTGCAACGCCCGCGTACCAAGCAGCCAGATAATGGCGCTGCCGAGTGCGATGGAAAATGGGAAGAGAAAATTCATGCGCCGGTGCTGCATGTAGCGCAGCAGGTGTGCCAGATGCTGCGGCAGAAAGGCTTCGCCGAGGTTACGCACGCCCAGAAACAGATTGATCTTCGCGCTGCTGCGCATCAGCCACAGCAGCAGCAATGTGCCGAGCGCCACGCGATTGTCGGCATCGATCGTCATTCCAGCCACAACGACCACCACGCCGATGATCAACAACTCATGCCAGAGAATGACGCGCACCGCCTCGATCGCATGGCGCCAGCCGTGGGCGGTCGGCGTCGCTTCCGCTCGCGGGGGGAGTCCGGTCACACGGCCCGTGAGAAAACTCACCTCGATGCCCGCCCAGATACCGATTGCACCGAGGAAGGCGAGGGCTGCGCCCCCAACGCTTTGCAGGTTGCGAGTGGCGAGCACTGCCGCAAGAGCGATGACGCCCAGAACGAGCGTTCCGCGCAGCAGAGTGGGGTAGCTGTCCACCGATCGACCGATCAGCCACGCGATGATGCCGGTTGCACCCCACCATACCGCGATGGTGAGCAGGAGCGACCCGCATAGCAGGGCCCAGTCGATCATCCGGTGCGCGCTGGTTTGAGGGAGTCTCCGGCACGCCAGAGACGCGCGAAGGTTTCGGCGTTATCCGAACCGAAAACGCCGAGTTCGATACTGACGCCACTCGTACCATCTTCGAGGAGCAGTCGGCCGTTGCGTGTGCGCACCAGGCGGTAGGGCAGGTCTTCTGCCACGCCCGACAGCTTGCGGCCGCGGCCGAGTCCGCGAAGGAGCCCGCGAGCGAACCCTGATTCCTCGGTATTCATTCGAGCGAGCACTGCGCCATCGGCGAGCGTGACCGTCATACCGCCGTCAGACTGATCGAGGAAGCGAATGTCGTAGGCAGCGACGATCTGCTCGGCGGGCAGGGCCTGTGCGTCTTGCCGTGCGAGTGTGCCGACGGTGGCCACGAACAGCGAACCCACGATGAGGGCCGCTGCGCCGAACAGCATGGGGCGGGGAAAGTCATGGCGCGGTGCAGCGCTCACGCCTGACCCTCGGCGGTCATCACGCCTGCCTCGTACTGCGACGGCGAGACCTCGACGGTGACGCTACTGCGCGAGACTACGGCGGCGAACGCCCGACTGAGGATGCGGCCCGCTTCGTTCGCGTCAGTCAGGCTGCGTAGCATCGGCTGCGGTCGCGTGATGCGCAGACTGCGCACGTGCGGCCATAGCCACAGATAACTCACCCGTTCCCCGGGAAGCAGCACGAGCGCGATGTCGCCCGATCCGTCACCGCGGTCGCGCAGGTTGGCCGAGTGCAACTTCACCAGCGGCAGGTTGAGCGAACTCGACAGCGCGATGCCCTGACGAAGGACAATGCGCCGGTTGGTGATGGTGTAGAGGGTGCTGCGAGCCGCCAGTGCGGCAACGCCGGTGAGCAGTCCGAGACCGATGAGAGAAAACACGGCCGGACCCACGCAACCTTGCAGCGCATCGCCGATCGAGCTGCCGGTGCTGAGCAGGTAGATGCCCCGCGCCAGCACCATGGCGCCGAAGTAGTACGCGAGGGTGCGCACCTGGTAGGTGTTGAGGGCGAGGGAGCGCCAGTTCGGCGCTCCCTGCCACAACACACGCTCGCCTTCCGGCAAGACCGCAGGCAGACCGCGAACCGGTTCGCTGTCGTGCTCACTGAATACCGCGCGCGTGGTCATGCGCGTCAGATCAGCGATTCGCTGCGGGAGGGTATGGCGAGCAGATGACCGCTGCCGAAGTAGGCCGTGATACGGTCCTCTTCGAGTTTGGTGACCTGCTCGGCGTTGGCGATCGAGGGCACTCCGGCGAATTGTCCGGCGGTGATTGCCACCACTTTCACCTTGCGACCTGCAGCGTCATAGCGGACGAATCCCGCCGGCAGCAGCACGGGGCGACCGCCGGGGCTCAGTTCCACTTCCAAATAGCGGATCTGCGGCTCGGCCTTGTCGACCCAGACGTCGCGAACCATGCCAGCCTGCGCGCCGTCGAGACCCATCACCGTCATGCCGCGCGGATCCGGATCACGCGAAGCAATGCTCCAGCCACTGACCGAGCGCATCGGCACGATCATCGGTGAGCCATCGACCATTCGCTCGGGTTGATCGGCTCGCAGTGCATACGCGGCGGGGCCGACACCATCGACCATCGGGTCACCGGTGGGCTCGAGCGGCGCGCCGACATCCGGGCCGTAGCGATCGTCCCAGCCGAGCTGGCGGGCAGCCACTGGTCGACGGTCGTCACGCGAGGCGCTCGGTGCCTGCACCGTGCTGCCGTCGGCGAGCAGGAAAGTTTTCGGACACGGCACGGGCGGAAGACCCTCGACCTGAACAGGATTGCCATTGCGATCGACGCGGTGCGTATCGAGCGGATAGCCCTCGCGCTTGTCCTCGCGATGCAGGTACCAGATCAAACCGGCAAAGAAAATCCAAAAACCGTAAAGCGCGATCTGCGCCGTGTCGGTGTACTCAAGGAAATTATTCGTCATGTGCGCACTCCCTCAATGAAACGATCACTCAACGTCCCTATCAACCAGCCCGTTCAACCAGGCAACTCTGCAAGTCCCAACGCCTGCGGCCCCGAAGCGACCGGTGGTGTCCTGCTGCGCCGCACCAGCGGTCCCATCGCCACCAGAGCGGCGAACAGCAGGGCAATCTCGACGTGGTACACAAACAAGTAGCCGGTGGCGGGCGAGACCAGCGCCGGGCCTAAATCGCCGCGGACCGCCATGTCGCCGATCAGGTTGCACGCGGCGCCGCCGAGCGCGATGGCAATGCCGGCACCCGTGGCCTGCACGGCGCCCCAGGCGCCCAGTGCGAGTCCGTTGTCACTGCGCTCGAGGCTCATCGCTGCGAGCAAGGTGCCCACCGAAAACAATCCGCCGCCAAAACCAATCAGCAGCGCGCCAAAGCGAAACAGTGCAGGCGAGCCGAGCGGATCGGCAAACACCACCGCGGCGAAGGCCACTACGCCGACCAGGATGCCGAGAGCCGAAACGCGCAGCGGATCGGCTCCCCGTCGCAACGCTCTGGCCGACCCACCGAAGGCCAGCAAAGCTCCGCCGGCAGACAGCGCCGTCAGCAGGCTTGTTGCCCCGACGTCCATGTGCAGGATTGCACCGCCGTAGGGTTCGAGCAGTACGTCCTGCATGCTGAAGGCTGCAGTGCCGAAGCCCACGGTGGCGAGCAGCCGTCGGGTCGGACGAGCGGCCGTGAAGTTTCGCCAGACCAGGTTGAATTTTTCGCTGGCAACCGGGGAGAGGCTCCGCGCGCGATCGCGCGGTTCCTGTTTCCACAGCGCGATGGCATTGAGCACGAAGGTGATCACGGCGGCGCCCTGGATGGTCTGAATCAGCCGCAGGTGCGAGTAGCGCCCGCCGAGCAGCCAGCCGAACAGGACCGATGCGCCGACCATACCGACGAGCAGCATCACGTACATCAGGGCAACCACGCGCGGGCGGGTTTCTTTGGGCGCGAGATCCGTCGCGAGTGCGAGTCCGGCCGTTTGCGTGGCGTGCAAGCCGGCGCCCACCATCAGGAACGCAAGTGCCGCGCCGGCCTGACCAATCTCCACCGGGCCGCGACCCGTGCCACTCAGCACCATCAGTGCGAACGGCATGATCGCCAGCCCGCCGTACTGCAGCAGCGTGCCGAACCAGAGATACGGCACGCGGCGCCAACCGAGTACCGAGCGATGATTGTCCGAGTGAAAGCCGAGGAATGCGCGGAAGGGCGCGAACAGCAGAGGTAGCGCGACCATCGTTGCGACGATCCAAGCGGGCACGTTCAGTTCAACGATCATCACGCGATTGAGCGTACCGTTGAGCAGCGCGAGAGC
Source organism: uncultured Pseudomonadota bacterium (assembly GCA_903885195.1). Classification (GTDB taxonomy): domain Bacteria; phylum Pseudomonadota; class Gammaproteobacteria; order Steroidobacterales; family Steroidobacteraceae; genus UBA964. The sequence continues at coordinate 15,479 of CAISHQ010000153.1, read as the reverse complement.
CATTCCCACCGACACCTGGAACAGCGAGAGCCGCAGCAGCCGTCGCAGCGGCAGATCCGCGCTCGCAGCGTCAGCGAACGGCAGGAAGCGCGAGTCCTGGGCCCAGCGGGGCAAACTCATGGCTCGGTCACCCATGTTCTGGTGGCCGAATTTCCGGTGGTCAAATCAAGCGAGCTCGAGCTGGCGATAGACGGCTGGCGTCGCGCCAGTCGCAGCTTGTAGAAGAATTGCAGCGCGTTGATGACGTAGGTCGCATAGGCCACGAGGGCCAGTAGCAATTGTTCACGCACGCCGAGAGTTCCGCTGAGGAAGGCGTACAGGTAAGCCGTGTGCAGGGCGATCACAACCATGCTGACCACGTCTTCCCAGTAAAAACTCGGCGCGAACAACCAGACGCCGAAGACGCGCTTTTCCCAGATGGCTCCCGTGACCATGATGGCGTACAGAAACAGCGTCTTGACGATCACCGAGACCGTGGCCGCCTCGGCGCCCTCGCCGGTTTGCAAAAACCGCAGCACGAGCCAGAGACTGACGAGAAAGGCGAGCAACTGCAGTGGCGCCAACACCCCTTGCACGATCGTCCACGGGGAGCGATCCCGACGGAGGCGCTCCTCGGGCGTGTACAACGGGCGGCCAACGGCTGCCTGACGGGGCTCGGACATGGCGGTACTCGCGCCGGGTATTCGTACGTCAATCTAGTCAAGGTCCCGGCATGTGTCAATTAAAAATGACGTCTAGGCAGATTGACAATTAGGCGTCGGGAAAATATATAGGTATGGTGTGACTTCGATAGGAGGTTAACGGGGCATCCACTGCTTCCGGACCGATCCACAAGGAAGTCGTACTTCGACGGCCCGTAATCCGGTGGGAGCACTGGAGGATGGGCGAGGCGGGTTGATTATGGACTTCTCATCGCAACGTGGCCCTCCGCGTAACGGGGGCCGCGACACACTCCTCCAAGCTATCGAAGGCGAGGTCATTCCGCGCCTGCTGCTGGCCCACCGTCGGCAAAACCGTCGTCCGCAGCCCATGGTTCCTGCGGCCGTCGCCGACGGCGACTCAATTTCAACGTACCGACCGCAGCCCGCTCCCGACGACATCGCTCACCTCGCAGAGCTTTTGCTGCGTCGCGAAAAAGCGCAGGCCGAGCGGTTCGTTGCCGCCGTGCAAGCTCGCGGCGTTGACACGGAAGCTATTCTGCTCGACCTGCTCGCGCCTGCCGCCCGGCACCTCGGTGTCCTGTGGGACACCGAGCGCGCTGATTTCATAGGGGTTACGGTCGGGCTGAGTTACCTGCAGGGCCTCGCCCATAACTTGAGCGGCGAGTCGGCCGAATTGGGTACCAACGGAGCGGGTGGGCGCAGGGTCCTGCTGGTTTCTTTGCCAGGTGAGCAGCACGTATTCGGTACTCAAATCGTCGCAGAAATGCTGCGCCGCGCGCGCTGGGACGTGTGGGACGCTCCGGGCGCCACCGAGGAAGATATACTGTCACTCGTCAAAACGGAGTGGTTCGCGTTCGTCGGCGTATCGATCGGAGCACCGGAACAACTTGAGGCGCTGGCCGCACTCATCCGGCGTGTACGACGATCGTCGCTCCATCGCGGCATCCGCGTCATGGTGGGTGGAAGACCGTTTGAGGGTCATCCGGATCGGGTGACCGAGGTCGGAGCGGACGCCACGGCGATTGATGCACGCGAGGCCGTGGATCAGGCAGAGCGATTGCGCGAGTGGGTAAGTCAAGGGAGCTGACGCGGTTTTAAAGTGAAAACATTCAAGGCGCCAAGGAAGGCCCTGACTGGACTCGATGGCGAGACGGTCTCAGGACTCATCAACGCGGCAGCGGACATCGCTCTGCTGCTCGACAAGCGCGGCGTGATCCGCGACATCTCGGTGGGCAGCAAGACGCTCTCAAGCGCACTGCAGCCAGACTGGGTCGGTCGCCCGTTCGCGGACGTGGTGACGATCGACAGCCGACCCAAGGTCGAGTTGTTAATGGCCGACCTCGATGCGAACGAGCCGTTGCCGCGTCAACTCAATCACCCCGCGCCGGGCAGTAGCGAGACGATCGCGGTGCAGTACAGCGTGCGCCGCCTCAGTGATGACGGTCGGTGCCTTGCGCTAGGGCGTGATCTCAGCGCGCTCGCCAACCTGCAGCAAAAGGTCATCGAAGCCGAGCAGTCGATCGAAAGTGATTATTCGCGGCTGCGGCTCGCGGAAACCCGCTACCGCCTGCTGCTGCAAAGCGTGTCTGACGCCATCCTCGTCGTCGATCTGCAGACGCGGCGAATCGTCGAACTCAACCCGTCGGCCGCTGCCTTGCTCGGCGACGGCGCGCGGCGTCTCGTCGGACGACCGGTGACCGATGCATTCCATGCACGCGGCGCAGAAACACTCGGGGACTGGCTGGTCGGCCTGCGCACGGCCGGGCGAGCCGACGAGTTGCGCCTGCGCAGCGCCGCGGGACGCGAGTGCGGGATCCAGGGCAATCTTTTCCGGCAGGACAATGTGTCCCACGCGCTGCTGCGACTGTCGTCCCCCGGGGTCGTGGCGCCGGTTATGACGTCGGCGGGTCCCTGGGTCGAGGTCACGCAGCGCCTGCCCGATGCCCTCGTCGTTACGACGGCCGAGGGTCGGATCGTTGGCGCTAATCGCTCTTTCCTCGATCTCGTGCAATTGGCCACCGACGAGCAGGTTCGCAACGAGTCGCTCGAGCGCTGGCTCGGTCGTCCTGGTGTGGACCTTGGCGTGCTAGTTGCCAACTTGCGGCAGCACGGCAGCGTGCGTTTTTTCGCCACGACGCTGCGCGGCGAGTACGGCTCAACCACGGAGGTGGAGATCTCCGCCGTCGCCGTCGAGCTCGAGGGTCAAACCTGGCTCGGTTTTGCCATTCGCAACGTCGAGCGCCGGCGCGTTACCGACGCTCGATCCGCCCGCGAACTGCCGCGCTCGGTGGAGCAGCTGACCGAACTCGTTGGGCGCGTATCGCTCAAGGAGCTCGTGCGCGAGACCACCGATGTGATCGAAAGACTGTGCATCGAGGCCGCGCTCGAGCTGACGAGCGACAACCGGGCCTCCGCGGCCGAGATGCTCGGGCTGTCGCGACAGAGCCTGTACGTGAAGTTGCGCCGCTACGGTCTCGGCGATATCCAGGGCAGCTCGGCAGGGGCGGGGGCGTAAACTTTAATTGACAGTGCCGAGTGTCATGGCTATTTTGCAGTCATGTCCCGTCCGGCAAATAACCTCTTGTCCGAGCGACGCCCCGCGTGGTCAACCATGCTGGAATTGCTCAAGCCGGTGACCTGGTTTCCGCCCATGTGGGCGTTTCTGTGCGGTGTGGTCTCCTCCGGGAGCGTACCCGAGGGTCATTGGCCCGTCGTGTTCACCGGCGTTTTGCTCGCCGGACCGCTCATCTGCGGCACGAGTCAGGCGGTCAACGACTGGTTCGATCGTCACGTCGATGCCATCAACGAGCCGCGCCGTCCCATTCCTTCGGGGCGGATGCCGGGGCATTGGGGGCTCTACATCGCGGTGGGCTGGACCATCGTGTCCTTGCTCGTGGCAGCCACACTGGGCCCTTGGGTGTTCGGAGCGGCGACGCTCGGCATGGCGCTGGCCTGGGCCTACAGCGCTCCACCGCTGCGCCTGAAGCGCAATGGCTGGTGGGGCAACTCGGCGGTGGCGCTGTGCTACGAGGGCGTGCCGTGGGTCACTGCAGCGGTAGTGATCTCGGGGGCGTTTCCGTCGTGGCAGATCGTGGCACTAGCAGGTCTCTACAGCATCGGCGCGCACGGAATCATGACCCTCAATGATTTCAAGTCCGTGCAGGGCGATCGGCGCATGGGCGTCGGCTCGCTGCCCGTCCGGCTCGGTGTCGCGCTGGCGGCCCGCGTGGCCTGTCTTGTCATGGTTGCCGCGCAGCTCGCGGTGATCGCCTTGCTGTTTCTTTGGGATCGACCAGGGCATGCGGCAGTCATCGTGGCGTTGCTCGTCGGGCAGTTGCTGATGATGGCCCGCCTGCTGCGTCGGCCCGAGCAACTTGACGTTTGGTACAACGCGGCCGGCGTGCCGCTTTACGTACTTGGCATGCTGGTCAGCGCCCTCGCGGTGCGTACCTTGCCCTGAGGCGATGGGGGAGTGATGAGTTCATCGGGCGTTGCGATGTCGGCGGAGGAGTCACGGGATATCGGTTGGCTCGGTATCTTCCGCTTGGGTCTCGTGCAGGCGGCGATCGGCGCGATCGTCGTGATCACTACCTCGACCTTGAATCGGGTTCTGGTCGTCGAACTGGCCTTGCCCGCGCTCGTACCCGGGTTGCTGGTTGCGCTGCATTATTTCGTACAGGTACTGCGTCCCCGATTCGGTTACGGCTCGGACGTGGGCGGTCGGCGCACGCCGTGGATCATCGGCGGCATGGCTGTCCTCGGACTTGGGGCCGTTGGTGCCAGCGTGGCGACGGCGCTGATGGTTTCCGACCTGTGGCTGGGGATGATGTTGGCCACGTTCTCGTTCCTGTTGGTGGGACTCGGCGTCGGTGCTTGCGGTACCGCGATGCTGGTGCTGCTGTCGACCAACGTCGCCAAGCCCCGTCTTGCCGCGGCGGCCACCGTGACCTGGGTGATGATGATCGTCGGCTTCATCGTCACCAGCGTGCTCGCCGGCAAAATGCTCGAACCGTTTTCGATGCTGCGGCTCGTGGAAGTCACCGCCGTGGTTGCGGCGACCGCGTTTCTCGTCACCTGCGCAGCGGTGTCGCGCATCGAAATGCGCAGTGCTGGGGCGCGTGAGCGGCCGCAACGGGGTCTGAATGACGCCACCGCGGAACAGGGATTCGTCGCCGCTTTGCGTGAGGTGTGGAACGAACCACATTCACGTCGCCTTGCAGGATTCGTGTTCGTCTCGATGCTGGCCTACAGCGCGCAGGACCTGGTGCTCGAGCCTTTCGCCGGTGCAGTGTTCGGCTTGACCCCAGGCGAGTCGACGCGGCTGTCGGGAATGATGAGCAGTGGCACCTTGATCGGCATGCTGATCGTTGCTGTCATCTGCACGGCCGGTGCTCACACTCGCGCCGGTGCGCTGCGCGCATGGACTATCGGTGGTTGCGTGGCGTCTGCCCTAATGTTGTTGATGCTGGCAGTTGCGGGTCTTGTCGGACCTTCGTGGCCACTGCGTCCGACGGTGTTTGCGCTCGGTCTGGCGAACGGTGCGTTCGCAGTCGCAGCGATCGGTTCGATGATGGGTCTGGTCGGGCGCGGACGGCAGTCGCGCGAGGGGACTCGCATGGGCTTATGGGGTGCGGCTCAGGCGATGGCGTTCGGGCTCGGCGGCATCGCGGCGACCGCCACCGTGGATCTGGCGCGCTGGCTCACGGGATCGGTGACGCTGGCTTACGGCCTCGTCTTCGTGCTCGAGGCGGTGCTGTTCGTCGTGGCGACTCTCTTCGCCGTGCGACTCAGCCGCGAAGACACCGCATCTCAGGTGGAAGGCAGCGGCCCGCCTGTGACACCCACGGTTTTGGCGCAAGCGGGGCGAGGCTGACATGAACGAGATCGATCAGCAGCGTGACGAATTCGACGTCGTGGTGGTGGGTGGTGGGCCTTCCGGAGCTACGGCCGCCGACGATCTAGCGCGGGCAGGATGGCGCGTGTTACTTCTCGACCGTGACGGTCGTATCAAACCTTGCGGTGGTGCGATTCCGCCGCGTCTGGTCGAGGAGTTCGAGATACCCGACGAGTTGCTGGTGGCGCGAATCCGCGCCGCGCGCATGGTCTCGCCCTCAGCCAAGGAAGTAGACATGCCGATCGACGGCGGTTACGTCGGCATGGTCGATCGCGAGGTGTTCGACGAATGGCTGCGCGCGCGCGCTGAGCGTAGTGGTGCCACGCGAGCCCGAGGTACCTTCCTCCGGATCGATCGCGACGCCGAGGGTGATGCGATCGTGCAGTTTGAAGACAAGGACACGAACCAACCGGTCAAGGTGCGCACCCGCATGGTGCTCGGCGCAGATGGCGCACGCTCCGAAGTCGCCCGACAGGCCATCGAGGGCGGGCGCGAAGTGCCGTTCGTCTATGCCTACCACGAGATCTTGCGCACTCCCGCCACGGCCCCTGCCAAATACGACGGCAGTCGTTGCGACGTTTACTATCAGGGCGAGCTGTCGCCGGATTTCTATGCCTGGATTTTCCCGCATGGTGACACCATCAGCGCGGGTGCTGGCACGGCGCACAAGGGTTTTTCGATCCGCAACGCTGTCGGCGCCTTGCGGCGCAGCGCGGGTCTTGGTGGCGCTGAGGTCATCCGCCGCGAAGGCGCGCCAATTCCGCTCAAACCCTTGAGACGCTGGGACAACGGGCGCGACGTGCTGCTCTGCGGCGATGCGGCCGGGGTGGTCGCACCCGCCTCGGGCGAGGGGATCTACTACGCCATGGCCTGCGGGCGGATGTCGGCCCGTGCCCTCGATCGGTGTCTGCGCACCGGCAACGCGCATGCGTTGCGGGCTGCCCGCCGCGAGTTCATGTCAGCGCATGGTCGGGTGTTCTGGGTGCTCGGTCTGCTACAGCGGTTCTGGTACACCAACGACAAGCGTCGTGAGCGCTTCGTCAAGATGTGCCGCGATCCGGACGTGCAGCGCTTGACCTGGGAGTCGTACATGCACAAGCGACTCGTCCGCCGCCAGCCGATGGCGCATGTGCGTATCTTCTTCAAAGATTTGGCGCACTTGCTCGGTCTTGCGCCGACCTGACATCCCTTGCAGGGCATACCGTGACCGAGACGTTGGCTGTCGGGTTCGGTGACGGAAGTCTGCTGCTCGGCATCGTTGTGCTGATCGCGCTTGAGGGTCTTTTCATTGCCTGGTTGGAGCGGCGGGGTCGCAGTCCGCTTCGACTGCGCGAAGTGCTGGGCAATCTCGTCTCGGGTGCCGCACTCATGCTGGCGGTACGCGCTGCGCTACTCGATGAACCGTGGACGAACGTCGCCGCTTGGCTGCTGTTCGCCTTGCTCGCGCACCTGACCGATCTACTCGTGCGCTGGCGCCGGGCAGGGTAATCGACGCCTAAAAGCTGATCGACACCTAAAGGGTGATTTCGGTTTCGAACACCAGGGCCGAACTGCCGATGATCCAAACTCCCGCAAGGGCGCCATCGGCGAACTCCAGTTCGACATCGACGCGACCCGGTCGATTTTGGAACTGACCCTGTGCACCAGAGAAGTGGGCTTGATCGCCGTTGCGTGCGAGCACGCCGTGCTGCAGCAAATAGGCGCCGAGCAGACCGTGCGCGTTGCCACTGACCGGATCCTCCGGGATGCCGATGGCAGGGCAGAACATGCGCGACAGGGTCAGGCACCCGTCGACGTTCGATTCGGTGGTGAACACGAAGTGTCCCGAGGCGCCAAGTTGCGCAGACAGTGTGCTGAGCCGCGCAAAGTCGGGCTTCATCTGCTTCAGTTGCTGCGGACCGCGCACGCCAATGAGCAGTCGATTGCCGGCTCCGCCGACGATGCGCATCTCGAAACGCGGGTCGAGATCCGCGCTCGACAGCGCAAGCGCATCGAGCACGGCGAGTCGCTCGCGATCGTTGAGCTCGCGACCGAGCGGCGGGGACGGCTGTCGCACGGCGATGCGACGCGAATCGCCCTCGCCGCGAATCTCGATATCGACGAGTCCTGCTTTCTGGCGCTGCCGTAGTCGACGCGGTGCGTCTCCTGCCATCGACAGCACGTAGTGGGTGGCGACCGTCGCGTGGCCGACGAACGAGGACTCGGTGCGCGGCGTGAAAAATCGCACGCGCAGATCGTGATCGGCCCCGTCGGGTGGCAGCACGAACGCGGTGTCGCCGTTGTTGAGTTCGCGTGCAATGGCAAGCATCTCTTCGTCGCTCAGCACTTCTGCACCGAGCACGACGCCGGCCGGGTTGCCGGTGAACAACTTCTGAGTGAAGGCGTCGACCTGAAAGACGCGGATTGTTCTGGCCATCTTTGACGTCCTGCGGGTCACGGCCACCGGCCGCGAGAGGGCGCGATTGTAGGGGCTGGGCCGACCTCTGCCTACTCCCCTGAGGCAAAATCCAACATCGCTTGCAAACTTATGATTTAAATGGAAAATATGCCGCACCTAGGGGTGGCCCGAGAGGGCCTGAGACGTCGCATGGGGCGACGAACCCGTTGAACCTGATCCGGTTAGTACCGGCGGAGGGAGCAGGTGTTGCACCGATCTTTCGTCATTTCCATTCTTTGTTTCATGCCTGCGGGCCCGCTGACTGCCGACGAGTCACCCTCGTCGGGGTCACTGCAGGAAATCGTCGTCACCGCCACCTTGCGTCCGGTCCCGGCGCTCGACTTGCCGGCGAGCGTCACGGTGCTCGACGAACAGACGCTGCGCGCCGCGGGTGTTCAACACTGGCAGGACGTGCTGCCGCTTGTACCCAATCTCAATTGGGCTTCGGGCAGTTCCCGACCGCGCTACTTCCAGTTACGCGGCATCGGCGAGACCGACCAGTGGCAGGGTGCGCCCAATCCCTCCGTGGGCTTTCTGATCGACGGCATGGATTTCTCAGGCATCGGCATGCCGGCGACCTTGCTCGATCTTGGGCAAGCCGAAGTGCTTCGTGGACCGCAGGGCACCACCCTCGGCGCCAACGCGCTTGCAGGACTGATCAACCTCACGACCCGGCGCCCCGAACTCGCGCCCGAGTTGCGTCTCGAGGCAACGGGCGGTTCGGAGGACACCCGCTCGCTTGGTCTGGTCGCGGGCGGTGCTCTGGCAGAGTCTTCCGAAACGGCGTGGCGCGCAGTCATGCAGCGGTACCGCAGCGATGGATCGCGCCGCAACGTAACCGTGGGCCGTGACGATACCAACGGCTTGGACGAAACGACGCTGCGGGCTCGGCTTGGCACTCGCCTCGCAGACCGATGGCGCGCGGACGTGTCGGCGCTGTGGGTCGACATGGACAACGGCTTCGATGGCTTCGCCATCGACAATTCGCGACGCACGCGCTCGGATGACCCGGGACGCGATGCGCAACGCTCTCGCGGCGTGTCTGCCACGCTGCTGCGCAGCGGCGAGCAGATCGAGTTTCGAAGCCAGACGGCATTGGTGGCCGCGGACATCACCTACTCGTTCGACGGCGATTGGGGCGCGGATCCCGACTACGATTTCACGTCGCGCTTTCTGCGGCAGCGTGACAGCGTGTCGCAGGACCTGCGATGGTTGTCTACGAAGACGCAGGCCGGTTGGAGCTGGCTTGCGGGCCTGTATGGCCTGCGCCTCACGGAGAGCAACGATCAGCTGGATCTCTATGGTGGTGAGGTGTATCGCGCCCTCGTCAGCGACTACCGCTCCGACACGCTGGCCGCGTACGGCCAAGTTACTCACGAGTGGTCGGATGTTTGGAGTTTGAGCACGGGCTTGCGTCTCGAGCACCGCAGTGCGATCTACCGCGACACCGATGGGAGCGATTTATCCCCCGGCGAGCGCATGTACGGCGGAAACATCTCGTTGCAGCACCGCTGGAGCACCGATCACACGGTGTATCTGACCGTCGCGCGCGGCTACAAGGGCGGCGGCTTCAATATCGGCGCAGCGATTCCCGAGGCGCGGCGTGGCTATTCACCGGAGTTGCTGCACAGCGTGGAGTTCGGGTTGAAAGGTCAGGATGCAGCACGCCGCATCGACTACTCCGCGGCAGTGTTCTACATGCGACGCAGTGAGCAGCAGGTCAGCACTTCGGCACAACTCGACCCGGGTGACCCACTGTCGTTCATTTATCTCACGGACAATGCCGCGCGCGGCGTCAACTGGGGTGTCGAGGCCGCAGCGACCCTGCGACCCGGTCGATACTGGACCGTCAGCGGCACGCTTGGCATTCTCGAGACGCGTTTCGTCGACTATGTGGTCGGCAACCGATCGCTCAACGGTCGCGCGCAGGCCCACGCGCCGCAGCATCAGCTGTCGCTGTCGATGGAATATCGACGACCGCAGGGCTGGTTCGCGCGGACCGACCTGCAGCGAGTGGATGGGTTTTTCTTCAGCGACAGTCACGATCAGCGGTCTGAGCCTCACACACTGCTCAATGCGCGCGTGGGTTACGCCACAGCGCGCTGGAGCGTCGATCTGTGGGTGCGTAACGTACTCGATGAGCACTATGCGCAGCGAGGATTTTTCTTTGGTAACGAGCCACCGGATTTTCCCGACAGGCTTTATGTTCAGCAGGCCGATCCGCGTACGGCAGGGCTGACCGTCAATTGGACCCTGCATTGATCGACACGCTCCTGCAGTCGATAGTCGGCTCGCTGCGGGCAGCATCACCGCTCGAGCATCTGGCCTTGCTCGCCGGCCTCGGCTACGCGTTGCTCGCGGTGCGCAGAGATCACCGCGCGTGGGTGTTTGGTGCGCTGTCTTCGGGGTTGCTGGCCTGGCTTGCCGCGGGCGCCGCCTTGCCGCTGCAGGCGATGCTGCAGTCGTTGTACGTCGTGATGGCGGTCTATGGCTTCGTTCGTTGGTCGCGCGAGTCGGCGAACTCTGGCGCGCTGACCGTACGTCGCTGGCCCGTTCGTGCGCACGCGCTGTCGGTGCTCGTGATCATGCTGCTCACGTTGCTGGTGGCACCGACACTGGGTCGGCTCACGGGGGCTGCTTGGCCGTATCTCGATACGCTGGTGACGGGGCTGAGTCTGCTCGCCACATGGTTGACGGCGCGAGCCGTGCTCGAAAATTGGCTGTATTGGTTCGTCGTCAATCTACTGTCGATGTTCCTCTACGGCTCGCAGGGTCTCGTGTTCGTAAGCCTGCTCTACGTGGCGTATTTCGTCATCGCGATCGCGGGTTGGCGGTCTTGGCGCAGGGCTCTCAGGTGACGCAGAGCCCTCGAGTGAAGGATCCCTTCGCCGCGCCGGTGCTCAATCGAGTGGAGCGTCTGCACGAAGAAGGTCGCGACATCGTGCGTCGTCACTGGGCCGAGCGCTGCATTGCGGACGTGCTGGGGTCCGATCGAGTCGCGGAGGTGACCGCCCAGCGCCTCGTAGCCGCGATCGGGCTCGCGCCGCCCGTGCTCGCCGTCGATCTCGATGGCGGTTGGATGAGCATGCCGTTCGTCGCCGGTACCCGGATCGATGCTCTGTGGTGGGAGCGCGGTTGCAGCTCCAATGCGGTACTGGATCTGCTCGCAGCGTTGCGCCTTTTGCCCTCGGCACAGTTACCCATGATTCATCTGGCCGACCGGGCCGCTCAATTGCATCGGGAGCTTGAGGCGCGTTCTGCTGGGCTCGCGCGACGTTGGGACGCCTCGTTGGAGCACTGCCTGAACGGGTGGGCGAGGGAACCGGCGCTGGCCCACCACGCTCTGGACAGTTTCGTGCATGGCGACCTCTCGCCGGAGAACCTGCTCTGCATGCCCGACGGCCGTCTCGTACTGCTCGATTTCGAGTACGCGCATCGGGGGCATCGGCTGGAGGATCTTGCTGGCCTCGTGGTCAGCTGCGCGGTTGGGGCCTGCCATTGGACAAACTGGGTGTCGGTGTCCGAGAAAGCGCTTTTCGACACCTTGGTGCGGACCCGGGTGCTCCTGGATGGCCTGTGGGTTGACCTCGCATCCGTCCTGACTGGAAACGCTGCGGCAGCCCGGGCACACTAGCGGCCCCCAATCAGCCCCGTCAGGATTTGCCCATGCCCTTGCTGAAAGTCGTCGACCGCGACGGTCGCGAACACGATGTCCCCGCTCGGTCGGGCCAGAAGCTGATGGAAACCCTTCGGGAACTCGACTACGGCATCTCGGCGATTTGCGGCGGCATGTGCTCGTGCGCCACCTGCCATGTCTACATCGAGGGCGACTGGGCGGCAAAGATTCCGGCAGCGATGTCCGACGAGCGTGAACTCATCGCCGAACTGGCGCACCACAAGAGCGGCTCGCGCCTGTCCTGCCAGATCGAGATGACGGACGCACTCGATGGCCTGCGCGTGACTATCGCGCCGGACGAGTAAGCCCAGCGTGGCATTCGTCACCCTGCAACGCGAGGGGGCGATCGGCGTGCTGACGCTGAATCGGCCCGACAATGCCAACGTCCTCAATCTTCCGATGGCGCGCGAGTTGCTTGGCGCCGTCCGAGAACTCGAAGCCGACCCGTCGATCCGGGTCGTCCTGCTCACCGGTGCAGGCAAGCATTTTTGTTTTGGCGGCGATCTGCGCGGCATGCTCGCGCAGAACTCTGCCGAGTCGTCCCCCTCCGCTCAGCGTGCCGACATCACCGCGTACCTGCTCGAGCTCACTGGTGATTTACACGCCGCGATCGTCGGGCTCGTGAACCTCGATGCGCCTGTGATCGCGGTCGTCAACGGCACCGCGGCCGGTGCGGGAGTGGGGCTCGTGGCGATGGCAGATCTCGCCGTCTGCGGCTCGAGCACGCGTTTTTCGCTCGCCTATACGGGTGTGGCGCTGACGCCCGATGGCGGGACGTCGTTCTTTCTGCCGCGACTGATTGGCGCGAAGCGAGCGATGGAGTGGCTGCTCAGCAATCGCGCGGTGACGGCCGACGAGGCTCTGTCGGTGGGTCTCGTCAACGCGGTGGTGCCGGATGCGCAGTTGCTGGATCACGCGCGCGAACTGGCGTCTCGGCTTGCGTCCGGTCCACGACACGCATTTGCCAAGACCAAGCGGCTGTTGTCCGTCTCGCGCAGCGAACTCGAATATCACCTGGCGCTCGAGGGCCGTACCATTGCGCAGCAAGCCGCTTCGAGCGAAGGGCTCGAGGGCATGCATGCGTTCCTCGAAAAGCGGCGTCCATCATTTCAGGAATTAGGTCACACGCCCTAGGGGGTTCTGCCATGGATTGGTTCGTTGTGTTTCTCGTCGCCGGTGCCGGCATTGCCGTATGGCGCATCGTCTATCAATTGCGTCGCGCGGCAGCTGTGAAAGTCGATGACTGGGACACACGGCTGATCGAGCGGCTGCGCCGCAGCGGTGCCGATCCCTTTCGGCCCGTGGAGGTGGATTTCTTTGTGGCTATGCCGACTCGGGAGCAGGCCGAGCAACTCGCCACGCAGCTCAATGCGGACGGCTACGTGGCGGACGTGCGCGATCTGCCCGATAGCGCTGACCTGCCCTTCAGTGTGCACGCACAGCGAACCTTGCAACTCAATGTCGAGGCCATTCGCTCGACCTCGGGTCGGTTGCGAGAGCTGGCTGCGGCGGGCGGCGGTCGCTACGACGGCTGGGCGCCGGGACCACCCAAGGCTTCGGCTTAGTTCCGCTCCGTCTGGCGGCGAACCGCATCCGCTGCCGCTTGAATGGCGGCGGCATCACCGAGGTAGCGCCGAGTGAGCGGTCGCAGCTGCTCGTCGAGCTCGTAAAGCAGCGGCACGCCCGTCGGAATATTCAGTTCGACGATGTCTTTCTCCGGAACATTGTCGAGCATTTTCACCATCGCTCGCAGGCTGTTGCCGTGCGCCGTGACGAGCACGTTGCGGCCGGAACGCAGTTCAGGCGCGATCCGAGATTCCCAGAACGGCTGCACCCGGGCGAGCGTGTCCTTCAGTGACTCGGTGGCGGGTAGCAACGCAGGATCGATGCCGGCGTAGCGCAAATCGTGCCGCGGGTGGCGCGGATCATCGAGCGCCAGCGCCGGAGGCGGGATGTCGTAGCTGCGGCGCCAGATCTTGACCTGTGCCTCACCATGTTTGGCCACGGTTTCAGCCTTGTTGAGACCCTGCAGGGCACCGTAATGACGCTCGTTCAGTCGCCAGGAGCGCTCGACTGGCACCCACATGCGATCCATTTCATCGAGCATGATCCACAGCGTGCGAATGGCGCGCTTGAGCATCGAGGTGAAGGCGACATCAACGGCGAGGTGTTCCCGTACGAGTTCGCGACCGGCGGCAGCCGCCTCGAGACGGCCCTGCGGTGACAGGTCGACGTCGTGCCAACCGGTGAAGAGGTTCTCGACGTTCCAGATGCTTTGGCCGTGACGTACGAGTATCAGTTTACCGGGCACGATGACTCACTCCTCTCTGCACTGCGTAGCGGCGCGAATGCTAGCACGCGCGAGGCAGTGTAATACGCACCTGCAGCCCGCAGGGCGTAGCCGGTTCAGCGTGAATATGTCCACCATGGGCCGCGAACACGCGACGCGCGATGGCAAGTCCGAGCCCCGTTCCGGTGCTGTCGTCACCCGCAGGAGCGAGCCGCGTGTAGGGTTCGAAAATCCGCTCCAGCATCTCGCTCGGCACCCCGGGACCGCGATCCTCGATTCGCACTTCGACGGTATCGGTCGCTGGGTCTTCCGCCGACTGGCGGGGCGCTGCGCTCACCTCGACGGGGCTCCCAGGCGGGGCGTGACGAATGGCGTTGCGCAAAACGTTCTCGAAACCGCTGCGCAGCAGCGCAGGATCGCCGACCACCGTAAGGTCGGCGGCTGCTATCAGCACTAACCGAACGTCGCGGTGGCCCGCCTCGTCACGCTCGTCTTCGACGAGCGTCTGCAGCAACTCGTCGATGCGCAGTAGGTGCTTGGCACGAATGGGCTCTGCTTCGAGCCGCGTAAAACGCAGCACATCGCCAATGGCCTGATTCATACGCTCGAGTTCCGTGGCGATACGTGCGTGTTCGATCTCAGGCAGAGGTTGCTTGCGCTCGGTCAGCGCTAGCGCTGCCTGCAGTCTGGCCAGTGGCGAGCGCAGTTCATGCGACATGTCCCGCATCAGTTGCTGGCGCGAGGCGAGCAGACGCTCGATACGCTCGGCCATGGCGTCGACATCGCGTGCGAGCGCGCCGAGTTCATCGCCCCGCCCCGTGACTGCGGTGGGCGCTCGGGCGGCGACGTCGCCTTTTGCCAGCGTACGCACGGTGAGTTGCAGTTCGCGTATGGGTTTACCGAGCGCGCGGGCGATTATTGCGGCCACCACGGCGATGACGATCAGCGCCGCGGCGAGCAAAGCGATCAGCGTGGCTGCATTACCCCAGGGCGCGATGCGCTGTGGCAACAGCAGGAACGCATAGCGCGTGCCGTCTTCAGCAACGAGCAGCGGAGCAAGGCGGATGGGACTGAAGTTGCTTTGTTCCTCGCGCACTGCCGCCAACACGAATCGCTCGACGAAGCGACGATAGCTGGCGGGCAGTTCCTTGCCAGCGAGGTCACGCCCTTCGGCGTCGAGAATGTAGAGCACTACGCCGTCGGGAATCGTACGCGGGTCTGCCATCCACTCGCGGAGGGCATCGCGCCCGCCGCCCGAGAGGACTTGCGCAGCATCCCGACCGAGCGAGCCTTCGCGGGCAAGCAGATAGTTCTCCAGTTGTCGCGAGGCGATCAGCGCAAGGCTGGCCAAGGCGAGCAGCACGAAGCCGACGATGGCAGCGCCGATGTAGACGGCCATACGCACATAAAGGGGCGATACCCGCCGGATCACCCGCGACCTCCGCTCGTACCGTTTCCGTCGGGGCGTGCGACGTCGAGCACGTAGCCGTGACCACGCAGACTGCGAATTTCCGCGCCGC
>CAISHQ010000152.1 GCA_903885195.1 uncultured Pseudomonadota bacterium | reverse complement strand
GCATTGGTGGTCATGACGATGATGACGTGACGGAAGTCGGCCTTGCGACCGTTGTTGTCCGTCAACGTGCCATGGTCCATCACCTGCAGCAGCAGATTGAAGACGTCGGGATGCGCTTTTTCGATTTCATCGAGCAGCAGCACCGCGTGCGGGTGCTTGGAAATGGCCTCGGTGAGCAGGCCTCCCTGATCGAATCCCACGTAGCCCGGTGGCGCGCCGATGAGCCGCGATACCGTATGCCGCTCCATGTATTCAGACATGTCGAAGCGAATGAACTCAATGCCGAGCGCAATGGCCAGCTGTCTCGTGACCTCGGTCTTGCCGACCCCCGTTGGGCCCGCGAACAGGAAGCTGCCGACGGGCTTTCGCTCATCGCCAAGACCCGAGCGGGCCATCTTGATGGCGGCTGACAGCGTTTCGACCGCCTTGTCTTGACCGAAGATGACGAGCTTGAGGTTGCGCTCGAGATTACGCAGCACCTCCTTGTCGTTGCTCGAGACGGTCTTTGGCGGAATGCGGGCAATCCGCGCGACCACTTCCTCGATGTGGTGCACATCGACCACGGTTTCGCGCTCGGCCGCAGGCTTCAGGCGCAGCCGGGCACCGGCCTCGTCGACCACGTCGATCGCCTTGTCGGGCAGGTGCCGCTCGTTGATGTGCCGCGCAGAGAGCTCCGCAGCGGCCTTCAGCGCCGCGTCGGTGTAGGTGACGCCGTGATGTTCCTCGAAGCGACTGCGCAAACCTTTGAGGATCTCGATGGTCTCGGGCACGGTGGGCTCGACCACATCGATCTTCTGGAAACGCCGCGCGAGCGCATGGTCCTTCTCGAAGATGCCGCGATATTCCTGGTACGTGGTCGAGCCAATGCAGCGCAACTCGCCGTTGGTCAGCACAGGCTTGATGAGGTTCGAGGCATCCATCACGCCACCGGAGGCGGCCCCGGCACCGATGACGGTGTGGATCTCGTCGATGAAGAGCACGGCGCCCGGCTGCTTGCGAAGCTCCGCCAGCACTGCTTTCAATCGCTTCTCGAAATCCCCGCGGTACTTCGTGCCCGCGATCAGCGAACCCATGTCGAGTGAGTAGATCGTGCAGTCGGAGAGCACCTCGGGCACCTGCCCCTCGACGATGCGCCGCGCGAGTCCCTCGGCGATGGCCGTCTTGCCGACGCCTGCTTCGCCCACGTACAGCGGGTTGTTCTTGCGTCGCCGACAGAGAATTTCGATGGTGCGCTCGACCTCCATCTGCCGCCCGATCAGCGGGTCTATCTTGCCTTCCGCGGCAAGCTTGTTGAGGTTGCTCGCATACTTATCGAGAGCACCGCTGTCCGCCTCGGGCGCGCCCGCAGCCGCAGGCGGGGCCTCGTCCTTGGCCTCGCTCGCACGCTCATCGGCGAGCTTGGACATGCCGTGCGAGACGTAATTGACCACATCGAGCCGCGACACATCCTGACGACCGAGCAGGAACACCGCGTGGCTCTGCTTCTCGCCGAAGATGGCGACGAACACGTTGGCGACACCAACTTCCTTGCGTCCGCTCGACTGCACGTGGAACACGGCACGCTGCAGCACCCGCTGAAACCCCAAAGTAGGCTGAACTTCGCGCTCCTCGCCCTCGGGTACCCGCGGCGTCGTCTGCTCGATGTGCTCGCGCAGTTCGACCACGAGCCTCGCGGCATCGCCGCCGCAGGCCTGCAGGATCTCCTTGACCCGCGGCGTATCGAGGATCGACAGCAACAGATGTTCGACCGTCAGGAACTCGTGACGACCCTCACGGGCCACCTGAAAGGCCGAGTTGAGGCAGGTTTCCAATTCGTTGGACAGCATGTCAGCGGCACTCCATTGCGTCAGGCTTCCTCGAGCGTACACATCAGCGGATGCTGGTGGTCACGCGCGTAACGGGTCACCAGGGCGACCTTGGTCTCGGCGATCTCGTGGGTGAACACGCCGCAGACTCCCTTGCCGCGCATGTGGACCTCGAGCATCACCTGGGTGGCTTGGGTGCGACCCATGCCGAAAAAACGCTCCAGCACATCGACCACGAACTCCATGGGAGTGTAATCATCATTCAATAAAATGACCTGGAACAGCGGCGGCTGCTTGACCTCGGGAGTAGCCTCGGCAACCGTCGCGTCGAGACCGGGGCGTGACTCTTCAGCAGACATGGGATCGTTATAGGGGTGCCGATGACCGAACTCAAGTGTAGGCCGGCAGGCGGCTAGGTATGATTCACATCATGCGTGTCAGGTGGGATGCCCCGGTGTGGGTCGCGGGAGTGCTGGCGGTCGCGCTCGGGCTACAACTTGCCTGGGCGCTGGCGGTGCAGGTGGGCGTGCTCGACCCGAATGTCGAGTCGGACGCGCCGATCTCAGCCCCGCCTGCCACACCCTCCGCGCCCCTGCCGCAAATCGCGCAGATCATCGCGGCCGAGCTTTTCGGCGCACGGGAGGCAGCGCCCGCTGCCGATCCCCTCGAAGCGCCGCCGACCTCTCTCAACCTCGTGCTCGCCGGCGTACTCGCGGCCCGAACGCCGACCGAGGGTAAAGCGATCATTGGCGAGACGACGGCCACAGCCAAGTTATACGGGGTCGGCGCCAGCCTTCCCGTAGGGGCTCGCCTGCACTCGGTGTACCCGGACCGTGTCATTCTCGATCGGGATGGCACCCTTGAGAGCCTGCGGCTACCCGCACAGTCGACGGCTGTGCTCGGCATCCCCACCACCGCAAGCGCGCCTGCCGCCAACGACGCCGCCCTGTCGGCGATTACCAATGTCATTCGCTGGCAGACGGTCATCCGTGCAGGCAAGCCGGGCGGTGTTCGCGTCTACCCGGGCAACGACGCCGCGCAGTTCACCGCCATCGGCCTGCGTCCGGGTGACCTCGTGCTTGCGATCAACGACACGCCGCTGATGGACCAGGCCAACAGCGAGCAGTTCATGCGAACCCTGAGCGGCTCACCGCAATCGAAGCTCACGGTGGAGCGCAACGGTCGGGAGGAAAACGTGATTTTGAACGTTGCCGGTCTCGCGCCCCCGTCGCCCACACCGCCCCCGCCGCCGAGCCCGGCGCAGGATTCGCAGAGCAATGCGCAGTGAGCGTTTGCAAATCCCGAAATCCCCTGTCAGCGTCACCCCTCGCCCACCTCGACTGGATCCAATGATGCGCATTCGACACGTACTGATTGCCGCTCTGCTTGCCGCCGCAGCCGCCGCTTCGGCGCAGCAACCCGCGCCAGGCCAACGCATTACGCCGAACTTCAAGGATGCCGACATCACGCAGGTGATCGAGGCCGTCGCGGCGGCGACCGGCAAGAACGTGATCATTGACCCGCGGGTGCGTGCGC
This sequence comes from uncultured Pseudomonadota bacterium, assembly GCA_903885195.1. Lineage (GTDB taxonomy): Bacteria > Pseudomonadota > Gammaproteobacteria > Steroidobacterales > Steroidobacteraceae > UBA964. Next base: position 746 of record CAISHQ010000152.1, on the reverse strand, counting down.
AGGTGACAATGCTCTCGCAGACCTCGATGACGCCAGCCGAATTCTATGAGGCCTTTCTCGCCTTGCTGCAGGTGCATGGTTTTGCCGCCGTGCCCTCTGGAAAAATGCTGAAGATCATCCCGGACGCCAACATGCGCACCATGCCGGGACGCGATCTGCCAGGCCGCGTCAGCGCCACCTCGGACGAGCTCGTCACGCAGGTCGTCAGCGTGACCAACGTCAGCGCTGCGCAACTTGTGGCGATCCTGCGCCCGCTGATGCCGCAAAACGCGCACCTCGCCGCCTATCCCGCCTCCAATATGCTGATCCTCTCCGATCGCGCCAACAACGTGAACCGGATGCTGCGGATCATCCGACGCATCGATCAATCGAGCGACGCGGATATCGAAGTCGTCGCGATGCAGAACGTGTCGGCTGCCGAGGTCGTGCGCACCATGAACCTGCTCAACCCGGCGCAGACGCAATCGGCCGAAGGAGGCATGGCGCCTCTTCGCGTGGTGGCCGACGAACGCTCGAACAGCATTCTGCTCGCGGGTGAAAAAACTCAGCGTCTACGGGCTCGTACGCTCATCGCCTACCTGGACACGCCGCTGGCCGGCGGTGGCGATACCCGTGTGCGCTACCTGCGCTATGCCGATGCGGAGAAGATTGCCACCAAGCTCAAAGAGCAAATCCAAGGCACCGCGGCACCCGCCGCCGGCGGCGCCGCGGGAGCTGCTGTCAGCGGTGAGCGAAATACCACCATC